>CALMGB010000138.1 GCA_937863535.1 uncultured Caulobacteraceae bacterium
AGCCCGCCCTTCGCGGATGGCGTAAGGTCAAGCTGTTCGGGGAGTAGCCGCCTCCAGGTCTTGGAGGCCCTTCGTCAACATGCTCGGCTGCGGCCGTGGCGAAGGCGGGCGATCGCAGGATCGCTTGGCGAGACCGACGACATCGCCCCTCGGCCGGGAGGGCGCGGGGTCGTTCGTCGCATCGGCCCTTGAGCTTGGACATGCCCAGACCCGATCGCGTCCAGGTTTTCGCCGCCCTGAGCATCCCGCTCGCACTGGCGGTGCTCGGCCTGAAGTATATGGGCTTCCTGGTGACCGGAAGCGTGGCGCTCTATTCGGATGCCATCGAGAGCATCATCAACGTGGTGACCGCCTTCGCCGCGCTCGCCGCGGTGCGCATCAGCGCCATACCGGCCGACTCCAACCATCCCTACGGCCACTCCAAGATCGAGTATTTCTCCGCCGTGTTGGAAGGGGTGCTCATCATCGTGGCCTCCTTGCTGATCCTGCGTGAGGCCTGGCGGGGCTTCCACCATCCCAGGACCCTGAACGCCCCCCTGCTCGGCCTTGCGGTGAACGGCGCGGCGACCGCGCTGAACGCCGTCTGGTCCTGGGTGCTCATCTCCCGCGGGCGAAGCCTGCGCTCCCCCGCCTTGCTCGCCGACGGACGCCATCTGGTGAGCGACCTCTACACCTCCGCAGGCGTGATCTTGGGAGTGATCCTGGTGGCTTTGACCGGATGGCGAGTGCTGGACTCCATCATCGCCGCGCTGGTGGCGGCGAACGTGCTCAGGTCCGGCTGGGGCGTGATTCAGGAGAGCACGGCCGGACTGATGGACCACGCCTTGCCCGACGACGAGCTGGAGCAGGTGCAATCGACCATAGCGGCGGAGATGCAAGGCGCGTTGGAGGCGCACGACGTGCGCACGCGTCAGGCCGGACGGGTCACCTTCATCGACTTCCACCTGGTGGTGGGTGCGGACATGACGGTTATCACCTCGCACGCCATCTGCGACCGGATTGAGAATGCGCTCACGGCGAAATTCCCGGAGTCTGTCATCTCCATCCACGTCGAGCCGCCGCACAAGCAGAAGGACAGCGGTGGCGTGCTCCTGATGTCCGACGAGCCCGAGCGGGTCTGAACACTGGCGCCCCTTAGCGGCCCGGCCAAAGCGACAGCGTGGTCGCCACGAGCTGCTCCAGGCTCTCGCGCGGTACGCCCGAGCCGGCCTGGACCGCCATGCCCTGCAGGATCGTCATGAGGTAGCGGACCAAGGCCGCCGGATCGGCCCCCTCCTCGAAGTCGCCGTCAACCTTGGCCTGATCGAAGCGGCGACGGAGCGCCGCCTCCGACGAGGCTCGGCGCGCCACCACCTCGGCCTTGATCGACTCCGCCTCCGCCCCGCAGGCGACCGAGTGGATGACGCTGAGACATCCGCGCGGACCAGAAGCGCTGGTCTGCATGGACAAAGCGTTCGTCAGGATCCGCTCGGCGACGCCCCGCGCCGTAGGGGCTTCGAGCGCCGCAACCATGAAGGTGAGCTTCTCGCGCTCGTAGAGGTCCAGCGCCTTGCGGAACAGCGCCTCCTTGTTGCCAAAGGCGGCGTAGAGGCTGGGTCGGGTGACCCCCATGGCCTCGGTCAGCTCGCTCAGCGAAGCGCCCTCGTAGCCCTTGCTCCAGAACACGCCCAAGGCGGCGGACAACGCCGCATCGACGCAGAATTCGCGCGGCCGGCCTCGGGAGATCGTGGCTTCCTGCGCTTCCATACCGATCAATATAGAAGCGGAGGCCGCATTCGTCCACTGCCGGTTGAAATCGGCTCACCTCCCCTCTCCAGCGCCGGCTGCAGAGCATTCGAAGCGGTGACCGTACTGTCCAGTACAGAAAGATGTTGACGGGCGGCAGGGCTGAAGCGTAATCCATACTCGTCGGTACAGAAGAACGGGAAGCGCTCAAGAGCGCGCCCGGTGGGATGTCAGCCATGTCCAACCAAGAACGTTTCGGTCTGCCTCTTTCGCTCGCCGAAGCGCTGCGAGCCGATCCTTCTCCAAACGCCGCCCTACTGGCCAACCTGCTGGAGGCGGAAGAGGCGCCGTCGTGCCGGTCGCTCCATCCGCGGCAAGGCGGGCTCAAGCGGCGCTGGCGCATCGCGATGGCCGGCATGACCCTGGCGGTCGGCTTCACCACGCAGGGCTACGCCGGCACGACCAGCCTGGAGGGCCGCTGGACCATGGCGCCCGCCCTGTCGAGCTTCGAGGAGCGGGTGACCGGGCCCGCTCCCGACGCGGCGACCGTCGTCGTCAGCCGCGACGATCCCGGTCACCTGTCCTACGAACTAAGCGAGAGTCGGCAAGGAGTCCCCGTCGCGCACGGCGCCTACGACCTCTCCTTCATGGACGCCCTGTCCACCAGTTCTGTGGATGGCACGCGCCTGCCGGTCACCGCGGAGCGGGACGCCCAGGGCGGCGTCGTCATCCGTGCGCCTGCCGTGGACGGCCTGCAGGCCTTGATCCGTATGCGCCGGACCGGCCCAGACACCGCGATGCTGGAGCATGAGGTGCAAGGCGCGGACGGCTCGCGCCAGCTTGAGCACATCAGTCTCGTCCGCAGCGCAACGGCTTCCACTTCCCCAGCCCATTGAAGAACGACCAGCCCGCCACCGCTGAGCAGGAGACCCAACCCATGTACGACAACGATCTTGACCTGGATGACCTGCTCTCCGACCCGCTGGTACGCCTCGTCATGGCGAGCGACGGCGTGGAGGAGACCCAAATCCGCACCCTCGCGAGGCGCATCGCCCTGCGCCAGACGACGGGCGGGGCTCGAGCGGGAGATCGTCTTGGAGAGGCGGGGTCTTTAATCCGCCATGCGCCGTCTTGCCGAAAGACTTGGCCGGGCTCTCTAACTGCTCAGCCCTGCACCTGACGATCCGACTGCTGCAGAGGTGACGAACGATAGATCGGGCCTCATCGGGCTGCCTCGGCATGGGTCGTTGTACAGAAAAGCGTGACCTAGACCGTCAGATGGTAGTGACGGGGTACGGGATGTCTCCGGCCGTAGCCAGCTACCGCAGCAACGCCTCCACCTGTAACGGCGTCATCGCGCCCAGCCTATTCATCCGGAACCGCCATCGCCGGAGACGGCAGATAGCGCATGGCCACATTGCAGCGTTCGTAGCGGGCGCCGTACTCGCTCATGATCTGCGCGTCGTGGACGAAGCCGAGTTTCTCATAGAGGTGGATGGCGGCCGCCGACTTGCGGTTGCTCAACAGGTAGAGAACTTCGGCCCCCATCTGCTCCGCCTTCCGGATGACGGCATTGAGCAGGAACTCTCCCGCCTTGCGGCCCCGAGCCACTTCCAGGACGCCCATTTTTGTCAGCTCGTATCGCCCCTCGCCCGTCTTCTGCAGCGCGCAGGCCCCGACCACGCCAAGGCCTTGCGCCTCCACGAAGAGGATCGCGCCGCCGGGATCGATGATCCGTTCGCGCGGGTAATCGAGCACGTCCTGGTCCGTAGGCTCCACGCGGTACATGGCGGCGATCCACTCCGCGTTGATGTCCCTGAACGCTCCGGCGAGATCGTCGGAAAACTCGCGCAGCTTCAGCCCCGCCGTCGCGGCATTGACAGCGCGCACGTCCAGCGGCTGGTCGTCCAGCATCCGCTCGAACGCGGTGATCTGGTCGAGGAACGAACCGGAGAGTGTGCAGGTGATCTGCTTCACCGCCGCCTCCACCTGCGGCCAGACCATGAGCTTGGAGCGGTCTACCGCGATCCTCCCGGCCTCCGTGAGCGAGATGGTCTTGTGGCGCTGGTCGCGGCGAAGCCGACTCACCTCCACCAGGCTCATCTCCACCAGGCGCGAAACCGCTCGCGTCACAGTGGGCTGACTGAGCTGCATGGCCTGGGTCAGCTCGCCGATCGTGAGCGGCCCATACCGGTCCAAGGTGGCCAGCAGCGGATACTGGCTCGGCTGGATGGCGAGACCGGCCCGTTCGGCGACCCGCACCACCTCACCCTGCATCCGCTCCCCTAGCCGCTTGAGGCGGCTACCCAAGAACAGGTCGGCCCGCTCTTTGACAAGATCGCTCGCCATGTCACTATCCATATGCCTGCCTATATAGCGGCACATACGGTTGCATTCGGCAAGGTTGTTTGTCGGCCTACGGCTTAGTATTTTGTTTGATGCGCGGCTGCCTAAGAGGGGCGGCCGGCGTGGAACCGGAGGACCTGATGCTCGATCTGCCGCATCTGATGCCTACCCGAGCGACGGGCGAGACCTTCGGTGGCGTCACCTACCACATCGACGGCGAGTTGGTGCCGGTGCTCACCGTCGATGTCAGCCGCACCCCGATCTACTTCGAACATCACATCCTGCTCTGGAAGCACCCGACCGTGCGCATCAGCCTGAAGGCCATGGGCGGCATGCTGCGCCGCATGGTCGCCGGAATGCAGGTGTTCGTCACCGAAGCGCGGGGCGACGGCATGATCGCCTTCAGCCGCGACGGACCCGGCCACATCGTACCGATCCACCTGCCGCAGGGTCGCGAGCTGGAGGTGCGCGAGCACCAGTTCCTGGCCGCCACAGACGCCATCGACTACAGCTTCAGCCGGGTCCGCGGCGTGTCCAACATGCTGTTCGGCGGCACGGGCTTTTTCATCGACAGGTTCCACAGCCATCGCGGCGACGGCATCTTGTGGCTGCATGGCTACGGCAACGTGTTCGAGAAGGTGCTCGGCCCCGGCGAGTCGATCGACATCGAGCCCGGCGGATGGCTTTACAAGGAGCCTTCGGTGCGGATGGAGACCGAGGTCGACCGGCTCACCTCAGGACTGTTCGGGGCCAACATGAACCTGATCCTAAACCGGTTCACCGGGCCGGGACGGGTCGGCATCCAGTCCATGTATGTCCACTACGCCACAGATACCTGACCGTGGGTAAAGTTAGGTGTGATCCCGAAAATCGCATTGCTCAAGCCTGAACTTGCCACGCTTCACAAGTGCAGGATCGCCGCGCCTGTCTTATGACTTAGGCGCTTGGCCAGCACTTCGCGGTGGCAACAACTCGGATCGGCCTCGTAGCAGAGCAGGCATACGGACCGGAACTGGGAAAGCTCCCTTGTCCGCTCGAAGGCCAGGACTGCCGCCGGCTCCTGCAGCTGGCCGGCATAGATCTCGCGCATCTCATCGCATCGACCGGCGCGGGCCGCCTCACGTCCCGCCTTCGGCGTGCCGAGGTCGCGCAGATGCAGGTAGTCGATCCCGGCGTCGGCCAGGCTGGCGGACAGGAGGGTCTTGGAGAAGCCGGCGCGACGCGACGCCGCGATAGCGCGCACGTCGATAAGAAGCTCCACCTGCGCGGCTCTAGGTCATGATCTCATAAGCGGGTAGCGGGTTTGCACGAACGCTGATTCAA
>CALMGB010000139.1 GCA_937863535.1 uncultured Caulobacteraceae bacterium
GCCTTGAGCAGGCCGGGGAAGACCCGATCGAACTCGCCGGGATGGGGAGTGAGCACGTCGTTGCGGTCCAGGCAGGCGAACAGGTCTTCCGGAGCGTCGCGGAAGGAACTCAGTACGTCGGCGTCCACGACCAGCGCCGCCCCCGTCCGCGCCAGGGCCATCAGGTTGGCGCGAGTGTCGGCCCCGACGCCGGCCGCCGGCCCGATCACCGCCGCGTCGGCATCCTCCGCCGCACGCTGCAGCTCGAGGTCGTTGTCAAAGGGCTTCAGCATGACCGCTTCGAGATGGCCGGCGTTCACCGCCAGCGCGTCGGACGGCGAGAGCAGCGTCACCAGCCCGGCCCCGGTGCGCAGCCCCGCCCGCGAGGCCAGCTGCGCCGCACCCGTGGTCCAGGCATGGCCGCTCACCACCACCAGTCGACCGCGTTCCCCCTTATGGGTGTTGGTCCGCGGCCAGGGAAAGTGGTGCAGCCACAGGCCGGGGCCGTTCTCGTGCAGCCGAGTCGACCCAGCGGCCGGCGGCGCCAGGCCGATATCCGCCACGACCACCTCTCCGCAAAGCTCCTTGCCCGGCTCCAGCACATGGGCCGGCTTCTTGCGATGGAAGGTGACGGTTAGCGCCGCCTGTGGCGCGTAGCCGAGCGGCGCGCCGGTGTCGCCCGCCAGCCCGGAAGGCACGTCCACCGCCACCAGCCAGGCGCGCCGGGCCTGCGCCGACATCAGGGCCTCACGGGGCGCCGGGCCGAGCGGACGCGACAGCCCTGCGCCGAACAAGGCGTCGATGACGATCGGCGCGTCGTCGCCCGCCCCGTCTCCCAGCTGCGCCACCGGTCCGCCCCAGGCCGCCGCGGCATGGAACGCTGCGCCCTTGAGCTGATCGACGCTTCCCATAGCCACTATGGTGACCTTCCAGCCCGCCTCCCGCAGGCGGCGCGCGGCGACAAATCCGTCGCCACCGTTGTCACCAGGCCCGCAGAGCACCTGGACAGCCGTCTCGACCCGGCGCGTCTGGATCGCCCCGGCCACCGCAGCGCCGGCCCGCTCCATCAGGGTGAGCACAGGCGCGCCCGCCGCCTCCGCAGCCCGGTCGGCTGAGGTCATCTCCTCCACCGTCAGGATTTCACTTGCCCGGACTGGATGCATCACGGTGGCGTCCACCTTCCTATGGCGCGGGTCGCGCCCGGTGCTAAACCCGCCGCCCGGGGAGAACGCCGGACAAGGCTCACGGACCACGCTGGAAAATGAAGAAGATCGAAGCCGTCATAAAGCCGTTCAAACTCGACGAGGTGAAGGAGGCGCTGCAGGACATAGGCGTCCAGGGCATGACCGTGCTGGAAGCCAAGGGCTACGGAAGGCAGAAGGGCCACACCGAGCTCTACCGCGGGGCGGAGTACGTGGTGGACTTCCTGCCCAAGATAAAGATCGAGATCGCGGTGGCCGACGACGAGGTCGAGCGCGTTGTCGAGGCCCTGGTCAACGCCGCCCGTACGGGGCGGATCGGTGACGGCAAGATCTTCGTCTCCGACCTCACCGACGTCATCCGCATCCGCACGGGCGAGCGGGGACAGCAGGCGATCTGATCACGACGGGCGCGGAGCGTCAGTCGTCCTCCTCTTCCTCGTAGCCCACCAGGCGTAGGGGCCGGGCGGACAGGCCCTGCAGCTCCGCCCAGCGGGCCAGCGCCTCCTCGCGCCCATGGGTGATCCACAGCTCGCCCGGGCCGAGCTCTGCGGCGGTGGCCGTGAGCTCGGTCCAGTCGGCGTGGTCGGAGATGATCAGGGGCAGCTCCACCCCCTTCTGGCGCACCCGGGCGCGCACGCGCATCCAGCCGCTGGCGAAGGCGGTGACCGGATCGGGGAAGCGGCGCGACCAGCGGTCCTGCAGGGTTGAGGGCGGCGCGACCACAATGGCGCCCTTCAGCGCCGCCTTGGCGAGGCCTGTGGCCGGCTCCAGCCGCCCGAGCGGCACGCCGTGGGCCTCGTACAGTGCGTTCAGCTTCAGCAGCGCTCCATGGACGTAGATGGGCGCGTCGTGGCCGGCGAGGCGCAGCAGGCGGATGATCCGCTGCGCCTTGCCCAGCGCATAGGCGCCGACCAGGTGCGAGCGCTCGGGGAAGCGCGTCACCGAGTCGAGCAGTTGGGCGATCTCGACCTCCGCCTCCGGGAAGCAGAACACCGGCAGCCCGAAGGTGGCCTCGCTGACGAAGACGTCGCAGCCCACCGGCTCGAACGGCGCGCAGGTCGGGTCGGGTCGGCGCTTGTAGTCGCCGGAGACCACGATGGTCAGGCCCTTCCAGCGCACCACCGCCTGGGCCGAGCCCAGCACGTGACCGGCCGGGGCGAAGCTGACCTCCACATCGTTGCGTTGCACCAGCTCGCCATAGGGGGCGGCCTGGGTCTCGGCGGCGAAGTCCTCGCCATAACGGACTCGCATGATGTCCAAGGTGGCGGGCGTGGCCAGCACCGCGCCGTGGCCCGAGCGGGCGTGGTCGGAATGGCCGTGGGTGATCACGGCGCGGGCCACGGGCCGCACCGGATCGATGTAGAAGTCGCCCGGCGCGCAGTAGAGGCCCTCGGGCCGCGGGCAGAGCAGGTCCTGGGGGCGGATCATGGAAGGGGAGCGGGTTTCAACTTAGCAGGTTCCGCGAGACCGCCTTCCCCCCTTGTGGGAGAGGGCTAATGCACCTGCTGGGGCGTGACCACGTTGAAGCGGATGTCGATGCGGCGGTTCAGGCGCTTGTTGGCCTCAGAGGTCTCAGGCGCCACCGGGCGGCTG
The DNA here is from genome assembly GCA_937863535.1 of uncultured Caulobacteraceae bacterium. GTDB lineage: Bacteria > Pseudomonadota > Alphaproteobacteria > Caulobacterales > Caulobacteraceae > CAHJWH01. Next base: position 2,775 of record CALMGB010000139.1, read on the forward strand.
GGGCCATAGCCGCTGACCCCGAACAGGGGCTGCGGGTCGGCCGGCCGCAGGCGGGCGTTCTTCACGCTGAGCAGGGCCGGGGTCTGGCCCATCATGGCGCGGTAGGTGTTCACCGCCCGGTCGGCGGACAGGTTCCAGTTGTCGCGCCCTCCCTGGTTGAGCTGGTCGGAGTCGGTGTTGCCCTCGACGAAGACCGATTCCAGTCCGGCCTGGGTGACCGGGCAGCCCGTCGGCGGGTGGGCCTCGGTGTAGCAGGGCGCCTTGGCCAGGATCGCCAGACCCACCTTGCGCAACACCTCCACGCCCTCGGGCTTGACCACGTCGCTGCCCTTGTCGAACAGCACGTCCTCAGGCAGGCGCAGCACGCCGGAGTCGATGTCGACCACCACGTTGACGTCCTGTGTCTTCAGCTGTGACTGCACCGACTGCAGCAGTTGGGTGCGGCGAACCTTGGTGTCGGTCAGCTCGTTGGTGGTCTGGCGGTACTGCAGGGCGTAGTAGACCAGCATCACCATCAGGACGAAGACCAGCCCGACCATCATGTCGGTCATGGAGACGAAGTAGCTTTCCTCGTGCTCACCGCCCTGGCGGCGGCGCACGGTGGCCATGGTGGTCATGAGTTAGGCCTCAGGCGGCGCGGGCGCGCGGGTCGGCCAGGGCGGCCTTGATGGCGCCCAGCACCTCGGTCTGGCGCTTCAGCTCGTTCAGCTGCTCGCCGGCCAGCATGCCGGGGGAGACCGGCGGGATGCGCGCGTCGATGATCTCGCACAGATCCTCCACCGCCTCGTCGATGCGGGTCGACCAGCGCCGCTCGCAGATGCGCAGGATCACCGAGGCCAGGATGCCGGCGATGGAGGTCCAGAACTTGGTGGCGGTGATGGTCAGCAGGCCCGAGAGCGCCGCCTGCATGGTCGCGGTGCTGGCGTTGCCGGTACCCAGCACGCTGGTGGCCTCGCTGAGCGCGGCCACGACGCCCAGGAAGGTGAAGATCAGCCCGATGGCCACGAACAGGTTGGACCACCAGCCGAGCACGCCGGTCTCCGAGGTCACGATGTTGAACACCGTCCAGGCCGGCGCGCCGCTGCGCAGCTCGCCCTGGGGGGTGAAGGTCAGGGAGCTGCGGAACGCCGCCCAGGCCCGCTCCAGGTTGAAGCTCTGCCGGTCGGGGCGGCCCATGATGGCGGAGACCTGCTCGAGTTCGTTCGGCGCCACGGTGCGCGGGAAGTCCACGATGCGGCGCATGACGGCTTTGCGGATCGGCACGACGCGACGAAAGTAGACGCCGAACAGGATCAGGATGGCGGCGAACAGGATCGCGCCGGCCAGCGCCAGGGCCACGCCCTTGGTGCTGAACAGGGCGATCAGCAGGCCCGTCAGCAGGTCGTTGAGAGCAGTTATACCCGGCATCTAGCCATTCCGATCAGCACGCCCCGGCGGTCTTTTCGACTGTCCAGGGGCGGAGAGCAAGCGTTCGCCCTTCTCCCTTAAGGGGAGAGAAGGAATCAAACGTCCACTTCGGCGTCCAGCGCGTTCTCCTGGATGAAGTCCCGGCGGGGCTCGACCAGATCGCCCATCAGCTTGGAGAACATGTCGTCGGCGTCGTCGGCGTGGGTGACCTTCACCTGCAGCAGCGTGCGGGCGTTGGCGTCCAGCGTGGTCTCCCACAGCTGCTCGGCGTTCATTTCGCCCAGCCCCTTGTAGCGCTGGATGCTCAGCCCCTTGCGGCCGGCGTCCATGACCGCGGCCACCAGATCCAGCGGGCCGCGAACGGTGCGGGTCTGGTCCTTGCGGGTGAAGTTGGCAGGCTCCGGAAAAGCCTCGACCAGTCCCGCGGCGCGCTCGGCCAGCTTGCGGGCGTCGGCGGAGTGCAGCAGCAGGTCGTCCAGCACGACGCGCTCCGACACGCCGCGGCGCAGGCGTGAGAAGACGTAGCCGCCGGGGCCAAAGCCATGACCGCCGTCGCCTACCGCAGGCTCGCCCATCCAATGTCCATCGCCCTCTTCGGCGTAGAGGTTCAGCCGCTCGGCCGCCCGCACCACGTCGCCCCCCTCACCGAAGAGGCCCGCAAGCGCCGCCTGCTCCACCGCAAAGGCCGGCGCGCGGGCGGACAGCCGGTCGATCAGCAGCTTGGCGGACTGTGCGTCGCGCACCAGCTGGACCAGGTCTGCGCCCATGCGGCGCTCGCCCGAGCGCAGGTCGAGCACTGCGCCATCGGTCCCCTCGTCGAACAGGAAGGCGGCCATGTCGGCGTCGTCCTTCAGGTAGCGCGAGGACTTGCCCTTGGCGGCTTTGTAGAGCGGCGGCTGGGCGATGTAGAGATAGCCCTGTTCGATCACCTTGGGCATCTGGCGATAGAAGAAGGTCAGCAGCAGCGTGCGGATATGCGCCCCGTCCACGTCGGCGTCGGTCATGATGACGATCTTGTGGTAGCGGATCTTCTCGATGTCGAAATCGTCGCGCCCGATGCCGGCGCCTAAAGCTGTGATCAGGGTGCCGATCTGGTCGGAGCCCAGCATCTTGTCGAAGCGGGCGCGCTCCACGTTCAGCACCTTGCCGCGCAGCGGCAGGATGGCCTGGTTCTCGCGGTTCCGGCCCTGCTTGGCCGAGCCCCCGGCTGAATCGCCCTCGACGATGAACAGCTCGGACTTGGCCGGATCGCGCTCCTGGCAGTCGGCGAGCTTGCCCGGCAGCGAGGTGATGTCGAGCGCCGACTTCCGCCGCGTAAGCTCGCGCGCCTTCTTCGCCGCCTCGCGGGCGGCGGCGGCGTCCACGATCTTGGCGACGATCAGCTTGGCTTCGTTCGGGTGCTCCTCGAACCAGTGGCCAAGCGCCTCGCTGACGAGCTGCTCCACCGCGGGCCGCACCTCCGACGAGACCAGCTTGTCCTTGGTCTGGGAGGAGAACTTGGGGTCGGGCAGCTTGACCGACAGCACGCAGGTCAGCCCCTCGCGCGCGTCCTCGCCTGACACGCTGACCTTCTCCCGCTTGGCCGCGCCGGAGCTTTCCACATAGCCGCCCACCACCCGGGTGAGCGCCGCGCGGAAGGCGGCCAAGTGCGTGCCGCCATCCCGCTGGGGGATGTTGTTGGTGAAGCACAGCATCTGCTCGTGGTAGCTGTCGTTCCACCACAGGGCGAGCTCGACCTCCACCCTGTCCTTGGCGCCGCGGACAGCCACAGGCGTCTTCAGAATGGTGGCCTTGGACTTGTCCAGGTGGCGGACGAAGGCCTCCACGCCCCCCTCGTAGCTCATCACCTCCTCGTAGGGCTCCGCCTCCCGCAGGTCCTTGAAGCGGAGCACGACGCCGGAATTCAGGAAGGCCAACTCGCGCAGCCGGTGCTCCAGCGTCTTCCGGTCGAACTCGATGGCGGTGAAGGTGCCCTCGTCCTCGCCGGGGCCGGTCTTCAGCGAAGGCATGAAGGTGACGCTGGTGCCCGTCAGGAACTCGCCCGCGCGTCGGTCGTCGCCGGTCCGGCGCGGCGCGTCGCCGGTGACCACCAGGGGCGAGACAGCGTCGCCCCGCTCGAAGCGCATCCCGTGTTCCTTGCCGTTGCGCCAGATCTTCAGCTGCAGGAAGTCGGAAAGCGCGTTCACCACCGACACGCCCACGCCGTGCAGTCCGCCGGAGACCTTGTAGCTGTTCTGGTCGAACTTTCCGCCGGCGTGGAGCTGGGTCATGATCACCTCGGCGGCGCTAACGCCCTCGCCGGAGTGGATGTCCACCGGGATGCCGCGCCCGTCGTCGATCACGGTGCAGGAGCCGTCGGGGTTCAGCGTCACCTGGACGTGGGAGGCATGGCCGGCCAGGGCCTCGTCGATGGCGTTGTCCACCACCTCGTAGACCATGTGGTGCAGCCCCGATCCGTCGTCGGTATCGCCGATGTACATGCCAGGGCGCTTGCGCACCGCATCCAGGCCCTTCAGCACGCGGATCGACTCCGCGCCGTAGTCTCCGCCCGAGTCACTCGGGGCGCTGGTCAGGTCTTCGCTCATCGCGTCCTTCAGTCCGCCAGCACGGTAAGCTGCGAGGCGTCCACCAGGACCTCCTGCGCCCAGCCGGGCCGGTGTTGGAACAGCGCCCGGTCGGTCCCCGTCAGGAACGCCTGGAGCCCGAGCGCCGTGATCTCCTCGAAGAGCGCCGCGCGCCTTTTCACGTCCAGGTGCGCGGCCACTTCGTCCAGCAACAATATAGGGTTTGGCGACGATTCTGCACGGTATAAACGCGCCGCCTGGGCCAGCACCAGGTTCAGGATCAGCGCCTTCTGCTCGCCCGTGGAGCACTCCGCCGCCGGACGGTCCTTCTCCCGGTGGCGGACCAGAAGGTCAGTGCGGTGCGGGCCGGTCAGGGAGCGGCCGGCCGCGGCGTCGCGCGGGCGGGCGCGGGCGAAGGCCTCGGCCAGCCGCGGGGCGTCGGCGGAGACGTCGGGCCGGCTCCAGTCGCCGGAGAGGTCGAGTCGCGCCTGGGGAAACGGCCGATCGGAGCGGTCGTCGATCTCGGCCTGGAGGGCGTCCAGGGTGCGGGCGCGGGCGTCGGCCACGCGCACGCCTTCCTCTCCCAGCCGGGTTTCCAGGGCCGTCAGCCATGCTGGATCGGCCGGACCGTCGGTCAGCAGGCGCAGGCGCTCCCGTAGCGCCCGGTCATAGGCGTTGGCGGCGGTGGCATGGGCCGGCTCCGCGGCGAAGGCCAGCCGGTCGAGGAAGCGGCGCCGCTCCACTGCGCCATCCAGGAACAAGCGGTCCTGGGCGGGAGTGACCCAGACCAGCCGCACGATCTCGGCCAGACGACCGGGCGGCACGGTTTCGCTGTCCAGGCGCACGATGCGGCGCAGGGCGCCGGCGCTCTCCACACCCGTGCCAAGGCGGATCTCTTCGCCCGCGTCCTGCACGCCGGTGGCAACGCTCCAGGCGCGGCCGGCGACCTCACCAGGCGCCCGGCGCCCCAGTTCCGCCACCGCGGCCCCGCGAAGCCCCCGTCCGGGGGCCAGGTACGAAACCGCCTCCAGCAGGTTGGTCTTGCCCGCACCGTTCAGGCCGGAAAGCGCCACGGGGCGGCCATCCAGCTCCAGGGCGGCGTCGGTGTAGGATCGAAAGTCCCGCAGGGCCAGCCGGCGGAGGACGGTGCGGGCCATGGCGGGTGCAAGTGGTCCGGCGGCCCGGCTTTGTCCAGCCGGAGCGCCGCCCCGTGCTCCGCCGACCGCCGAGGCGGTTCAGCGCTCCTGGTCGGTGGGGCGCATCAGGATCTCGTTGATGCAGACGTGCTCGGGCTGGGAGACGGCGAACAGGATGGCGTTGGCCACGTCCTCGCTCTTCAGCTGGCGCAAGCTGGCGGCGAACTGGTCGATCCCCTTGCGCGCCTCTTCGTGGGCCACGTGGTCGCGCAACTCGGTCTCCACGACGCCGGGCTCGATGACTGTGACCCGCACCCGGTCCTTGACCAGCTCCTTCCGGAGCGCCTCCGAGAAGCCGACCACGCCGAACTTGGTGGCCGAATAGCCGGCGCTGTTGGAGTTGGCCACACGGCCGGCGGTGGAGGCGATGTTGACGATGTGGCCGTCGCGCCGCGCCCGCATGCCCGGCAGCGCCGCCTGGCTGGCCGCGATCAGGCCCAGCACGTTCAGCTCCAGCATGTGGCGCCAGCGGCCGAGGTCGGCCTCCGCCGTGGGCTCCAGATACATGACGCCTGCATTGTTCACCAGGATGTCCAGCCGGCCGCAATGCGCCTCGGCACCCTGCACCATCTGGGCCGCCGCCTCGGGCGTGGACACGTCGGCGGTGAGCGCGAACGCCTCGCCGCCAGCCGACGCGATCCGCGAGACCAGGGCGTCCAGCTTCTCTCGCCGCCGGGCGGCCACGACCACCTTGGCGCCGCCGCGCGCCAGCGCCTCGGCCGTCGCTTCGCCGATGCCCGAGGACGCTCCGGTCACCAGGGCGACCCTGCCTGCGACACCAGTTCTGTTCATCGCGTGCTCCTCGGATCGATCGGCTGCCAAACCGTTGCAGCGCCGCTCTCGTTCCCAGGCTGTAGCGCCACGGCCACAGCTTTGGTGCATTGCAGCATTTTAATTCGGCTTTGAGCGACGAGAGGCCTATATGGCCGCCATACCCGCGCCACGAGGGGCACTTCTTCCAACATTGTGTTTCTGGAAGCGAATTCCGACCTCGAGTCGGACCCCTATGGAACTCAGGCGGGCAAAAAGAGGGACTAACATGATCAGGCTTTCCAACCTCACCGACCGCTTTTCCGCCGCAGGTTCGCTCCTGCTGGCGGCCCTGCCGCTGCTGGCCATGGGCGCGCTCGCCCACTAGGCAATGCGGGCGCCCGGCGGGAGCCTCCCCGCTCCCGCCGGGCGTGCCCCTTCAATCGCGCGCGGCCTGGACATAACCTGCCGAGCGCATCTCCTGCAGGCGCGAGACGGTGCGCTCGAACTCGAACGATCCATCGCCGGCTGGATACAGCGCCTCCGGCTCCGCTTCCGCCAGCACCGCCAGCTTGCAGCGCGCCTCGTAGAGCGCATCGATCAACGATACGAACCGCGCCGCCTCGTTGCGCAGCTCGGGCGTAAGCCTGGGCACGTCCTCCAGGAACACGGTGTGAAACCGCTTCGCCATGGCCAGGTAGTCCTGCGCGCCTAGCGCCAAGCCGCACAGGCTGACGAAGCTCGCCCTCAGGTGGCCGCCCGCCGTGTGCGGCAGACGCAGCTTGCGGCCCAGCACTTCCAGCGTCTCGCCGGTCTCCTCCGCGCCGTCCAGCAGACGCGCCCACAGCGCGTCGAAGCCGGCCCGAGCAGGTGCATCCGACGGACTGAAATAAACCTGCGCGCCCTTCAGCCGGTCCAGGCGGAAGTCTTTCGGGCCGCCGACGCAGATCACCGCCATGCGCGCCTTCAGCATGGCGATGAAGGGCAGGAACAGCTGCCGGTTCAGCCCGTCGGCGTACAGCGCGTCCGGCGCGCGGTTGGACGTCGCCACGATCACCACGCCCTCGGCCCACAGCGCTTCGAACAGCCGCCCGAGGATCATCGCGTCGGCGATGTCGGTGACGTGGAACTCGTCGAAGCAGAGCAGCCGCGCGGCCTCCGCCACGTGCTGCGCCACCGGCGCGATCGGATCGTCACCCTTGGCCTGGCCGAAGCGCGCCTTGCGGGCGGCCACGTCGCCCCTTCTCCAGGCGTCGATCAGGCCGTGCACCTCGCCCATGAAGGCGTGGAAATGCACCCGCCGCTTGCGAGCCACCGGCGCGGAGTCGAAGAACAGGTCCATCACCATGGACTTCCCCCGCCCCACGGGGCCGTAGAGGTAGACGCCCCTGGGCGGCTCACGCTTGCGGTGCAGGAAGCGGGCGGAGAAGCCGGGCTCCGACAGGGCGTTCAGCTCGCCCTCCAGGTGGGACAAGGCGTCGACGGCCGCCGTCTGGGCGGTGTCGGGGGCGAGTTCGCCCGCGGCCAGGCGATCCTGGTAGGCGGTCTTGACGGAGACGGGCATGGAGGTCCCGCATACCGCACGCCCACGCCTTGTCCACCGCCGCCGAGATCGTCCCCCCGGGCGACGCAAAGCCCCCTTCCCCACACGCCACGTTCGGCTAGTCTCGGCGGCCCTCGACTTGGCGGGACTCGGCCCCCGCCGCCCCGGACCGGAATACGCGATGAAGCTGACCATGGAGCGATCCGCGCTGATCAAGGCGCTGGGCCACGTGCAGAGCGTGGTGGAGCGGCGCAACACCATCCCGATCCTGTCCAACGTGCTGCTGTCGGCCGACAAGGAGGGCGCCACCTTCTCCGCCACCGACCTGGACATGGAGATCATCGACCAGACCTCGGCCCAGGTGGGGACCGGCGGCCAGATCACCGCCCCGGCCCACACCCTCTACGAGATCGTGCGCAAGCTGCCCGAGGGCGCGGACGTGGAGCTGAAGTTCGCCGGCGACGACCCACGCCTGTCCATCCAGGCTGGCCGCTCGCGCTTCAACCTGCCGGTCTTGCCGGCGGGCGACTTCCCGGTGATGTCGTCCGACGGCCTGTCGGAGCCGATCACGGTGGACACCAACGACCTGATCCGCCTGATCGACAAGACCCGCTTCGCCATCTCCACCGAGGAGACGCGCTACTACCTGAACGGCCTCTACCTCCACACCGTCAACGAAGGCGGCCAGACCAAGCTGCGAGCCGTCGCCACCGACGGCCACCGCCTGGCCCTGGCGGAGATGCCGGCGCCGGAGGGCGCCGCGGGCGCGCCGGGCGTGATCGTGCCGAGGAAGACCATCCAGGAAGCCCGCCGCCTGCTCGACGATGCCGGCGAGACGGTGCAGCTGCAGGTCTCACCCGCCAAGGTCCGCTTCGAGTTCGGGCGGGCGGCGCTGACCAGCAAGGTGATCGACGGCTCCTTCCCCGACTACATGCGGGTGATCCCGCGCGACAACCAGAAGGTCGCCATCATCGACAACAAGCTGTTCGCCGACGCGGTGGACCGGGTGGCGACCATCTCGGCGGAGAAGTCCCGCTCGGTGAAGCTGGCGCTCGAGCCCGGCAAGGTGATCCTGACGGTCCGCAACATGGAAGCCGGCCAGGCGGTGGAGGAGGTCGAGATCGACTACGACGGCGAGCCCTTCGAGATCGGCTTCAACGCCCGCTACCTGCTCGACGTCGCCGGCCAGATCCAGGGCGACACCGCCGAGTTCCGCTTCGCCGACCCGGCCTCGCCGACCCTGGTGCTCGACCCGGCGGATGCGGGGGTGCGCTACGTGCTGATGCCGCTGCGGGTGTGATGGGCTGCGGCTGACGGGCGGGAAGCGCCCGTGACGCAGACGGGCCGCCGCCTCAGTAAGTCGCCGTCGTCACCACCAGCGGCGCCAGGAACCCGTCCACCACGATCCGGAGCGCCTGCAGCAGCAGCAGCAGGATGATGGGACTGATGTCGATGCCGCCGAGATTGGGCATGATGCGGCGGATGGGGCGCAGCAAGGGCTCGGTGAGCTGGTCGAGCGTCTTGACGATCCGGTACATGGCTGGGTTGCGCAGGTTGATGACGTCGAAGGCCACCAGCCAGCTCAGGATCGCCGTGGCGATCACCAGAAAGATGACCAGGCTGATCAGGCTGTTGAACAGGAACAGCAGGGCGGCGACGATCGGCATCGGAGTCTCCAGACACGCTGTCTCTGCACGCGTTCGCCGCGCTGCTCAAGCGGACGCACCGCACCTGTGCCGGCGCTTGACAGGACAGGGCTGAACCGACAAATGTCCGCCCCTCGCGAACTTGCCATAGCCTTTCGCGGACGTGATCCTGGGGCCGTAGCTCAGTTGGTAGAGCGCCTCGTTCGCAATGAGGAGGTCAGGGGTTCGACTCCCCTCGGCTCCACCAGGACAGTAGTCTCCAGATATTCGAAAGATTAGTTCGGCCGCAAAGCGGCGGAATGATCGTTGTTATTAATTGATCGCCAGCTCAACGAGAGCCCACACGCTCCGCCTCAGTTCTAGAATACCTGCTAATACGGCCATCCTGTCTCCGCCCAATTTGGTGGCGTCCACCGATTGGAGATCGCGGGCACGAAAAGCTTGGTGCACCACCCACATCGCGCCGGCACATCTGCGACGCAGTCCCAAATGGCCGGCGCGGAACCCGCGCGAAGAGGGTGGCTAGGCTTTGAAGGCGCTACGTTTGCGCCACGAGGCGCATTCGCTGTTTGTCGCCGCAAACCTCAACGGGCCGCGGCAGGCAGGCTTCCGCCTGTGCAGCGACCCGACCCGGGTGGCGGGCGGAACACGCGTTTGGCCCCAACGGCCGAGCGCTTTGTCGCGCCGGTGTTATAGCCGACGCCCTTCAGGGTCAGTCGCGTTCCGGCGCCACGATAGTCGAGAGCCCCGCACTCTGGCGCTCGCGCCTGCACGAAGACGGCAGGTAGCCATTGCCGCTTCGTTCTTGCACCCACAGCAATGCTTGACCGCCCGTCTTATGTGTGGGTACGCCATTGGCGATGGAGATCACCTTCGATCTCGCCAAGCGCGACGCTACCCTTGCGGACCGTGGCTTGGATTTCGCTGATGCGGAGCTGGTGTTTGAAGGCCTGACGTTCAGCGCCACCGATGATCGCATCGACTATGGCGAGCAGCGGGTCATCACCTTCGGACACCTGGCGGGTTGCATGGTGGTCGTGGTCTGGACAGCCCGAGCGGCGGCTCGTCACATCATCTCGATGAGGAAAGCAAATGAGCGCGAGCAAGCGAGAAATCGGGAGCGACTTGGCCAAGATCGACGCTCACGTGATCCAGCCAGCGGAGTATGACGAGGCGCCGGAGCTGACCGCCGAGTTCTTCGACCGGGCCGTCATCGCTGTTAACGGCGTCGAGCAGCCCAGACCCAGACGGGGCCGTCCACCGTCGATGAATCCCAAGGTGCATACCCGTCTACGGATCGACCCGGATGTGCTGGAACACTTCAAAGCGACCGGGCCAGGATGGCAAACCAGGATCAACGCCGTGCTGCGGGAGGCGGCGGAGAAGGGCTCCTGAGCGTCGTCGGCAGAACGCCCTCCGCAAACGATGGTCAGGTGTTCGAGCCACAATGGCTCCACCAGGACATTCATTCGGCAGTCTCCGACATTCCGAGCTGCTCACTAGGCGCCTGAATAGACGCGGGTTTACGAAGGCTTCCAAAGCGGCGGCACCCGGCTCGCACGCCTAAACGTCGCCTGCTCAGGCACAAACAGCACTTTGTCTCCCGCCTGTTTGGCCGCGACCACCGACTGCATAGGCGAGAGGCCGTGGTGCGGCTGGTCAAGGCGGTTCGCTGTTTGTCGGCGCCGCCCTCGGCGGCGCACGGCGATCAGGCTCCCGCATGCGGAGAATGCCGGCCGTATTCTCCGCACCGCACGCGGACGATCGCACGACGAGCACTGCTAGGCGGCTCGTAATCGGGCAGGTTGCGCAGGCTCCGGCACGCCGAAGAGGACGCGCTGATCGGACCAGGCGAGGGGCAGCTCGGTCTTGAGGAGGTGGCGCAGGTTGATGTGCGCCGGCTCGCGTCCTTCAAGGATGATCGCCTGGAGGTCGGGTGCGAGGAAAGGCAGCCGGGCGAGCTGCCGTCGATGGTGCGTCTCTGGTGGGCGCGCCTCCGCCAGATCCCTGCAAGCGGTCAGAGGCGATGATTTCAGCTCCAGCAGCTCGCGATGGGAAGACCGTAGGGCTTCGACCAGCCCGTCGTTCAACGGCGGCGCGGCAGGCTTCTTCGCGTCTTCTGTCCACGGCCGTCCAGCTCGAAGGCAGGTGACTGGGGGTAAGCCAAGCCGAACGGCTCCGTCAGGTTCGGCGGTCGCCTTCTCGCCGGCGACGAGGCGCTGCTTCAGCCGATGGATCAGGCAGGCCGGGCTGTCGGTCGTCAGCCGTTCCGCTGCGATCACGACGTCGGTAGCGCGTTCATGCAGCTCGACCCGCCGGATCAGCGGACGCAGTTCGGCCGCACCCAGGTCGTGCCGTCCGGTCAGCTGGCGGAGCCGCTCACAAAGGTTTCGGTCCAGAAGCGGCGCGTTGATGCGGCGCGGGACCGGTCCCTGGGCAGGTCGGCGGCCCTGCTTCAGGGCGAGGGCGATGTAGTAGCTGTAGGCCTTCCCGCCTTTGCCATAGGCGAAGCTCGGGCTCATCGGCCTGCCCTCGGCGTCGAACAGCTTGCCGGTCAGCATGCATTCCGCCAGCTGAGCGGGGCACCCGCGCGGCTTCGCGACATGCGACTTCAGCATCGTCTCCGCGGCCTCGAACAGCGCCTCGTCGACAATGGCGGAGTGGCGCCCCGGGTAGCGCTGATCGCGGTGGACGATGACGCCGCGGTAATGGGCGTTCCTGAGCGTATCCAGGAGCACACGGGTCGAGATCACCCGTCCCCCAAGCGTCCGCCCGGCTTTGGACGTCCAGCGCTTGGACAGTACCTCCTGCGCCTCCAGCTCATCGCGCAGCCGATGCACCGACCCGAGTTCGATATAGCGGCGGAAGATGTGGCGAACCACTCTCGCCTCCGCCTCGTTGACGACCAGGGTGTGGTCCCGGACGTCGTAGCCGAGTGGAGGCACGCTCCCCATCCACATGCCCTTCTGCTTGGAGAGGGCGATCTTGTCCCTGATCCGCTCGCCGGTGACCTCGCGCTCGAATTGGGCGAAGGAGAGGAGCACGTTCAGCGTCAGCCGGCCCATGGACGAGGTGGTGTTGAACGCCTGGGTGACCGAGACGAACGAGACCGATCGCTGATCGAACTGCTCCACGATCTTGGCGAAGTCGGCCAGCGAGCGGGTCAGCCGGTCGACCTTGTAGACCACCACCACGTCGATCAGGCCCCGCTCCACATCGGCCATCAGTCGCTCCAGGCCCGGACGGGCCATTGTGCCGCCGGAGAAGCCCCCGTCGTCGTAGAGGGCTGGAAGGCAGGTCCCCCCCTCCCCCGCCTGGCTGGCCACGT
>CALMGB010000140.1 GCA_937863535.1 uncultured Caulobacteraceae bacterium
GGTTGGATGCGGGCAATGTGGCCAGGGCGGTGGCGGCATCGGGAGCCGGGCAGGTGGACGTTTCCTCTGGCGTGGAGCGCGCTCCGGGCGTTAAAGACCCCGCGTTGATCCGGGCCTTCCTGGAGGCTGTCCGCAGGGCTTGAGGACGGCGTGCAGGATCGGCCGGAGGCCCTGCGGGTTCCCAAGAAAATGAACGCACAGATCAAGCCTGCCGCCGCGACCGCGGCGAGGCCCAACGACTACAGCGCCTATCCCGACGCCCGTGGCCGCTTCGGCGAGTTCGGCGGCCGCTATGTGGCCGAGACGCTGATGCCGCTTGTGCTGGAGCTGGAGCGCGAATACGCCCGAGCCAAGGCCGACCCGGCCTTCCAGGCGGAGCTTGCGGGCTTCCTCACCCACTATGTCGGGCGGCCGAGCCCGCTCTATTTCGCCGAGCGGCTGACCGCCCACTTCGGCGGGGCTAAGATCTACTTCAAGCGCGAGGAGCTGAACCACACCGGCGCGCACAAGATCAACAACTGCATGGGCCAGATCCTGCTGGCCATGCGCATGGGCCGGACCCGCATCATCGCCGAAACCGGCGCAGGCCAGCACGGGGTGGCCACCGCCACCGTCTGCGCCCGCTTCGGCCTGCCGTGCGTGGTCTACATGGGCGCGGTCGATGTGGAGCGGCAGAAGCCCAACGTGTTCCGCATGAACCTGCTGGGGGCGACCGTGACGCCCGTGACCAGTGGCGCGGCGACGCTGAAGGACGCCATGAACGAGGCCATGCGCGACTGGGTGACCAACGTGGCCGACACCTACTACATCATCGGCACCGCCGCCGGCCCGCATCCCTATCCCGCCATGGTGCGCGACTTCCAATCGGTGATCGGGAGCGAGACCCGGGTTCAGATGCTGCAGGCCGAGGGCCGGCTGCCGGATGCGGTGGTGGCCTGCGTGGGCGGCGGCTCCAACGCCATCGGCATGTTCCACCCCTTCCTGAACGACGATGGGGTGCGGCTGATCGGGGTGGAGGCTTCGGGGCACGGGCTGCACACGGCCAAGCACGCCGCCTCGCTGACCGGCGGACGGCCTGGCGTACTGCACGGCAACCGTACCTACCTGCTGCAGGACGAGGACGGCCAGATCGCCGAGGGGCACTCGATCTCGGCAGGACTGGACTATCCCGGCATCGGGCCGGAGCACGCCTTCCTGTTCGACGTCGGCCGGGCGGAGTACCGCGACTGCACCGACGCCGAGGCGCTCGACGCTTTTCGGCTGACGGCGGAGCTGGAGGGCATCATCCCGGCCCTGGAGACGGCGCATGCAATCGCCAAGCTGGGCGATGTGGCGCGGGAGTTGGGGAAGGACGGGCTGATCGCGGTGTCGCTCTCGGGCCGCGGCGACAAGGACGTCGCCACTGTCGCCGCCGAGCTGGGACGGAGCATATGAGCGTCGTTCTCCTTCCCCCTCGAAGGGGGAAGGGCAGGGATGAGGGTGCGCGCACCGTTGCTTGTAGGCGGGAGCAGATGGCGCAACGCCACCCTCGCCCTCCACCCAGGTCGCGTGCGCTCCCCCCCACCCAAC
>CALMGB010000141.1:0-17592 GCA_937863535.1 uncultured Caulobacteraceae bacterium
GGGCCCTCGCGCTGGTGTTGAGGGTGCGCTGCACGCCTGTATCCTCCCGCAACCACGCGCCGAGGCCGAGGACCAGCGCCTCGACCCTGGCCTCGAACGCCGCCGTATCGCCCACACCTCCCGCCTCCAGCTGTCGCCGCATCTCCGACCACAAGCGGCGGGCATGCTCGCCTATACGCGGATCGTCCAGCAGTTGCTGCTTCAACGCCTCGCCCTGGCGGCGCAGGTCCGGATCGTTGGCGAGCCGGCTGATCAGGGTCGCGACGGCGCCGCCGAGCTTGGCGCGCCAGGGATGGTCCGGCTGGCGCACGTCAGCCAGGAGCTGGACCAGCCCGCTGGTGATCTTGCGGGCGATGGCCTTGTCCACCCAGCCCGGCAGCCAGCGCCAGGACTGCCCCTGCACCTTCTCCAGTATCACGTCCTGGTGCTCGGCCAGATAGCCGCCGAGCAGGTCGGCCGCGCGCTCGACCAGCGGTTGGGCGCGCCCCTCGTTCCAGACGGCGGACAGGACCGCCGAGGCTGTGGGAGCGGCGGGCAGGGAGCGGGCGGCGGCTAGCGCAGCGGAACCCGCCAGCTCCTCCAACGCGCCTTCCGGAAGCGCCCGGACCAGCTCCGGGGCGAACCTCACCAGCCGGCTAGCGACGGCGTGGGCGTTCTGCGGGCGGCTGAGCCAGTCTCCGCCCCAGGCAGCGAGTTCCAGTTCCTTCAGCTTGGCGTCGAGCACCTGCGGATCGAGGAAGTTCTCAACGATGAAGCGGCCGAGCGCCGCGCCGATCCGGTCCTTGCTGCGTGGGATGATGGCTGTGTGAGGGATCGGCAGTCCGAAGGGCCGCCGGAACAGGGCCGTCACGGCGAACCAGTCCGCGCAAGCGCCCACCATCGCCGCTTCAGCGAAGGCGCGCACATAGGATGCGCCGGCCCATCGGTGTCCAAAGCTCGCAGCTAGGAAGACCAAGGTCATCGCGACCAGCAGGCCTGTTGCAAGCGACTGCATGCGGCGCAGGCGCCGCAATGGATCGGGGCGGCCGTCCTTGCGAACACCCGCCCCAACCGCCGCGTCTGTCACTGTGTCCGTCACAATGGTGCGAGGTCCCGTCCCAACGGGCCTTCGATCGAACGATGGCCGCTCAACCTCGCACGCGCATCAGCTCGCTCAGGGATGCGCACCGGCTTGGATGGCGTTCTTCTCCCGGTCGGAGACGCCGCTGCCCGAGGTATCTATGCCGCTGCACGCTGCGCCATTGGGTCCCGGGTAAGCGCAGCGGCCATGGTGGTGGCTGAGCATGTGGTGGTGATGGAACATGTGATGATGATGGTGCGTCATCGCGCCAGTCGCCATCCCGCCGGCCCCCGCGCCGCGGGCGACCATGCCGCTATGATCCGGTCCACCGCCCTGCAGAGCGGTCGGCGCCTGCACGCCCGAAGTTGTTGGGGCAGCCCCGGCCGCCTCGGTCACGTTGCCCTTGAAGTCCATGGCGACGTTGACCTGGGCGCCATTGTGGCTGGCCATGCCGCGCCACACGCCGTCCTGGCCCTTGGTCAGACCAGTTACGTCGCCGTAGCCTGAGTTGACGATGTGCTGGCGCGCCTGGCCTTCGGTGAAGGAGTTGGCGCCGGGCTTGGCGGAGCCGTCGTTGACGGTGTGCATGTGCTTCAAGGGGGCATTGCCCTTGGCGTCAGGACCGCCGACCGGGGGGCTCTGAGCGAAAGCAACGGGGCCCAGGCCCAGTGACAGAACCAGGGCGGACGCTATGAGGGTCTTGTTCATGGTCATGTGCCCCAGGCTCAAAGACGGGTGTAGCGCTGGCGCTCGGCCAGGATCTGGTCGGAAGTGTAGGCCGGCGCTGCGGTGTCGAAGCGCGACCAGCCCTCGGTGACATAGGCCTGCCTGCGTGTCTGCAGGTTCACCGCGCGACCGCCGGTCAACATGCTGTTGGCCGTGGGGGCCAGCGCATCGTCGACCTTGGCCGTGACGAGCGTGCCCCCGCGACGCACACCCTCGGCATAGGCGTTGGCATCGTCTTCCGGCACGCCCGCATGGGTCAACGCGCCGACCAAGCCGCCGGCTGCGCCGCCGACCACCGCACCCACGCCTGCGCCGACCACCGTCGAGGCCAGCCAGCCAGCCGCGACCACGGGCCCAAGGCCAGGAATGGCTAGCAGGCCAAGGCCCGCCAGCAGGCCGCCGATCCCGCCGACCGTCGCGCCGATGCCTGCGCCCTTGCCGGCGTCTTCACCCGCTTCATTGGCGCGCGCGGCCGAGACATGGTCGTGGTCGCCCTTGGCGTTGCTGCCGATGATGCTGATGTCGCGGTGCGGAACGCCTGCGGCTTCCAGCTCGCGGACGGCGGTCTGGGCGTCGGCGTAGTCGTCGAACAAACCGGTGACGGTCTGCATGTGGAGCCTCCCTTTGGTTGGATATGAGGTTGATTAGGGGGTCGAACGACGGAAGCGGCCGCCGGGCCGGCTCCCGTCTCGATCATTTTACTTCGCCACGGCCTTGGCGGCGTAGGCTACCAGCCGCCCGATCCGGCCGGACGCATCCGATAACAGAAGCGTCCGGCTAGATTGGATTGGCTCCGAAGTCAGGCGCGCCGGACAATGGCGTGATAGGCCAGCAGCACGACGACCGCGCCGATGACGGCCACAACTAAGCTGTAGAGGTTCAACCCTGTAACCCCGCCGGCGCCAAACAGGCTGAAGACGAAGCCGCCGACCACGGCGCCGACGACACCCAGGACGACATCCATGATGATGCCCTCACCTGTCTTGTTAACCAGCTTGCTGCCGATGAAGCCGGCCACCAGGCCGAGTATGATCCAGGCCAGAATGCCCATCGTCGTTTCTCCCTGTTCCTACTTGCGGACGTAGACGGTCTTGCGACCGCCGCGCAGAAGCATGCCGAGCACCAGCCCGACGCCCACCGCGACGGCCGCAGCGGCGAAGGGCTGCTCACGCACGAAGGATTCGATCTGGTCATAGCTGTCGTCGAACTGGTCCTTGACCTGGTCCAGCACGTCGGACGCCTGATCCTTTACCTGGCCATAGGTGTTCTGCACCGTGCCGGCAGCCTCGTTCAGCTTGCCCTTGAGCTGCGTCTTGTCGCCTCCGGTCAGGCCACCGATGGCGTCCTGCACCCGCCCCAGGCCCTGCTTGGCCGCGCCTTCGATCCGATCTTCAGACATGCGTTTTCCCTCGCGTTACGAAAGCTGAACGCAAATGCGCAGGGATCGATCCCGCCTCTTTGCGCATTTATACACATGAGCAGCGCCATGGAGGCCGATCATGCCCGTCACCGTTTATCCCGCCCTGATCACCGGAGATCAGGCCCAGGGTTACCGCGCCGACCTAGTGGACTTTCAGGGAGTGTCGATCGTCGAATCCAGCTCGGCGGACCTTCTACGGGTCTCGCGGGAACGGCTGCTGGAGGCCCTGACGGCGCTGGAGGCCGCTGGCCGAGATTGGCCGTCGGCCACACCGGTCGAGGCGCTTAGCGAGCGACTGCGGACGGAGCGCGCCATTCTGATGCTCGTCGACATTCAGGTCGAGGAGACACCTGTCCGGGTTAACATCTCCATTGGCGATCGGCTGCTGCGCCAGTTGGACGAGGCGGCGGAGGCGCAGAACATGACCCGCTCCGGTTTCATCGCCGCCGCCGTGCGCCAGCGCCTCGGCGCGGCGGGTGCCCAGGCGAATGGGGTGAACGGCGCGGGCTCGCAGCGCCTGTTTGAAGAGGTGGCGGAGGTCGGCCGCCGGGTCAACGAGGCGCTCGGCCCGGGGTCCGCCTTCGGCCGCGCGGTCGCCGAATTGGACAGCCGAGCCCTGGAGAGCCTGCGCATGTTCGCAGGCAACGTCAGCTCCGCGGTCAAGCGGCGCGACCGCGGAGAGTCCTCGTCCGACGCCGACAGGGGCTGAGCCCTCAGGCTCGAGTCATGAAGGCGGCGAAGGCCTCCGCGTGGTCCGGGCTCCAGCGCGACAGGGCCGGACGGTTCTCGATCAGATCGCCGGCGGCCCAGGCTGCGCGCTTCTCGTCAACGGCACGGGGCGTGTCGTTGTCGGGGCAGAGCAGATAGAAGTCGCCGCGGTCCAGCCCCTCCAGCATGAAGGCGGCCACCTGCTTGCCCGTCCAGGCGCCAGCCGGTTTCTCGCCGGAGCTGCGGGTCATGCTGGTAACCGTCCAGCCGGGGATCAGCAGGTGCGAGCTCAGCCGCCCGGGAGCTGTGGTTCGCAGCTCGTGGGCGAGCAGTTCGGTGTAGGCCTTCAGCGCCGCCTTGGACACGTTGTACGCGCTGTTGCCCGGCGGCAGGGTGATGCCCTGTTTGGAGCCGGTGTTCACCACCAGGCCCGGACCGGCCTGGGCGAGCATGGCCGGAACAAAGGCATGTACACCGTTGACGGCCCCCCAGAGGTTCACGTCCAGCAGCCTGCGCCAGCCCTCGGCGTCGTCCCACGGCTTGCCGGGATTGCTTCCCACGCCGGCGTTGTTCATTAGCAGGTTGACCTCGCCGAACGTCTCGACGGCCAGCGCTTGCAGGCTCTGCAGCTGCTCGGCGCGGCGGACGTCGGCGACGGCCTGCAGCACACGCCCCGCGCCGCTGACAGCCTGAACGCTCGCCTGGGCCGCCTGCAGCTTCGCCTCGTCAGCATCGCTGATCACTATGTTCAGCCCCCGTTCGGCCAGTGCTTGGGCGCAGGCCAAGCCGATGCCGCCAGCCGCCCCGGTGATGACAGCCGTGCAGCCGGCTTCCAGTGCGGGATGGGTCATGGCGTGGCTCCGGGTTTGCGTCATGCTTCTACGCGTCGCTCCGTCGGCCGGAACGCGCGAGGGGCCGAGCGGGTGCGCCTTCCGCTCTGCGTCGCAGCGGGATAGGTCGACAGCATGCCCCACAGCCCGGACCATGACCTCGACCGCTTCGTCCAGGCGCAAGCGAGCGTCTACGCCAAAGCCCTGGCCGAGCTGCAGCGGGGTCGAAAAACCAGCCACTGGATGTGGTTCGTCTTTCCGCAGATCGGAGGTTTAGGGTCGAGCGCCATGGCGCGTCGCTTCGGCGTCTCCGGCCTTGACGAGGCGCGCGCCTACCTCGCTCATCCGATACTCGGCCCGCGGCTACAGACCTGTACAGTCGCCGCCATAGGCCCCGATCCCCGCTCCGCCTCGCAGGTGTTCGGCTTTCCCGACGACCTGAAGTTTCGGTCCAGCATGACGCTGTTCGAGCGCGCTGACCCCGGCGCCGAGGTGTTCGCCAAGGCCTTGGACGCCCTTTGCGCCGGCGCGCGAGACGAGGCGACACTGAAGCGACTTGCCGCCTAAGCCGCCCCTCCCGCCCGGCTGTCCTTTAAGTGGGCGCCGGGAACGCCGAACCGCGTTGCGCGGGCCGCCGACCAGCCGCGGCGAGCCTGCTTCTCTGCCTCGCCGGCTTGACAGCCTTGGCGCCGGTCCCGCATAAGAACGCCTTTCCCGTCGCCGGGCCTGCTCGGCGGCGAAGGATATCTATGACGGGTGATGCGAGCGCCGCCGTTGCAATCGCCCAGCCATTTCGGGCCGGGCCGGACCGCATCAAAGACTAGAAGAGCCAGCCATGTCCAAGCGCCACTCGGCGAAATACAAACTCGACCGGCGGATGGGGGAGAACCTCTGGGGCCGTCCCAAGTCCCCCGTTAACCAACGCGCCTACGGCCCGGGCCAGCACGGCCAGCGCCGCAAGTCCAAGGTCTCCGATTTCGGCCTGCAGCTCCGCGCCAAGCAGAAGCTGAAGGGCTATTACGGCAACATCACCGAAAAGCAGTTCTCCCGCACCTATGAAGAGGCCACACGCCGCAAGGGCAACACCTCGGAAAACCTCATCGCGCTATTGGAGAGCCGGCTGGACGCGGTGGTCTACCGCGCCAAGTTCGTGCCGACGCCGTTCGCCGCGCGCCAGTTCGTCAACCATGGTCACGTGCTGGTGAACGGCAAGCGGGTGAACATCGCCTCCTTCCGGGTGAAGGCGGGCGACGTGGTTTCGGTGCGCGAGCGTTCGCGCAGCATGGCGCTGGTGCTGGAGGCCTCCCAGTCTCCGGAGCGCGACACGCCGGACTACATCGAGGTCGACACCAAGCAGCTCACCGCCAAGTTCGTGCGTGCGCCCGAGCTGGCCGAGGTGCCCTATCCGGTGAAAATGGAGCCAAACCTGGTGGTGGAATACTACGCCTCCTGACCGGCTGATTGCGCCAAAGATCGCGAAGGGCTCCGGAGACGGGCCCTTTTTTCGTCGCTGGACGCTGCAAGGGCGTACGGTGGCGTCCATGCCTGAACTCCCCGAGGTCGAGACGGTCCGCCGCGGACTGGCGCCGCATCTTGTGGGCGTGCGCCTCGCCAAGGTGGAGCAGCGCCGCCCCGACCTGCGCTTCCCGCTCCCGGAGCGCTTCGCGGAACGCCTCACCGGCGCCACGGTGCTGCAATTGGAGCGGCGCGCCAAATACCTTCGCGCGACTCTGGACTCGGGCGAGACCCTGGTCTGCCACCTCGGCATGACCGGCCGGTTCCTGGTGGAGGACACAGCGCCCGGCCGCTTCGTCCACGCCGCGGGCGACGATCCCAAGCACACCCACATCGTCTTCAAGACTTCGGCCGGCGTCACCATCTCGTTCAACGATGCGCGCCGCTTCGGCTACATGGAGCTGGTCGAAACCGAAGCGCTCGAACGCCACCCCTGGTTCGCAGCGCTCGGCCCCGAACCGCTCGGCCCCGCATTCGGACCTCAGGTGCTGGCCGACGCCTTCGCCGGCCGCCGTCAGAGCGTCAAGGCGACCCTGCTGGACCAGCGCGTGGTGGCGGGTCTGGGCAACATCTATGTCTGCGAGGCCCTGCACCGTTCGGCCATCCACCCGGAGCGGCCGGCCGGCGAGGTCTCCGCGCCCAAGCTGAAGCGGCTGGCGCGCGAGATCGTCGCCACCCTGGAGGAGGCGATCGCCGCCGGCGGATCGACCCTTCGCGACTACCGCAACGCCGAGGGCTCGCTCGGCTATTTCCAGCACGCCTTCAAGGTGTACGGGCGCGAGGACGATCCCTGCGTCAAGAGCACCTGCCGCGGCGTGATCCGCCGGGTGGTGCAGTCCGGCCGCTCCAGCTTCTTCTGCCCGGTCTGCCAGCGCTGACGCCTGGACGCCCACAACATTGCGCCGCCCTGTCGCCCCGGCATAAGCGCGTCAGGTCAGAGCCGGCATAGCTCAGCTGGTGGAGCAGCTGATTTGTAATCTGCCACATATCTAGGATCAGCAGCAGGTTAAGCGACAAACCGGCAGATTGCTGCCGTAAGCGAATTCAACTACTTCCGGCGGTGCCACAAACTACCAGCCGTCCTCAGGCGGGCTGGTGTGAGTGCAAAAGATGGTGGCTGGTGGCAGTCCTGCTCGCACCCATCATCGCCCGGCCGTGATCCCGATCGCGCTTTGATCCGATCCAGCAGCCCGCTTCCAACCAGATCCTTTTCGCGCGAATGGATGCCGACCGGTACTTCAGCCCAACGCGGTCCACCTTGTTTTCAAGCGGACTCAAGTTAAAACTGAACCTCTTTGGTGCCTCGCGGGACGGGACGTCTGATGGGTCGACCCGAACTTCGCTCCGGCATCCGCAACGGCGACGTACGTGTGCTCCAGCAGCTGGTCAGCGAGGCGGAGAACTTGCGACCGGGCTTGGCGCGTGACGGCATCTTCGGTCCTTTGACTCAGGCTGCAGTGGCGCGCTTCCAGAGGCAAAAGGGTCTGGAAGCCGACGGGGTTGTGGGAGCGCAGACCTGGATGGCGCTGGGTCTTGCCTTGCACCTACCGCAACTCGCCGCTCCGCCTCCGGGCGCCCCCGCCAGTCCTCCGCGCGGAAATGGTGGAAGCCCCGCGGCGGTCGTTGAAAGACCGTCCGCCGCCGCGCCGCGGTCGGTTCCTGCGTCAGCCTCACCGCCGCAGCAACAACCTGCCACAACACCTGCGCCGGCGCGCGCGCAGACGCACGCCGATCAGCTCAGCTCGACAGGCGAGCCACGCTGGTTCCAAGTCGCGTTAGCCGAGTTCCAGGCGCACCATACGGTCTTCGGCACCGCGGACGGCAACCAGCGCATCCATGAATACTTCCTGGCGACATCGTACCATCCTGGTGTCGGCACGCACGAGGCATGGTGCTCGGCCTTTGCGAATTGGTGCATGCGCCAAGTCGGACTTCAAGGCACGAATATGGCCGCAGCGGCGAGCTGGCTGAACTGGGGCATCGAACTGAGCACGCCCCGTCATGGCTGCGTCATGGTTATTCACTGGGCCGGCTCACACTCCGGGAGCGGCAATCATGTGACCTTCTTCGACCACGCCGCCGGAGACCATGTCTTCTACTTCGGCGGTAACCAGACACACCAGCATCAGATCTCAATCTCCCAAGCGCCTCGACGAGCCATGACCTCTGTGCATTACCGCTGGCCTAAGGGGTACCCTCAATGAAAGCAGTGTTCTTTGGCCTCGCGCTTACGGCCCTGGCGCTTTCCGCCACTGCGAGCCCGCTGAACCGGCCTGACGATAGTTTCGGAGTATTCTGGGCTGGGTTCCGCCAAGCTGTGCTGCAGAATGACACGGGGAAGCTGGCTACTCTGACGCGATTGCCCCTCGAAGTCGGATTCGAAACCGATCAGGATCACGTGAAGACCGTCTCCAGGACAGCGTTCCCCGCTTTTCTGCGCGCCGAACTTGCGTGCCAGTCAGCTGACGGGGACACGAACGCCGCAATGATCCAAAGAAAAGTTGAGCCGGCCGGTCGGTTTGATTTTCACGACGGAAGCCGCGCAACGGTCGGAGTGTTCTCGTTTGCGAAAGGAGGCAGCGGCTGGCGGCTCACCGTGCTAAATTTAGGTGATCCAGGTGAGTACCGATCCCTGATGCGCGGCCGCTGCTCCTGAGGCCCACCGCATATCTAGCTGAGCCGCGCGGAGGGCATCGGACGACGGCTTCCGGCAGAGAACGGCCAGATGTGCCGTTCAACGATCAGGCGCCTCGGATGGGCCAACTGAACGCGTTTCTAGCAAGGTTGCTCTCGGCTGAATCAGGATATTTGCGTTCAGGCAGGTAGGTTGGCCAAGGCCTAAAGGTGAGTTTCGGGAGCCGGGCTCATACGTACCGCCGACCCAAAGCTGCCGATCTGAAAGTCGCCGGAACAAGACGTCGAATGAGGGTGGGTGCTGCTTCGATCGGCGTCGCGAGTTGCGACATGATTTAACCCGTGACACCTTCCGCCGAACTGAACGGGCGGGGTGAGCCATGTTTCACAAGATCATCGCGGATGTGGCGGCGGGCGTTCTCTTAAGCAGCTCGAGTGTTCGGGCGCAATCCCGCCCTGTCCCCGCTCCAGTGCGGCAGGTGACGGACACCCGCTACGGCGAGACGATTACCGATCCTACCGCTGGATGGAGCGCATGGGACCAGAATTCATGGCCTGGCTCCGCGCTCAGGACTCTGTCACCCGGGCCCATTTCAGCGCCATGCCTGGCTATGAAGACTTCCTCACCGCGGAGAAGGGCGGCTTCCGCTCCGTTGTCGGCGTGAGCGGGCTGCAACGCGTGGGACGTGGCCTACGGCGACCATCCAGCTTCAGGCTGGAGCGGATCGACTATGAGAGCGGGGCCCGCGTTCCGATCGCCCTACCTTATGCAGGCTCCATCGGAGACCTGGCGTCCGATCCGCGCAGGCCGGGGGCCTCCCTTCGTTGGATCGACACCGTCTCGGGCGGAGGCTCCAGCACCACAGGGGCAAAGATCGGCTCAGACGGCCCGGCGTCGCCGCCTGCGCCTCGCGCATCCCGCCGCCAAGTGAACAGTTGGTCTTGGCCAGCCCGTAACGGTCCGCCATCTCGCCGACCGAGGTCGCGTAGCTCTCCGCCACGATCTGCGCCCTCGCCTCGGCGCTCCACCGCCGACGCCGCCCGGCGCCGGTGAAGACCTCCACCCGGCGAACGACCGGCTCCGACAGCACATCATCACCAGGCATCATCAGCACACCAAGCCCCTCCAGATCCGAAGGGCCCAGACTCGGTAATCAGGTCAGCGAGGGAAAGGTGCGAGCGGAACAGCGCTTACCTTTCGAGGCCTGCCCCTGGCGTTCGAACTCACCGGCGGCGAGGCCAGCGACAGTCCCCAGTTCCCCATCCTGCTCGACGCAGGGCCAGACATCGCTCCCGCGCAGCGATGGGCGACAAGGGCTATGACGCCAAGAGCAACCGTCAGGCGGCCCGCACCCGTGGCATCTGTCCGGTGATCCCCTACCGGTCCAACATCAAGGACAAGCCCCGCTTCTTTCCAAAGGCCCTCTACAAGGGCCGAGCCCGCATCGAGCAGACCATGGGGAAGATCAAGCGGTTCAAGCGCGTCGCCCTACGCTGCGAGAAGACGGCCCAGAACTACGCCTCCTTTGTAGCTTTCGCCTGCGGCCTCCATCCTGGTGAAAACCGTCCACATGGCCTAGAACAAAATAGTCACTGCAGTTTGGCTGTAATCTAACGGGGCATGTCCCGCTTACTCCGTCTCAGGAGCATCGCGTCGCGGCCAACCGATGATTCCGTTCGGCTCGACGACGGAGGCGCGGGTGGGTCGGGCATACAGCCAAGACCGCGGGAGGAGGTGCTTGGAGCGATGGTGGTGAAGGGCATGTTAGCCCGTTAGGCGGCTGAGAGCTTCGGGGTCGAAGTGTCCACCGCATCGGCTGGACTTGCTCATGGCGATGTTTGGACGCCCATCCCGGGGACAACCTCCACATGAGGCCGGGCGGTGAGCCAGGCCCCTGCCGTCACAGGCTCTCGGTCGTACAGGAGGCTGCTGTGTCGTCTCCCCCTGACGCCATATGTGATAACAGGGCTCATGGGCGTGCGAACCATCCCCCTCTCGCACGCGTGTCTGCAAGCATCCGTTCGCGTAATCGGTGCCGACGCCCAAGCCAGCGATCGTCGGCGGTGGCGAGCGCCTTCCGGCAGCGTTCCTGGCCGACCTCACGGGAGTAATGCTGCCGTACAAATGCATACCCGGCGGTCTGCAGGCCGGCCCAAAGTGCCGCATCGGAGTAAGCTCGCGAGATGCCTTGCGTGAATTCCTCCGCCGAGTCGGCGACTAGCGTCTCACGCCCTCCCTGCAGCCCCATGCCTTCTACGGCGATGCTCGAGGCGACAGACGGCAGGCCGTTGGCCAGCGCCGTCACCAGCTTGCCCTTCACGCCCGCCCCGTACCGCAACGGCGCCACGAAGACCCTGGCACCCTCCAGAACCTCGCGGAGGTCCGGGACAAAGCCGAGGGCGAGGATCCGATCGCCGGCGAGTTTACGTATGGCATCGGGCATGTCGGATCCAGCTAGCACCAAGCGAGCGTGCGACGGAAGCTTATTCGAGACCAGCGGCCAGATCTCACGAACGAGAAACTCAGCAGCGTCAAGGTTGGGGGCGTGCCTGTAGCCGCCAAAGAAGAGAATGTCGTGACGCTCGTCCCGGGAACGCACACCCGGGAAGACGTCCATTGTATAGGCGTAGGTAATAATGGCCGCCTCTGGCACCTCTTCACTAATGATAGTTTCCTCCGCTTGGGAGGTAACGAGGGTACAGTCGGCTTCGAGAGCAAGGAAACTCTCCTCGTCGTGAGCCTGCTCCGCTTGGCTGGCGATCCTCCGATCTCCCATAAGCGCTGCCGCACGCTCCATGCGCAGGTAATGAAGGTCCATATTGTGGAAGAGTATGCGGGCGAGCGGAAGCTTATTTCTGAACTCCTCGTAGACGGGAAATAGCACGTTATGCCGCAGCCCAAGCACAACATCGTACTCATCTGCACGATGACGAATGATATCGCTCGTGCCTTGCACAAACGGAGCGTGCAGCATCTCCACCCCGAGGCGTTGGAGCCTTGCCGAATAGTCGGGGTCGTAGGCCAGGTTGTGCAGGGCGGCGAAGGTGATGGACCAGCCCAGCGCCTGGAACGCTTCAATAAGACGAAGGGTCGTGACCGAACCGGAGTCCATGTCAGGCGTCAGCACGTTGGCGTCCAGGACGAGCAAACGCTGGCGGCTGCAGCGGTCGGACGCCTCGCGTACCGGCGTGCTCTTTGGGGGATGGCTGGCCAGCTCCAGCGCCCAGGTCTCCCTGAACACTCTTTCATTCACCGACTGATGCGCTTTGACGCCCGTCTCCAGATCGCGGCCGTGGGTACGACCTTCGTAGTGCAGGGCTCGGGCGAGCGGCTGATACCACACCTGACGCCCCGCCTTGCGCACCCGAAAGGCCAGGTCGGTGTCTTCGTAATAGGCGGGTGCGAACGTCTCGTCGAAGCCGCCGAGGCTGTTCCACAAGGCCATGGGGATTGCGATGGCCGCACCCGAGCAGTAGTCCACCTGACGGGCGTAGCAGTACTCAGGCCGGTTCGGGTCGTCACTGCGCCCGACATTATGTCCCGAAGCGTCCGCCCATACCACTCCGCCCGCTTCCTGCAGGGTTCCATCCGCGTTGAAGAGCTTGGATCCCACGATGCCTGCAAGGGGATGATCGTCAAAGGTGTCGATCAAGGCCTTCAGCCAGTCCGGCGTCACACGAACGTCGCTGTTCAACAGCACCAGGTACTCACCATTACAAAGACCCGCCGCCGCATTGCAGGCTCGAAGGAAGCCGAGGTTCGCCTCGCCGCGAACGTAGCTGATCCAGGGGATCAGCCTGAGCAGGCCCATCAGACCTCCATCCGGCGAGCAGTCGTCGTACACTAGGACTTCGAAACTGCGGCTACACCGCTGCTGGGCGAGCGACTCGAGACAGTTCAGGACGTACGGCAATTGGCCGTAAACGGGCATGACGATGGAGACCGCGGGTCGTGCGTCGACGCCGAACTGGATGTCGGGCGTTTCCGCTGCGAGCGTTTCGACAGCGGCAAGGACGTGCGGTAGGTCGCTCTCCCCCTCGAAGAGGAAGCCGAACCGCTCGAAGAAGCTGAACCCGCGCATGCGGTCTAGAGCAATGCGGCTATCTGGAAGCGGTGAGCCAACGTCCACCCATTCCTCCTGGCCATCCCTCGCCCTCGCTTCGCCAAGACGACTAAAGAATGCTAACTGCTCGACTGACGAGAGCAGCGCGTATTGCACCAACGCAGGCACCAGTTTCTGGCGCGCAGTAGGCATAAGGGATAGGAAATCAGCTTCGCTGAATTTGGGACCGGT
The DNA here is from genome assembly GCA_937863535.1 of uncultured Caulobacteraceae bacterium. Taxonomy (GTDB): domain Bacteria; phylum Pseudomonadota; class Alphaproteobacteria; order Caulobacterales; family Caulobacteraceae; genus CAHJWH01. The sequence continues at coordinate 13,189 of CALMGB010000141.1, forward strand.
TGGGAAATACGATTTGAAGCCAATCGTCAGGTAGTGGTGGAGGGCGTCGTCGATGGAAGACGCCACTGGTACCTTGGCGAGATAGTAGGCTACGTCGAACAATCCGGTAGCAATGGCCAGTCGTTTCCACTCGTCCAGGTTTGGCTGGCCTTGAAAGTCAACGGCGGTCGCCTGAAATCTGGCTTCCCCATTAACCATGACTAAGTGAGACGGTTCAGACACAGACTTGACGAGAGGGCGGCGGCGAGAGTCATCATGAACGGCGAATAAGGACGCAGAGTACTCTCGATCCTCTTCTCGCCCTGAAATCAGATAGTGTATAGCGCCTGCCCGGGCATAACGAGAATTCTTGGTGACGTCACTGTGTCGCGTGGTATAATAGTGTTCATTGAAACCTGGTGGAAGTTGCCCTTTGACTGCTTCAAGGCGCATAACAAAGTCATTGGCGTTGAACGGCCGCTCTTCGACGCGCCCCTTTTGAAGGTAATGTACCGCCCCTCCACCCGGATAATGGTAATCGGCCAGTATGTCGCTGTTGTAGGCGATGTAGAAAGTTTCATCGAACTGCGTAGGAAGCTGGCCCACCTTCGCTTCGAGATCGAGTATCAGTGAATTAACGTTGGGAAAGCGCCCTTCTTGGCGGCCTTTTTGCAAGTAATGAATGGCGCCACTTTGGGGAAAGCAGGAGTCTTTAGAAACATCCCGATATATACTCAGATAGAATCCCTCATCAAAATCAGTCGGTGCTTCACCATGAATTGACTCGAGTAGCCGCACCAAGTCGCTTGGACTGCAAACCCTTCCCTCATCTCGGCCTGAGGTCAGGTAATGTATTACGCCACCGCGCGGAATATCAAATATCTCGGCGACATCGATGTGGGAGGAGAGATAGAAGGCCTCGTCGAAGTGCTCCGGCAGGGGACCCTTGATGCGTTCGAGCAGGCTTATCAAAGCTGTAGCCAGCGGAGGCTCAGACAGGCCGTCCTCGGCATGTAGACGCGTGAGTAAGGTCGCGTCGCTTAGTGCCGCAGCCTCAGGTAAAAACGCGTAAGCTGCCCGAATATGCGGTAAATTCTTAGCTTCTGATCCTGACATTTTGGCTTTCTGACACATGATGAGGATGTTTCACTAAATTAAAGCGGATATGTAGCGCCACTCCTTGGAAAAGTAGCCGACGCGGTATCCTACTTCGCTCGCGTCGACTCGTGGTGCCCGACCTCATTGTACCCTCGCAGGGATAGCTATCCGCCAGAGTGGCGTATTTTCAAGTGGCCCTCCGGTCTACTCGGCAGGCCGCTGCAAGTGTAAGATGCGCTGGCTCGGTGTTGATGCCGGACAATGGACGATATCAGAAGTGACGCACCTACCCATGTGACCCTGCGACTCCTCCGCTAGCCCTTGGTCTGGGCCATGCCCGCAGACTCGCACGCCAAGGTGCACTTGTGAATCAGCCGATTAGGTCAGTGCCCTAGTAAGGGTCTCCAGATTTGCGCAGCGGCGAGCGCGCACTACGCCCCTCAAAAGCTGTTTCAGCCCGTTGGGCAACGTTGACGCCATCCATCGCATGGCCCGAACGGTAGTAGTCGCATTCAGACCGATCAGCTCGGCTTCCAGGACCCCCATCTTTAGAAGCGTTGAATGAAGTTCCTGCTCGATTTCGACATGGGTCAGCAAATTCTGCTGGAATCGATCACATGTCCAGTCCAACTGCGTACGAAGCTTATTTGCCTCGTCGAGAGCCTGCCGGCGTATCTGTATGCTCGCGCTAAGATCAAAGTGGGCTAAGTTGAGCTTAGAGCGGAGTCGCTCAACCTCAGATCCTCTCAGATCACGTTGGAAAATCGTTTGATTGACTTGTTCATGAAGGGCCTTGATTTCAACCTCTAGAGTCTGGCGTGCAGCCTTGGCTTCGGTCAAAAAGCGCTGCTTGTATTCGTCGCGAACCGCGGTGCTATGCAACGCTTCGCGCAGACGGACTTCCGCCCTGGAGGTCTCGATGAGCCGCTGTAAAGCTTCATTCCGCGCTTGGGTCAGCTCCGCTATTAAAACTTCCCTTAAGGCTGCCCCTTTGCTGGCGACGTGCAGCTCGGCCTTCAAGGTGGCCGTCTGAGCACGGGCCTCGTTTATCTCACCCTTAAGGGCGCTTGACGCCAGCTGGATTTGGTGTGAGAGCGCCTGACAATCTAGGCCTAGCGGCAGCTCGAAGCTCGCGGCCACCTTGGCGCTAAAAATCTTCCAGTGCTCCGATGCAGCCGCGATCCGCCTCTCGGCTTCGTCGCGCTCGGCGAGGGCCACGGACGCCGCGTCACGAGCCTCGCTTGCATCCGCCTTCGCCGCGGAAAGGGCAGCCTTATTCTCGGCCTGAAATCGAGCGGCCTCAACCTCGGCCTTTAAAGCCTGGGTTTGATGGTGCGCTCGTGTGAGTTCTCGGCGCTTATGTTTAAGCTGTTGCCCGAGGACACGGACGCCGGCAGCGACCTCTACGCTTCCTACCTGAAGTCGCGCCGACCAGTCCAGCAAGACGGCGGCCGAAATTCCCTGCGTCTGCCACTCATGCGCGAGCACACGCAGCACCGTTTCTGGCCGGAGCGGAAAGGGCGCGTTGAAGAGCAGCGGCGAGAGCGACGGGATGCGCAGGGTTGGCGCGATCTGATCGCTGTAGATCGCCCGCCCCATCGTCAAACCCGTGGCGAAAACGGCCGGGACGCCCAACAAGGCCGCCGTGTCTTGCCACTTGAAAGGCACATCTAGATGCCCATTGTCCCAGAAGGCGAAGGGACGGCCATAGGCGGCTGCCACGATGGCGCCGTGCAAGGACGCGCTGAGGACAAATTCACTTGAGGCGATGGCGTCGACCATCTCCAGCAGGCGTCGGCGCGAATTTGGGAGGTTGGGACGTAGCACCTGCTCGCAGCCGCTCATGGCCAGTTGTTCTGCATCCGTACGGTCGTCCCAGAAGTGGGGGATGCAGACACTGCCTCCGGCGCTTGCAGCGGGGCTCGGCGTGTAGAGGGCGGGGAGTAGCAGGGCCGGATCTCCCCGCGGGACCGCCGTACCAAGCTTGAGGGCTGAAGCCGTCAGGGGGCCCCGCACAGCCAGGATGTGCGCCTTCGCCGCCGCTTCCGCGGAAAGGCCCGCCTTGTCACGCGCCCCACATCCCCAGAAGACGACGGACGGCATCGTGGACGTTTGGGATTGAACGAGAAAGTCCGCGATGACACTACCAATTAGGTAGGTCGGTCCAGGATGGAGCGGGATCGGCAGGAACAATTCTTCAAACAGGTACTCGGCCAGAAAATCCCCGAAGTTTTGAGTCGCCTCGCCCTGGCGCCAGTAGGTAATCAGTTCGTTCATGGGTGAGACGTCGCTGCTCACCATGACTGGCGCAAATCGGCCAGCATTCGTTCGCGCATGCGGCGACGCCCGTACAGCCAGTGAGCGTCGGCCTTCGCCAAGGCTTCGCGGCACTTGTCGAGCCCCGTCTCGCGCGCGTAGCTGCGCTCTACAAAGCGATAGCCCGCGGCCTGGATCCGGTGCCAAAGCGCCTCGTCCTCATAGAGGCGCAGGATAGCCCGGGCGAACTCCTCCGGTGCATTCGCGACCAGCGTCTCCTGCCCGTCTTCCAGTCCCATGCCTTCCACCGTGACGCCCGAGCAGACAGACGGCAGGCCGTTGGCCAGCGCCGTTACCAGCTTGCCCTTTACCCCCGCCCCATACCGCAGCGGCGCCACGAAGACCCTGGCATCCTCAAGCGCGTCGCGCAGGTCCGGCACGAAACCGAGCTTGACGATGCGGTCTCCTGCGAGCTGACGGATGCGCGCGGGCATCTCTGACCCGGCCAGAACCAGCCGAGCTTCCTGCGGCAGCCGGTTGACCAGCAAGGGCCAGATTTCAAGCGCCAGCAACTCCGTAGCGTCCACGTTGGGAGTGTGCCTGTAGCCGCCGAAGAAAAGAATGTCGAAGCGCCCCTCCCAAGGGCGGAGTGCCGGTCGCAGATCCATGGTGTAGGCGTAGGTGACTAAGCGGGCGTCCTTGATCTCCTGGCGGATGATCTCCTCCTCCGCTTGAGACGTGACCAGCGTACAGTCGGCGCTTAAGGTAAGGTAACTCTCCTCGTCATGGGCGACTTGCGCCAAGCTGGTCGCCCTCCGGTCGCCGGCGAGCGCGCCCTGCCGTTCCATACGCAGGTAGTGCAGGTCCATGTTGTGGAAAAGGACACGTGCTAGCGGAAGGCGTTGGCGCAGCTTTTGATAGACCGGAAAGAGCACGTTGTGCCGCAGCCCAATCACAACATCATAGTTCTCGCCGTGGTGAGCGATGATGTCGTCGATCCCGTCGACGAAGGGGGTGTGCAGCATCTCCACCCCGAGGCGTTGGAGCCTTGCCGAATAGTCGGGGTCGTAG
>CALMGB010000141.1:17692-19662 GCA_937863535.1 uncultured Caulobacteraceae bacterium
GGTCGCTCTCCCCCTCGAAGAGGAAGCCGAACCGCTCGAAGAAGCTGAACCCGCGTATGCGCAAGATCGCCATATTAGAGTCGGGTAGCAGAGGCCCTGTCTCCATCCACCCCACCCCTTCCCCCGTCTCCCGGACGCGGGTCTCGCGCTGGCGGAAGGCGGCCTTCTCCGAGTCCGACAGGAGTGCGTATTGGACCAGCCCGGGCATGGGCTGCTGTCTCGCCGCCGGATGAAGCGCGAGGAAGTCGATCTCGCTGAAGTCTGGGCCAGGCGAGAAGTAGGAGTGGAATCCGACCGTGAGATAGTGTTGTAGCGGATCGGCGTTCGGCGGCAGGGCCGCCACCCTCCTGCGGTAGTCCTGCGCATCGAAGAGGTGGGTGGCTTCGACCAGCTCCCTCCATCCGGCCAGGATGGCTTGGTCGCCCGTTGCCCAGTAGCTGTCGCCGAGCTCCATCGAGGCGACCTGGCCGCCGTAGGCTTCGGCAGAAGCGGCCGCTCGGCCGAGCTCACGTAGGTGAGGCGCCTGGTCGAACCGCGCCTCAAACTCGGGATCCCCCAGCAAAGCCTCAAGGAGCAACGGCCAAGTGTTAGCGACCAGAGCCGCGCCGACACCTGCGGGCGAGAGCCGGGCAAAGCTTGTCATCCACTGCCTCAGGCCAGGGCTGGGCGGTTCTTCGAACCGACCGCTCCCCTCCGCGCTCCCCCACGCGGCCAGTACGGCGTCCTGACTGAACTCCGGCGAGTCGATGAAGGCGGCGAGCACTTCGTCGGCACGCCAGCCCACCCTGTCCTGCACTACCGCCTCGTTCTCGGCCGGACGCCCCAGGAAGGCGAGATAGCAGTTTTCAACATCTATGGCGGAGGCCCGGAACCCCGCGGCTGATCGGCCGGGATTGATTTCGTTCTTACCGCCCGACATCTAAGGCCATTGTTAAGTCCATATCTTCCTTGCGAAAACTACGGCCGCGACCTAAATCCGATAAGCCCACGCGAGCGACTGATCGACTGCTCCTTAGTCGATCCATCAAAGGGCGTCGAGGTTGGCGACGGGCCGCGGTCACCTTTTGGTAGGTGGCGAGTTGGGCAGGCCTGGACGGCTGTGTGCAAGGGCGTCAGCTCCGGCGACCTACCTATTCGTGAGTGGTACGACGAACCTAGAACGCGAGCTCGCCGGCTTAACTGAGAGGGAGGATTATCAATGGCCTTGAGTCCGGATTGGTGGTTCAACGAGCTTTACTCGCAATTTGGTGAGGACGGTGTTGCGCTCAGCTACTTTCGAGCAAAGGCATACGCCTCTTCTGGACACATAGATGACATCGGGCGTGGCTTCTTCGTGGACGTGGGCTGCCACCATCCCGTTATGCTTTCCAACACGTGGTACTTCTACCAGCGTGGATGGCGAGGCATAAACATAGACCCCACTCCGGGCGTTAAGGCGGAGTTCGACGCACTCAGGCCAGAGGACTTAAACTTGCAACTTGCCATTGCTGGAAAGGCCGGACAAGCAACCTTCTACTCGTACGGACGCGCGGTGGCGAACACTCTCGACCGAAGTCAGGTGGACTTCTCGCAGAACCCCGAGGAGATCACCGTCGAGACGCGGACGCTGCAGTCCGTCCTGGACGATCATCGGCCGCCCGGAACGGAGATCGATATGCTCTCGGTCGATGTAGAAGGTATGGATGCGGAAGTCTTGAAGTCAAATGACTAGAACAGACATCGTCCTCTGATAGTCATAGTCGAGCTACATTCAAACGATATAGATCGTGTGACATCCTCCGAGATATTTAAGCAGATGGCGGCTTGGGACTACAGGATGTATGGCTGGACACAGCCATCAATCATTTTTGCACGAAATTAGCGGCCGCCTCCACGCTTGTGGACCTACCCCGTCACAGACTTCCGACTGGAACCTGACTAGGTCACCGACTCATTATGGCGTAGCCAGATGCGGGTTGAAGCGAGTTTGA
>CALMGB010000142.1 GCA_937863535.1 uncultured Caulobacteraceae bacterium
TCCTGGGGGCGCGAAACGTGAGTCGATGGGGCCTCATGATTCGGGGTTTGCGATGGCGGCGGTCGAGATCACGCGTAAGGACTTAAGCGCCTCGGAGCTCCGGTCGGCGGCGGCGAAGACAGCGTCTGCGAAGCAGGCGCGTCGGATCCTATCGATTGCGATGGTTTTGGACGGACACGACCGCACGCTGGCGGCTCAGGCGGGCGGTATGGACCATCAGACCTTGCGAGACTGGGCGCATCGCGACAACGCGGAGGGCGTGGACGGCTTGGTCAACCGACCGCGACTTGGCCGTCGGCCGCTGCTGAACGAGACCCAGCAGAAGCAGGTTGCGCAATGGGTGGACGAAGGTCCTGATCTGGCGCGAGACGGGGTGGTTCGCTGGCGCTGCGCCAACCTGGTCAAGCGGATCAAAGTCGTGTTCGACATCGATCTGCAAGAAAGGGCCGTGGGAAAGCTTCTGAAGAAGCTGGATTACAGCAGCCTGTCGGGCCGACCTCTGCATCCGCAGGGTCATCTCGAAGCTCAGGAGGTTTTTAAAAAGACTTCGCGACGCTGGCGCGAGACGCCATCCCGCAGGACCTCGCCGGCGTCCTGTCGAGGTATGGTTCCAGGATGAAGCCCGGGTCGGCCAGCATGGGACGCTGACCCGTCAGTGGGTAAACGCGGGTCGCGCCCCCGCATCCAGCGAGACCGCCGCTTCACCTGGGCCTATCTGTTCGGGGCCATCTGCCCCGCGCGAGGCGCAGGCGCCGCTGTGGTGATGCCGTATGTCGGCGTCGAGGCCATGAACCAGCACCTGGTCGAAATCAGCGCTACGGTCAGCCCCGGCGCCATCGCCTTGCTGATCATCGACGGCGGGGGCTGGCACAGGTCCAACCAACTGATCATCCCCGACAACATCGTGCTTCTCAAGCTGCCTCCCTATGCTCCAGAGCTTAACCCGACTGAGAACATCTGGCAGTACCTGCGTGCAAACGCCCTAGCCAACTCGGTCTGAGAGACCTATGAAGCCATCGTCGATGCTTGCTGCAACGCCTGGAGAGGCCTCATCGCCAAGCCAGATGTCATCACCTCAATCGGTACCCGCCAATGGGCGCAGGTCAGCCTTTAGGACGGCTGTTATAAGGTGCGCACGTCATGCACCACCCGGGCCGGATCGCGACCGTCCGTGAGGCAGCGGATGAAGCGATCCAGCAAGCCTATCGCCTTGACCGTGGCCGACAGCAGCACTGCGCCTGCATCCGTGGTCAGCCGGCCGCCATCGAAAGCGCCCACAACTTTCCGCCCGCAGGCCTCTCGAAGCGAATCTAGGACACACTGTCGGGAAGGCCGCCTCCTGCGAACGGGCATTTCTCTGTTCCAGAAGAACTTCCCCTGGTTCTCAGCCCCTATGCGACCCGCTTTGGTAAGAAGCCGGGCTAGACGCGAGGCTGCAACCGGCGTCTACCAGTACGATCGACCCAGGCCCCCAGGCGTCGCGTTATCCATGCAGCAATGCGCGCGCACCCGTGATCAACCCCGCCCAAGTCGTTACCGTCAAGCAGGCCAACAGCATCAATCTGGCGGCCGGCGGCCATTTTTCCACGTGAGGCTCGACAAGGTCATACTCATACGCCGATCGAATGGTGTGCTGAAGCGCCAGCGCAGGAGACTCTACCGCAACGGCGTCATCGCCTGCCTCGGCTAGGCGAGACCTGAAAGTCAATTTCGGAGAATCGATATCTGAACGCTTACGAGCAGCTGCCGCCATGGTGTGTCCTCCACCAAGTGGCAATAAGCCTGGATTGATAGATGCGAAGTTGCGAAACGTGGTTGATGTTACGTTACCAAGCGAAGCCAAACTTACGCAACAGTTCTGCGCCTGAGATTTCCTCAACGAAGCTGCGGCCCCTCTTGGGATAGCGGTTGTTTAAAAGGCGGCCTCATCTAGCAAGCCGGATAGTCGCTTCGCCGATCAAGCACTGTCATGGCGTTGAAATTGAGCTGTGCCGTCGGCGTCGCGGCTACCGCTCACCCTCCGCCACACCGGGCCGAGGGGCAGCCCCGCGTTGGGCTGGGGGCTGCGGCCGGCTCGATCATGGCAGGCCCAGCTGCATCTCCTTCGGCGTTCTCCGCTCCGGCGACATCACAACGGCGGCGTTGCTGGGCGTACTCACCCCACTAACCGGCGCAGGCGCGGGCCTGTTGGCATCGAACGCAAGTCCATGGTGCGCCACTTTGGGGCAGCCCCCTACGCCAACGACCTCCGATCCAATGCGTCAGAAGAAAACCGGCGGTGCGCTGATCGGAACGTGTCGCCATAGCGGCTCGCAGAGAGCTGGCGATGAGGGGATCGTCTGCAGCAACGAGATGCCCGTTCGCAGGAGTCCGCCTCAAGCCTCAAGCGTGTGCGCCATCCGCTGAACTTTGGAGAAGGGCGCGAGCTTGAAGTTCTGGGCGCTTGTCCTGCGGCCGGCCGACCACGGATGCGGGCGCGGCGCCGCTGTTGGCCACCGACAAAGCCTTAGGCCTGCTGGACCTTTTCGCCCGCGGCTTCAAGGCCGGATACGATCGGATCCGGGTGCTGCAGGACGCGCGCACCTTGATTGGTCACACGGTCATTGGGGTTAAGCCTCAAGACCGGGTTCGCCGGGCCGGCCTGTCTGGCCTTATTAAGGCGGGGAGGGGCGGCGGTTTCCATGTCCTTCGTCTTGAGTCAATTCGTCGCCCGTGCGTTCATGGGCTAGGCTTGAGGAACCCTACCTTGAGAAACCGCTCGTCCTGTCGTTGGACATGTCTTCGGTATCGACATGCGCGGGCTGATGATGTGGGAGGTGGAGTGCAGCTGTTCGGTCGTCGCCCCAGCGCCAGATCAAGGTTGATCGGCCGTAGCGTGCTCATCGCCGCTCTTTTTCCCAGCTGTCTGGCTGTAGCGCAGACAGCGCCCAGCGAGCCTTCCGCCGCAGTAGAGGCGGCAGCTGCCAGCGGCTGTCGCCCGACGTTTACGAAAGACGGGCAACCCAGCCCCTCGGGTACGGGATTTATCCTGCATGCACCTGCTTTTACCTCGCGCGACGTCCTAGTCAGCGCCCACCACCTTTTTGGGATGGCAACCGCCAAAACGACGGGGATGCCTTGGCAGGACGTCTCGCGTCGAGTGACCTCCGCCACATGCCGCACCTTCGATGGGGCTCGCACTTGGCGCACATCTGCGGCAGTAGCCATTCCTGGCGTTCACGCCTTCTGGAGAGTGCCCGACATCAAGGACATCGCCATCCTGCCGGTAGACGCGGGACCGCCGACGACCCTCGACCTTTCGCCCAGGTCTGCCGCTCCCGGGGATGTCGTCTTTGTGATAGCACAGGCTGAGCATCCATTGCTCACGGACGGTTATGCGCATCGCGCGCGGGTCATCCCAAGCCGGGGGTTTCTCGCTTTCGTCTACGACGAACCGGGATTTCGCACCGCTAACATCAGCGGTGCGGCGATCGTCTCGGCGGACGGCAAGGTCGTCGGCGTGAACGTGGGAGCCGGCCACTTGCCAAATGGAGTTTTGGTCGGCGTGGCGGATGATCTCGCGACGATCGAGGCGGCATTGTCTGCCGCCCCAGCTCCCTGACCCTCCGAGCCCACCAGCTCGCCAGCCCACAGGCTCAGCCGCGGTCGCCTTCTTGCCTGAGAGCACCTGGTCGCAAAGGAGCCTTCGTCCGGGAGCAATCCGACTTGTGCCCACAAGCCTCTCGGCCAGCCGCGAGTACGACCGGGCTTGGGCTTGGCTTTGGCGCGCAGAGACTTCACGCCTCTCGCTCGTCGTCAGTCGCCTTGAACGATCAAGCGAGCCGACCGGCTGCTGGAGGTCATACTCCGCGGAGGGGACCCCCTGATCGCAAAGCTGTCGGGCGAGCTAGACGATCTTTAGCGCTACTTGCTGCCAAAACACTGCGTCATTCTATTATCAACCCATCCTCATTGCCGAAGCTGAGGGTTAGGGTTCCTATATCCGTATTGGTGATGATCCAATTGGAATCGGCTTGGAACATCCTGCACTCTCTTACAACAGACGTTTCGGCTGGCTTTGTCTGAATCGCAATCAACCTACCTTTCGGCACGGTCCATGTACGACCTGTTCTAGGATCCGTAGCGTCATATACTTCTGATAGAACAATGCAAATTCCTGCGACAACGACCTTTCTCATGCGACCTCCATACGGTTCAATAGGTGCCTACCAGTTCGAAGAGCTACGAGGCAACGGGTCAATTCATGGGCTCCACGCGGTGGCAAGGTAGCACCTGAGGAGGTGGAGACGGCACAAACATGCCCCCACAGCCCCTGCAGAAGCCCGCCTAGGGGTTATCTTTGCCTATGGGCTGCTCAGCAGGGGATGGACGCCAGCGGATGCCTTTTGGCAACGACGGTGGCATTCCCTCAATCACTTCGTCTGTTGTGGCGTCGATGAAGTCTTCGACGGTTCGTTGGAGATAATCCGGGCCGTGTGCATACATGCGGTGCGCCCTGACCAGCGAAGCGAGCAGCACCCGTAGATGCGCGGGTTCCACCTCGGGGCCTGTTCGCCCTAGCCTAATTGGGCCGCTTAAGACGCGCCATCATGTCTCGGCTGCGCCTTAGGCTTGCAGGGTGGGCGGGTGTTGGT
>CALMGB010000143.1 GCA_937863535.1 uncultured Caulobacteraceae bacterium
CCATCTCCATGACCGTCACCGTCAACGACTCGCCCTTGGCCGGCAAGGACGGCTCCAAGGTGCAGTCCCGCGTGATCCGTGACCGCCTGCTGAAGGAGGCGGAGTCCAACGTGGCCATCAAGGTGGCCGAGACCGCGGAGAAGGACGCCTTCGAGGTCTCGGGCCGAGGCGAACTGCAGCTCGGCGTGCTGATCGAGAACATGCGCCGGGAGGGCTTCGAGGTCTCCATCTCCCGCCCTCGGGTGGTCTACCGCACCGACGAGGAGAGCGGCGAGCGGATGGAGCCCATCGAGGAGGTGGTCATCGACGTGGACGAGGAGTTCTCCGGCGTCGTCATCGAGAAGCTCTCCGCCCGCAAGGCCGACCTGAAGGACATGCGCCCTTCGGGCACCGGCAAGACCCGCATCACCCTGGAAAGCCCGTCGCGGTCGCTGATCGGCTACCAGGGCGAGTTCCTGACCGACACCCGGGGTTCCGGCGTGCTGAACCGCGTCTTCTCCCACTACGAGCCGCACAAGGGGGCCATCGACGGCCGCGCCAAGGGCGTGCTGGTCTCCAACTCCGACGGCGAGCCCGCCTCTTACGCCCTGTGGAACCTGGAGGAGCGCGGGATCATGTTCGTCGGCGCGGGCGAGAAGACTTACCAGGGCATGATCATCGGCGAGAACGCCCGGAATGACGATATGGACGTCAACCCGATGAAGGCCAAGCAGCTGACTAACGTGCGCGCCAGCGGCAAGGATGAGGCCATCCGCCTGACCCCGCCGCGGCGCCTCACCTTGGAACAGGCCATCGCCTACATTGACGAGGATGAACTCGTTGAGGTCACGCCCAAGGCCATCCGCCTGCGCAAGCAGGTGCTGAACCCCTCCTTCCGCAAGAAGAAGGTCCGGGCGGACTGATCCATCTGATTGTCTCTGCGCAACTCCTGCGCACGCCCGCCGGTTACCTCTGTGACACGACGTTTTTGGACTCTGTCCAGGACGTCATCCACGGAGGATGACATGAAGACACTTCTGATCGCGGCAGCCACTCTGGCGCTGGGCGCCACCCCGGTCATGGCTCAGACCATGGGCACGGGATCGACGGGCATGGGCGGCCAGGGCACCCCGACCTCCCCCGCCAGCACCAGCGCCGCCAGCGCCAATCCTTCCCAGGCCACCGCGACGGGCAGTGGTTCGAGCGCGGGGACCAACAGCGGCGCGGGCATGCAGAACTCGGCCGGCTCCCCCTCCGCGGCGAGCGGCCCGAACAGCATGAACAGCGCCACGGGCATGGGCTCCATGTCGCCCGGTTTGGGAGCGACCTCATCTGGCGTAGGCTCGACGACACCCGGCGCGGGCCTGACCACGCCGGGCAGCGCCGGCATGGGCGCCGGAGCGCTCGGCCCCCACTAGGACCAACCGGGCGCCCGGCAGACCGCGGCCGGCGATCCTTCGGATCGTCGGCCGTTTTCGCGTCGGGAGGGAACCCGGCACGTCCCTTGCCCCTGACTTGCGCAACCGTCCCGCCTTGGGACACCGAGCGTTGCGAGGGGCCGCCATGGGCGACGACATCGACCTTCACTTAGGCAAGCGCCTGCGCCGCCGCCGCCGCCTACTCGGCCTGACCCAGGAACAGGTCGCCGAAGGCGTCGGCATCCGCTTCCAGCAAATCCAGAAGTACGAGTGCGGCGCCAACCGCATCTCCGCCGCGCGGCTTTGGCAGCTGGCGCAGGTGCTGGATGTTCCGGTGAACTACTTCTACGACGGCCTGACCGAGACGCCGATGCGCCGCGAGCGCGACGGCGTTCCCGCCGATCCCGCCGCCGGCAAGGAGACCCAGGACCTCATCCGCGCCTACCAGAACCTCGGCGAACGTCCCCGGCGGAGGCTGCTGGACTTGGCGCGGTCACTGAATACGGAAAGCGTGGCCTAGGGCTGGGCTTTGGCGTCAAGAGCGGACTCGGCGAACGTCCGAGTCGAGTGGGGACGGACCGCCGCGTGAATCAGCTTATGGCCTGACGCATGAGCCCGCCGGGAGCTACAGAGGTGGTTGATTGGCCAGCATCGGCTTTAGCTTTACGAGCTTTGCTCCCAACAATTTCACTGTCCAGGATATGACGTGCCATCTTTGTGCAAGAACCGACCGTCTGAATTTGGGCTTTTCATGTCAACGTCAGAACAGAAGATTACACTGTTTGGGTGATTCGATCCCAACTCGAGATACACGGCAACATCTTGTGACCTATTGACCAAATGATGCCCGTTACCCGAGCCTTTAGGAAAGGTTGCACAATCTCCAGCTAATAACAGGGTCTCGCCTTCGTCCTCTATTAGGACGACTTCACCCTTCAGAATGAAAACCAGCTCATCTTCATCGGTGTGCCAGTGGCGCTGACTAGACCAATTGCCTGGTGGCAAATGGGATAGATTGAAGCCGAAGTCAGTCACACCTCCGCTATGGCCGAGGCGCTGTCGGATGCGCTCGGCGCATGGAGAGTCAAACGGCGCCGGGTAGCCGACACCTCTATGTTTCGGAACGCTTTCGATATCGAGCTTAGGCACACCCTCTCTCCATGCAGTCGTTGAACGAGTTGGACTTAGGCCGAACCTTTGATGCCTCGCAACGGCGGCGGTCGAGCACCGTCACTCCGGCAACTGCGGAGGCGAACGCCGCTAAGTGGCGGAGTTGGGTCTTGCTTCCTCGGTAGGCTGTCGCGCGAAAGCGGGCTGCCCCAATAGAGCGGCGACCCGTCATCTGCCTCTGCGCCCCGCCTTGGGCTACCTCTGTCTGCAAGGCGGCTCCGACACGAACAGCAAGCGGGACGACACGACTGCGCAACCCCGGGGCCCGAGGCGCGCCCTAGGTCACCGACTCATTATGGCGTAGCCAGATGCGGGTTGAAGCGAGTTTGA
>CALMGB010000144.1 GCA_937863535.1 uncultured Caulobacteraceae bacterium
GATCCATTCTCATCCTGATTGTCGCGCTGTTCTCATCCTGATCGCCGCGCAGCACAGGGTATCCGTAAGAGGCCTTCGCTACGGACGTGGGCTCGCAGCCTTGACGAGCTGCGCACCGGCGATGGTCGAGCCTTGCCACCCCTGCTGCGTGCAGAGTTGGATCGGCTTCGGCGACGGCTCTCACTCTTGCTGGAGATGATCCGTGAGTTGGAGGCCGAGCAGGCCGAGGCGCTGACTATGCCAGCCAAAGACAGTGCGGGGCAACAGATCGCCGCGCTTCAACGCATCCGAGGGATCGGCCCCAACTTTTCTGCCGTACTCGTGCGCGAAGTCTTCTACCGCGACTTCGAGAACCGCCGACAACTCGCCAGCTATGTCGGGATCGCACCGACGCCGCACCAGAGCGGCGAGATGGACCGCGATCGCCACATCAGTCGCGCCGGCAATCCACGCGCGCGAACGACTTTGGTCCAGCTCGCCTGGCTTTGGCTGCGTTACCAGCCAGGCAGCGACCTCGCCAGCTGGTTTCGCGAACGGGTCGGAGTCCTACAAGGCCGAACGCGGCGGATCGCCATCGTGGCCCTGGCGCGCAAGCTGTTGATCGCGCTCTGGCGCTACGTCGCGACAGGGGTGATCCCTGCAGGCGTCACGTTAGGTCCAGAAGCCGAAGCCCACGGGTAGGTACAAGATCGCCGCAGACGCTGCCGTCTCGGCGTACAGGAGCGCGACCGTTTTCCTCTTTGGTGGCCTTGCGCCGCCGCGTTCCAGGTGGGTCGCGTCGACTGGGGCGAAGCCTCGTGCAAGAGGCATTAGGGTGCAGAGCTATTTCCCTGACCGCATGCAAGGTGACGCAGCCGCTGCTGCGACAGCAAATCGCCCCGGCCTGAGCCTTCGTCACATCAACCCAGGGAGACCAAGATGCGAAATATCTAACGGTTGACAGGCGAACCCTCATGCAAGGACGAAGCCCGGGTCGGCCAGCATGGGACGCTGACACGCCGGACGCTGACACGCCGGACGCTGCCACGCCTGTGGGCCAAACGCGGGTCGCGTCCGCGCATCCGGCGAGACCGCCGCTTCACCTGGGCCTATCTGTTCGGGGCCATCTGCCCGGCGCGAGGCGCAGGCGCCGCTGTGGTGATGCCGTATGTCGGCGTCGAGGCCATGAACCGGCATCTGGTCGAGATCGGCGCCACGGTCAGCCCCGGCGCGATCGCCTTGCTGATCATCGACTGCGCCGGCTGGCGCAGGTCCAACCAGCTCGTCGTCCCTGACAACATCGTGCTTCTGAAGTGGCCTTCCTATGCTCCAGAGCTGAACCCGACCGAGAACATCTGGCAGTACCTGCGCGCGAACGCCTCGGCGAACTCGGTCTGAGAGACCTACGAAGCCATCGTCGAGGCTTGCTGCAACGCCTGGAGAGGCCTCATCGCCAAACCGAAGTCATAACTTCAATCGGGCCCGCCAATGGGCGCAGGTCAGCATTTAGGACGACGGTATTAGACAATACATCATCAGCACACTGAGCCAGTCCAGCTCCCGAGGAACTCAGACTCGGTGATCAGGTCAGCGGCCGAAAGGCACCGGCAGGATGAAGCTTACGAAAGAGGACGAGTGTTACGGAATAGCTCGGCGCGATTGCGCGGCTTGTGCGAAGGTCTCTACCTTGGGTTAGGGCTTCTGAGCTGGCGAGTCCAAGGCGGTAGTTGATCCGCGAAATCTTCGAGCTGACGGCTTACGCTCGCTCGAGCCCGCGCCGCGCGGCCAACTTGATCGGCAAAGTCGGGATCGCTTCGTAGCTTTCGTAGCGCGTCTGTGGCGAAGTCAATGTCAGGTTCCGCCCACTCTCCACCGCTGTATACGCCCTGTCTGTCCCGCACGTCGACGAGTCGATACGGTGTCAGCACGGCATTATCGGCGTCCATGTAGTCCAGGTTGCCAGACCAGTTCGTCGCCACAACCGGCGTACCTAAGGTCATGGCTTCCAATAGCGGGAGCGAATAGCCCTCAGCTCTGTGCAGCGATAGGAAGACACTAGCATCCTGAAAGAGGCGCCACTTGTCGATCTCTTCGAGGTAATCCTCCAAAAAAATCGCCCTTACCTCGCCAGCCGCATGCCGCAGCTGCTCCACCATTCCCGTCTCTCGATCCGGCTGCGCAACCTTGACAATCAACGTCGCGTCTTTGTCCTTCGCAAAGGCCTGGGAGAAGGCCTTGATCGCTCCCAGCGGATTTTTTCGAGCGAAACTGGAGCGAGTGTCGGCCATCACCAAACCGACGAACCCGTCCGGACGGAGGCCGAGCGCTTTGCGCATGCCTCCCGGCGGCGGCAGCAGCGGGGGCTGGCAGACGTGGCGAACCACACGCACCGGAGCCGTGCAGGTCTGGCGCAGGGCCTCTGCGGAGAAGAGGCTCGGCGTCCAGACTTCATGCAGGGCGGCGTCGAAGCGCCCCCAGGTCTTTGGAGGCCCGCCAAGCTCCCAGGCGCAGTAGCCGACTCGCAGGGCGTCGTGGCTCGACGGCGCCATATAGGTCAGGGCGGCGCCGATCTGGCGTCCGCTGGCGTGCGCCACCACCGCAGCGGAGCGCACCTGCTGGGCGCTGCGTGCAAACGGATTGCGGAGCGCCGCAGTGGCGTCCACCGAGCTGGAGACAAGCCCGAGGACGGCAAGCGCGCGCCTTTGCAGTTCCGCACCCTCGGAGATGCCGTTGCGCCGGCGATAGAAGCCCGCGATCTGTAGGTGCTGAGGTAGGAAATTCGGGGGGCTCGTCCGGCCCACGCGGCGGATATAACGCTGGGAAACCGTGTCGCAAACAAGCTCGCCGCCCCATTGACGGATGCGGTTTCGTAGCCCCCGGACTTGCATAGAGCCTCATCGACAGCGGACAGACTTCTCCCACGTTAACGTCTAACGACGCTCCGGCAGCCGCTACCTATTTGCAAACATTCATGTGGACTTGCTCAGAACTGCGCCAAAGCGCAGCACAGGTTAGAAAGAACGTCGACCACGATGGCGACATTGAGGCAGATGGAGCGATAGCGCGTCCGTTCTGCTGAAGTCAGATCGCACTGCTCGCCACCGCCCGTCCCAGCGGTCTAGGACCACTAAGCCTTTCAACCGCGCGGGCCTGAAGTCCCGGGGGCGTCCCGTTCCCCCTGGCCGAGTACAGCGCGACGTCAACGTCGAGGGCGTTGTTCGCGTACGGAATACGCGCTTGATCGGCTTATCGAACGCTTTGCGCTGATTATGGCCCGTTCATCAGCATTGTGCGCACGGCATTGATCAACAGGTTGCGGAACGCGTGAGCCCAGGTGCGGATGAACTGCTGTGGAAGGGAACCATGTCGACCAACGGCATATCGGACAAGGTGGACCAAGGCGGACGCGCGGCGTCGACGTCTCAAGACGTACTTCGGCCGTTAATGCCGCCAACTTTTCACCGCCGGCTCCTTTCCGATGCGGCGTGTTGGGGTCTGGACGTCGCAGTGGCCTTAATCCTGCTGATCTTCATGGCAGCGCCCATGACAGTGCTCGCTATGATCATCTGGCTGCAGGACGGCGGGTCGCCGCTCTTCGCTCACGCGCGTGTCGGAAAGGACGGGCGCACCTTCCTCTGCCTTAAGTTTCGCACCATGATCGTCGACGCCGACGCACGACTGGCGGCCCACCTCGCAGGAGACCCGGTGGCCAGGGCGGAATGGGAGGCGACGCAAAAGCTCAAGCGCGACTGCCGCGTCACGCCGATCGGTGTCTTCCTGAGGCGGTCAAGCCTGGATGAACTGCCACAGTTATTCAACGTACTGCGCGGCGAGATGAGTTTGGTTGGTCCACGCCCGATCGTCAAAGCAGAAACGGCACGCTACGGAAGGTTCTTTCAGCACTACTGTTCAGTACGCCCAGGCATCACCGGCCTATGGCAGATCAGCGGGCGCAGCCACATCGGTTATCGGCGTCGCGTGGCGCTGGACCGAGCCTATGTTCAGCGCAGGAGCTTCTTGCTGAATTGCTGGATACTGGCAATCACCGTACCGGCTGTGCTGCTGCAGCGTGGCGCCTGTTGAGCCGTGTCGGTAGCGAAGTGAGCGCGGACCGGGCTGGGTCGGGGTCATCCAACGGGTGAGAAGGGGAGAAAATTGATGGACGGGTCCCATCTGAACGTGACGGACGCGGTTATCGAAACCGGTGTGGACAAGATCATCCCGGTGATCATGTCGGGCGGTTCCGGGACGCGCCTTTGGCCGCTCTCGACCGATGCTCGTCCAAAACAGTTCCACACACTCAGTTCAGAGCAAACTCTGCTGCAGGATGCAGTCACGCGCAACGTGAGTGACCATCAGATAGAATTCCTGCCGCCGATCATCGTCTGCAATCACCAACATCGCCACCTCGTCGAAGCGCAGGTCGCCGGGCTGCACGGTGGCGTCACGGCTATTGTTCTGGAGCCCATGGCGAAGAACACCGCTGCCGTGGCGGCGGTGGCAGCCTGTCTGGCGCAAGCCGAATATCCTGATGCACTTGTCTTGCTAACGCCTGCCGACCAAGTCATTTCCGACCGGCCACAATTCCGCTCCGCCATAGGTCGCGCACTGCAGGTGGCGCGGGATCGGATCGTGACTTTCGGCATCCAGCCGACTGCGCCCGAGACCGGCTATGGCTATATCCAGGGCGGAGCCTCGATCGCACAAGACCTCTACGAAATCGCCCGCTTTGTAGAAAAACCAGACAAGAGCACTGCGGAAGCCTACCATAACGCCGGCGCTTACACCTGGAACGCGGGTATATTCCTGTTTTCGCCAGCTACGATGTTAGATGAACTTCAGAGTTTCGAACCCGGGATTTTGGACAGTGTACGAGCGGCCCTAGCCGCTGCGCGTCGGACTGGCGCAGTCGTCGAACTGGAGGCGGCGGCCTTCAGCCGCTCTCCCGAGATGTCAATCGATACCGCAGTGATGGAGCGGACCCGACGGGCGGCGGTGGCGCCCTGTTCGATCGGCTGGGCCGACCTCGGCTGCTGGAGCGAGATCTGGCGTCTTAGTCCTCAGGACGCGAACGGCAACGCCATCAGGGGCCAGGTCGCGGTCAGGGATACCCGTAACTCGCTGGTGTGGAGTGACGGCCCGATCATCGCTGCTGCGGGGCTGGAGGACATGATCGTCGTCGCGACTCAGGGCGGTGTCGTCATTCTGCCGAAGGCCCGCGCCCAAGAGGTCAAGTTAATGCTTCGAGCTGCGCAAGAACTAGCCCCTGCGGGCAGCAAGGAGCTGGCGCCCACGCCGGCTTTGATTTCGTCCGCCAAGCGGCTCGTTCGCTGGCTTGAGCAAGACAGCCTTCCACTCTGGGCTGATGTCGGCCTTGACCGCCGCCGAGGCGGCTTCGTGGAGGCGATTGAATTGGATGCGAGCCCGAGCGAACTCAGCCGGCGAGCGCGGGTGCAGGCGCGCCAGACCTATGTCTACGCCCTGGCCTCGACCTCAGGATGGGGTGGCCCGGCCCGTCAGACCATCTGGAGCGAAGCGCTCGGTGAGGGGCTCGACTATCTGTCGAACCGCTACAGGCGCCGAGACGGCCTGTTCCGTACCCTGGTGCACTGTGATGGGTCCATCGCAGACGACAATGCGCTCCTCTACGACCAAGCCTTCGTGCTCTTCGCGCTCGCTGCAGCTTACCGCGTGTGGCCAGAACGGGTCGATCTGTTACAGCAGGCTCGCGATGTACTGCGTTGCTCTATGCGCGTGTTCTGCAATCCTGGCCATGGTCTGCGCGAAGCTTCCGAAACGCGGCCCTTCCAGTCCAATCCTCACATGCACCTGCTTGAGGCAGGTCTGGCTTGGAGCGAGTTGGACCGCCACGGACCCTGGCCCACGCTCGCCGACCGCATCGCCGAACTCTGCCTGACGCGCTTTATCGATGCTCGGACCGGCGCGTTGCGCGAGTTCTTCGACGCAAACTGGCGTCCAGCCGTGGGCCTCGAAGGCCGGATCGTCGAGCCCGGCCACCAATTCGAGTGGGCCTGGCTCCTCGCCCGTTGGGGTGTGGCGCGCGGCCGCGAAGACGCGGTGGGCGCGGCCGAGCGCCTGTACGACATCGGATCGACCTTTGGCGTGGACCAGTCTCGCGGCGTCGCCGTCAATGCGCTTCTGGACGATTTCACCTGGCAGGATAGCGACGCGCGCCTCTGGCCCCAGACCGAACGGATCAAGGCGGCCCTTATCCTGTCCGAGGTTGGAGATGCGGACAAACGCGATGGTCGGCGCAAAGAGGCCGTGGCCGCGGTGCGAAGCCTTGAACGCTATCTCGATACGCCGGTCCGCGGCCTGTGGTGGGACAAGCTTACGCCTTCGGGCGGTTTCGTTCACGAGCCCGCCTCCGCCAGTTCCTTCTACCACATCGCCTGCGCCATCGCTGAGTTGAGCGCCTCAGCCAGCCGGCTGGTCGGACGGGCGCCGGCCGAGGAACGCCTGCTCCACCCAGCCTGCTGAACGGTTAGCAACCGCAGTTATCGCCTGCAGGCGGGTGGGATTGGGGGCGGAAAGTGGCCGCCCCACCGTGGACATTGTGGCCTTCGATGTTCTGGTTCGGAGCCTGTCCGCCAGCAGGCCTTCAGCAATGCGCTGGCGGCTCGTATCGTAGACCATGCGGGGATAGATCCTATAGTACAACAGAGTGGTGGCGCAGAGCCGCCGTGCAGGCTCGGCCTCAGACCATTGCGCGTTCGGGAAAGATCAGACGCCCGTTGGCTTTGGCCCAGGCGGAGGCCGTCGCAGCAAAGACGAACCGTCTCTCTGATTGCTGCTCAACGCGTAGCCGCAGGACTCAGTCGATCAAAAGAAGCACCGCCACCAAGCGGCCAAAACCGAGGACGGCGAGCACGCCCAGCTGGAGCACCAGAATGCTCAGAGATAACGCTCGTGGCCACAGACGTGGCCAGCGCGGGCTGACCCACCGATCGTCGAGGCCCGTGTCGTCGCTGGCCCTCAAAACCCTTCGACGCAACCAAGAAGCCTGTCGTCCCGCGCAGAACAGCGCGCCCGATATCCAAGCCAGGGCGCAAAACACCAACGTCTGCCAGAGGTGAACCCTCATTCTATCGTTGCCCGCGGCGGCTGCTCAAACGACTATTGACGGCCGGTCAGCCGGAAGCCACAGCCAGAAGCAAAAACGAAGCTCAAACCACCTCGACTGCCTCACGTTGGGCGGCGCCGGGAGGCGCTCTGCTTGATCTCCTACATCGGTTCCCCAGAATGTGCCCAGCCGGACATTAAAGACGCATCATCTCACGCGGCGCTGGGGGCGTCTCGGTTAGATCACGACACCACAGGCCTCGGCGGTAGGCCTCCAGCCGCTTGATTGTTCGAAAACGGATCAAAGTTAGCAGCTTGCCGGATGATTGTATGCTGCCTACGCACCTCGACCAAAGTCACCTGCAGGATCGAGAATCTCGCTCGAAGACATCCTAGACAACACCTAATGTTACACTTGTGGGGGAAGAACAGTACAGCCTGGCCGGCGTTCGACCACAAAGAGCAGCTCGCTCGTTCGACGGCGATCCGCAACTTCGTCGCACGACGCCGCCAATGTGTGACGCAGAGACTTCTGACGGCTACGCCAGGTCTTGCGAGGAAGACTGGGGGCCTTTCAGCCGGTCACGCAGTGTGCCGGCCTCGACTGCAAGCGTACGTTTCCGCTTTTCACAATTACCCTGTCGCAACACAAACCCGGGACGCCGTGATGTCCGCCACTTCTACATCTTATCGGTCGCTGGTCTCTGTGGCGGTCCCTGTGAGGAACGGTGAAGCTTATGTCGCGGACACCATTCAGTCCATTCTTGACCAGGATTATCAAAACCTTGAGGTGATCATCACCGACAACGCCTCCGACGACAACACCGGAGCAATATGCCAAACGTTCGCCGATCGGGACAGGCGCGTGCGCTACGTGCGCAACGCCGAGAACCTGGGCGCCGGTCCCAACCACAACCTCGGATTCCGCCTCAGTCGCGGTGATTTCTTCAAGTGGTGCGCCGCGGACGACCTGATCAGTCCGAACTTCATCAGCGCCTGCGTGGCGGTGCTCCAGCGGACGCCCGAGGCCGTCATCGCCTTCCCGACCGTCAAGAGCATAGACGAAACCGGCTCAGTCATTCCTCTGGTTGGCCGGTGCATGACGCCTCACCGGCCCGACGACTCGCCCACCCAGCGCTTTTTCCGCGATCTCATCGATCGAGGCACCTGCACCAACTTCGAGGTATTCGGGCTCGTGCGCACCAAGGTCATGGGCAAGACCTGCCTTCAACAGTCCTACTATGGCGCTGACCAGACTCTTGTCTCTGAACTTGCGCTCCATGGCTCCTTTGTTAATGTAGACGAGGCTGTACTCTATAATAGAGAGCACCCCCATCGATCGATCAACATCCGTGATCCGAACGAGCTTCTCAAATGGCAGGACACCCGTAAGAGGGGAAGGGCGCGACCGACCAATTGGTATCGGTTGGTGCATCTGCTCAAGATCGTGGCCACCCAGCGTGATCCTAAACGAGCCCTGCGGCTATGCGTTGTCGTCCTTCTCTGGCTCTCGCTGAAAGCTCGAGACAGTCTCGAGAGCCGGCTAGCCATAAACCAAGAGTCAAGAGCAAACGGAGCGCTAGTATGAAGGTTGGCATCCTCGCAGGCGGTTACGGGAGCCGCCTGGCCGAAGAGACGGAGGTCCGTCCGAAGCCGATGATTGAGATCGGCGGACGACCTATTCTTTGGCATATCAT
Organism: uncultured Caulobacteraceae bacterium; assembly: GCA_937863535.1. GTDB lineage: Bacteria > Pseudomonadota > Alphaproteobacteria > Caulobacterales > Caulobacteraceae > CAHJWH01. The sequence goes on from CALMGB010000144.1 coordinate 8,760, forward strand.
GATGCACTACTACGGCTACGGGTTTCGTGACTTTTCGGTCGCGCTCGGTTATAAGGGGGAGTACATCAAGCGATGGTTCCAGGATTACAATATCCTCGATGGCTCGATGACCATCCATACGTCGACAGGTCACGTAGAACATCACACTAAGACGGTTCCGAACTGGTCAGTGAGCCTGGTGGAAACCGGGCAATCGACCCTGACCGGTGGCCGAATAAGGCGACTGCTGGACTGGCTCGGGGACGAGACCTTCATGCTAACCTGGGGTGACGGCGTAGCCAACGTAGACCTGCGTAAGTTGCTTGAATTCCACAAGGCGCACGGAAAGCTTGCGACCATGACGGCGGTGCGGCCCCCCGCGCGGTACGGCCATATCGAGTTCGACGGTGACCAGGTAGCGCTCTTTAATGAAAAGCCCCAGGCGTCAGAGGGGTGGATCAACGGCGCCTTTTTTGTCCTCGAACCTGGTGTGAAGGATTACCTTGACGGCGACGAGGTGATGTTTGAGCACGAGCCGATGCGCCGGCTGGCCGAGGACGGCCAGCTCATGGCGTACCGACACCACGACTTCTGGCAATGCATGGACACACTGCGGGAAAAGCAGTTGCTTCAACAATGGTGGGACGACGGCTCCGCACCGTGGAAAACATGGTGTGAGCAATGAAAGTCCTTCTAACTGGAAGCAGCGGATACATCGGCGTAGTCCTGGCCAACCGTCTGCTCGAGGGCGGTCACGAAGTGGTGGGTCTCGACACCGATCTGTTTGCGGATTGTACTTTCGAAGGCCGGGTGCCTGAAACTCCGAGGATCGACCAGGACACGCGCGACCTCTCGGACACCGCCTTTTTGAACCATGAGCTCGCGTCCTTCGACGCGGTCATTCATCTCGCGGGCCTCTCCAACGATCCGCTTGGAGATTATCGCCCAGACCTGACCTTTGACATCAACTATCGAGCGTCGCTCAACCTGGCCCGAATGGCCAAGGCGGCTGGTGTGAAGCGCTTTTTATTCGCTTCGTCATGCAGCAATTACGGAGCGGCGGGAGATGGGTTTTTGACGGAGGCGTCCTCTTTCAACCCTGTCACGCCCTATGGACGCTCCAAAGTTTTGGTCGAGGAGACGGTGTCTCTGCTTGCGGATGATAGTTTCAGCCCGACCTTTCTGCGCGCAGCCACCGCATACGGCATGTCCCCCCGCATTCGCTTTGACCTAGTGGTGAACAACCTCACCGCCTGGGCCTTCACGACAGGCGAGGTCCGCCTCAAGTCGGACGGCTCGCCCTGGCGTCCGCTGGTGCATGTGGACGATCTCGCCCTGGCCTACGCCGTCGCTCTCGAGGCGCCCCGCGATCAAGTCCACAATCGAGCGTTTAACGTTGGGGCGACTTCTGAGAACTATCAGATACGCGACATCGCGGCGATGGTAGAGGCAGTTGTTCCGAACAGCAGGGTCTCTCTTGCCGAGGATCATCACTCAGATATCCGCAATTATCGTGTTGACTGCAATATGATTGCCCGGGAGTTGCGGAACTTCAAGCCTCAGTGGACCTGCCGACGGGGCATCGAACAGCTCTATGACGCATTCTTTCTAACAAAGCTTTCCGTCGAAGACTTCGAAGGCGAGCGCTATAAGCGGATAGCCCATATTCAGAAGCTGATCCGGGTTGGAGAGATTGATGAAGATCTCAGACCGCGAAGGGGACCGACCAAGGTGGCGACGCTAGTCTCAGTAGGAGGGGTTCGATGACTGTTTTGGGTATGTCGGCGACGACCAGCCTAGACGAGGCACCGTCACGCACCATAGACCGCTGTCGGTCTTGTGGCCATGCCGAGCTCAAGCTCTTTCTCGATCTGGGAGTTACGCCGCTAGCTGACCGCTTGTTGTCTCGCGCCGACCTTCTTTGCGAAGAATTGGAATTCCCGTTGCAGGTCGCACTGTGCGAGGCCTGCGGGCTGGTTCAGATCACCGAGACGGTGGAACCCCGGATCTTGTTTGCCGACAAGTACCCATATTACTCCTCATTCTCACCCTACATTCTAGCGCATAGCCACGCCAACGCGCAGTCGCTGATTTCGGAGCGAGGCCTCAACGCCAGCAGCTTAGTGATTGAGCTTGCCAGCAACGACGGCTATCTTCTAAAGAACTATGTCGAGCAGGGTATACCCGTTCTGGGCATTGATCCGGCGGATGGTCCCGCAGCGGTTGCCCGAGCGGCAGGCGTCGAAACCCTCACCGACTTCTTTACGCTGGAACTGGCCCACAAGCTGGCCGCCACTGGCCACAAGGCCGATGTGATCCACGCAAACAACGTTCTGGCTCACGTCGCCGACCTAAATGGCTTTGTCGCTGGAGTAAGAGTTTTGCTGAAGGATACGGGCGTTGCTGTTATTGAAACACCATACTTGAAGACACTGATCGATGAGCTCGAGTTCGACACCATATACCACGAGCACCTTTGTTACTATTCAGTCACGGCTCTTGATAAACTCTTTCGGCGGCACGGTTTGTACGTTAACCGGATCCAGCATTTGAAGGTTCACGGGGGATCCCTTCGCCTCCACATCGAACCGGTAGAGGACGTGAGCCGAAGCGTTGCGGCACAACTCGAATTGGAGGCTGAGCTCGGGCTTTGCAGCCTTGCCTACTTCGAGGCCTTTGCCGAGCGAGTTGCGCGCCTGCAGACTCAGCTCATCCATATGCTTGAAGAGCTCCGACGGGATGGTAGAAGCATCGCCGCCTATGGCGCGGCAGCTAAGGGCGCCACCCTGGTTAATGTCTTCGGCATTGATCAGAACTTGGTGGACTTTGTGGTCGACCGCAACACGCACAAGCAGGGCAAGTTCATGCCTGGGCAGCACCTGCCGATCTACGCGCCGGAGGCTCTGGTCGAGCGTCGTCCAGACTACGTCCTGCTTCTAGCGTGGAACTTTGCCGAGGAGGTGGTGAAGCAGCAGAAGGACTACCTGGCCCTGGGCGGCAAGTTTATTGTTCCGTCTCCGGAGCCGCGGGTCCTTTAAAAATAGAGAACGCTGAGTGGAGCTGGTGAGTTGTCTTGCAATTTTGCAGGCAGGTGATCGTCTCTGACATGCGACGCTCTCTCCGCGCATCCTGTGTAACTCTAGAAGCTTAAATTCTGCGGAGGTGATCGGGTCGGGCAAGCCTTGCCTTTGGGCCGTGAGCATCGAGCGGTCGGCGTGCGGATGCCGGTCTTCGGCGGCGTTTGATGAGCATCGGAGGCGTCGGAACCTCGGCGGAGCACGGAATGTTGCGTGCCGGTCAGCGAAAGGTCGCCTTACGCTTACCACCCGATCGCGACCAAGCCGCTCTACGCTTTCAGCTCGGATCGCTTGAAGCCTTGCAGTCTACCGCGGGGCGCGTCGTCCATTTTCGACAACCAAGGGGTCAAGTCGGGCTTCCGCCCGTCCGTGAGAAGTCGCCCCAGACCTCAGGCGGTTAAAGCGGTGGCTGGGCTTCGTATTGGCGGCGTTGAAGCCTCAGGCAGCAGACCGGGTCTTGCCCCTACCCAGTGGAACTCGGCCGCCACCATCATCTTGGCGAGCTCCGCTACCTTGATTTGCGGCCGCCAGCCGAGCTCCCGCTCGGCCTTGTTGGGCCGTCCAATCAGCACGTCGACCTCCGCTGGACGGTATAGGGCTGGATCCACCTCCACCACTGTGCGACCACTGGTTGCGCAGACCCCCACCTCGTCGGCACCTCGACCGCGCCAGATGAGTTCCATGCCGGCATTTAGAAAGGCAAGGTCCGCGAATTCGCGCACTGAGGTCGTCGTTCCAGTCGCCAGCACGAAGGTGTCTGGCTTGGGCGCCTGCAACATCCGCCACATGCCTTCCACGTAATCGCCGGCAAAGCCCCAATCACGCTTCGCGTGAAGGTTGCCTAGCCTCAATCGAGCTTGAGCGCCGAGACTGATCCGGCATGCAGCTTTCGCGATCTTGCGCGTAACGAATTCCTCACCACGCAACGGTGACTCGTGATTGAATAGGATGCCGCTGGCAACGAACATCTCGTAGGCTTCTCTGTGGTTTACTGCAGACCAGTGAGCAAATAGCTTTGCAACCCCATACGGGCTTCGCGGATGGAAAGGGGTCAATTCGTCCTGAGGGCTGGCCCGAACCTTGCCGAACATTTCTGCGGAAGACGCCTGGTAGACCCGGATTTCGCGACGGCTCAGGCGCACCGCTTCCAACAAAGTCTGGGCGCCCAGACCTGAGATCTGAGCCGTAGCGGACGGCTGAGAAAAAGATGCTGTAACATAGCTTTGCGCCGCCAAGTTGTAGACCTCATCGGGCTGGTAGGTGGAAAGCACAGCAAAGCTTGAATGAGGGTCGGTAAGGTCGTGCTCGACGAGGCAAAAGCTCGGGTGCGCCAAAGTGTTGAGCTCAGCTAAGCGCCAGAAGGTCTGGTTGCTGCTCCGACGGTAGCCACCGATCACTCGGTAGCCTTTGGAGATGAGAAGGGCGGCCAAATAAGCCCCGTCCTGGCCAGTCACGCCAGTGATGAAAGCAGTTTTCATATCGTTCCTCGCCCCCGGTTTCTACGCTTCTCGTGTGCATCCCACTGCTGCTCAACCATGGCGCTGAATTGCGATTTAAATTGTTCGATCGAGAACCTTTCGGCGTGGCTGCGCAGAACGATCGGATCGAAGGGCTGAGTCCGCGCCTCGAACTGTGTGACCACGTCCTCGATCGCTGCGACGCTTTGTTCCCAGAAGTGAAGTCCCGTGCGGCCATCCAAAACAGTCTCGGACGCCCCACCCCTGCCATAAGCAAGTACCGGAGTGCCGCAGGCCTGCGCCTCCAAGGGCGCGATCCCAAAGTCCTCCTCTGCGGCGAATATAAAAGCCTTAGCGGCCTGAAGGTGATGGCGAAGCGCCTCGTCGCCGACATAGCCTAGAAACTCCACATTTCGACCAGCGGCTTTGACAGCTTGCCTATATTGGGGTCCGTCGCCGATCACCACCAACCGCTTGTCGGGCATGCGCGCGAACGCTTCGACGATGAGGGGAACCTTTTTGTAAGGCACCATGCGAGATGATGTGATGTAGTAATTCTTCTTATCGGTTGCAGGGGTATAAAAGGCGGTGTCAACGCCTGGATATATCACCCTTGCAGTACGACGGTAGGTCTTCCAAATGCGCTCTGCAATATAATGAGAACATGCAACAAACTCGTCGACACTATCAGCTGTTCGACTATCCCAGATCCTCGCCCGGTGAAGCGCATATCGAGCCAGCCAACCTGCGCCGCGTAGATCCGCTTCACGCAAATACTGGTGTTGTAGGTCCCACGCATATCGCATCGGGCTGTAGCAGTAGCTGAGATGCAGCTGTCCCGGGCCAGTGATTACACCTTTGGCGACTGAGTGAGAGTTGGAGATAACTATATCGTAGCCGGACACGTCAAACTGCTCAACGGCCAACATCATGATTGGTAGCATGAGCCGATGAGAGCGAAACAAGGCATGCAATCGCTGGGCTACGCCAGTGCGAAAGGTTTTGTGGTGGAATTTCTCAGCGTAGCGGCCTTTGCTCGAATCCACTTGACAGAAGACGTCCGCGTCCGGGAATTCATCTAGCACGGCCGAGAGTACCTTCTCTGAACCAGCATAGGTGACGAGCCATTCATGGACGATGGCGATACGGGGTGGTCTTTTGGGCAGCGGCGTTACTGGCAGGCTGCGTGGAGATTCTTCTCCGTATGCGTACGGCGGCGCCCCGGCCAGCGTATCGGGTGCCGCGGAGACCGGACTATATGCGCCATTCCCCATGATGTGTCCTCGACTCACGTTAGGCTACGTTAGCGAGGCCGCCCCATTTGTGTCCCAGGGGAAAAATAGCGTTCCAGTCGTCTGCGGGAAAACTGCGTACGACTTGACCATATCCTGACGGGAATATTGCTGACGTATGATTTCGAGCGTTGCGGCGTTCGGACGCTTCTGCTTTCTCGCTGGACCTTCGAGCCGCGTGACGGCGCTTGAGCGGTCCGCCACGACGCAGACCAAGCGCGTAAGCCCGGTCTGCATGGAAGCCACGCGGCTAGGCGAAAGTCGGGTGAAAGGTCGATGAGCTGAACAGGTTAGCTGACACGTAGCTGCAGACGCGTGGTCGGTACAGCCCAGCGACGAGACCCTCGGCCGCGTTAAATGGGACCTGCCTCAAAAGGTGGAGAGCTCCCGATGAGGAAGGAGAGCCATGGCGCAGAGTTCACGAAGGAAGTTGAGGAGGAAGCCGTGCGGCTGGTTTGCACGAACGGCCGCACCAAGCGGGAGATCGCTGATGATCTTGGCGCAGGCGTGTCGACGTTGACGCGCTGGCGGGCCCACGGCCGGGATCGGCAGATGGAAGCGCCTAAGCGACCGTCGCCGGGTGAGGATGTGGGCGGCGAGCTAAAGCGGCTTCGGTGGGAGAACGAGGTCCTGCGGCAGGAGCGGAACCGCAGGAGGGTGAAGCCACATCCTGAAGAAGGCGACGGCGTTTTTCTTCAAGGAGGGAAGTCGATGAGGTTTGGGCTCGTCGATGCGGCGAGGAAGGAGTTCCCCGTCCAGAGGCTCTGCAGGTGCTCGGCGTCAGCGAGAGCGGCGACTTCGCCTGGAGAGACCGTCCGGCCTGTCGGCGGCAGCGGGAGGACATGGTGCTGCTCGCTCACGTCCGGTCCGCCTTCGGGTGCTCCAACACAACCTACGGCAGCCCGCGCGACGCACGAGCTCCACGGCCAGGGCCTGCAGGTAGGGCGTCGCCGTACGGCCAAGCTGATGCGGGACAACGGCTTGAGGGCTCGCCAGAAGCGCCGTTTCAAGCGCACGACCGACAGCGAGCACGCCTGGCCGATCGCGCCCAACCTGATCGATCAGGACTTCGCCGCCACCGCGCCCAACCAGAAGTGGCGGGTGGACATCTCCAACGTCTGGTCTCGAAGGTGGCTCTACCTAGAGCAGGCTCCGAATTCTCCGACTCGGCAAAGATTCCCCTGATCGCGGGACAATGGTTTCCTTTGCCGTGGATCGTCGGAGGGATCATGGCGCGGGCATACAGCCAGGATTTGTGGGAGCGGGTGCTCGGGGCGACGGCGAAGGGGATGTCTGCACGCCAAGGGCTGAGCGGTTCGGGATCGGCGTGTCGACGGTCATTGTCTGGGTTCGGCGGCCGCGGCTTGAAGGCGAGCGGTCCTCTTCCTTCCGCCCTACTCCCCCGACTTCAATCCCATCGAGAACGCCTTCTCAAAGCTCAAGGCGCTCCTGCGCAAGGCGGCGGCCCGAAGCGTCGAACAGCTCTGGCGCGCCATCAGCGCGGCCATCGACGCATTCACGCCAAACGAGTGCGCAAACGACTTCACCGCCGCAGGGTATGATCCGGAATAAGCGGAGGTTGCTTGTCTTATGACGACCCCGGTCCGTCGGAGAAGATGGATCGCCGCCGGTGAGTCG
>CALMGB010000145.1 GCA_937863535.1 uncultured Caulobacteraceae bacterium
GCCTGGAGCAGGCCAGCGTCGGCTATGGCGACGCGGCGCCGGTGCTGCGGGACCTCAACCTGCGGCTGGACGTGGACGACCGCATCGGCCTGCTGGGCGTCAACGGCGCGGGCAAGTCCACCTTCGCCAAGATGATCGCCGGCGCCTTGGCCGTCACCGCCGGCCGGATGCACCGGGAGCGCCGCATCCAGGTCGGCTGGTTCCACCAGCACCAGATCGTGGCGCTCGATCCCTCCGACACGCCACTGGAGATCATTCGGCGCGAGATGAAGGAGGCCTCGGAGAACAGCCGCCGCTCCAAGCTGGCCCAGTTCGGCCTGGGCTTCGACAAGCAGGAGACGACGGTGGAGAACCTCTCCGGCGGCGAGCGGGCGCGACTGCTGCTGAACCTGGTCGCGATGAACGCGCCGCACCTGCTGATCCTGGACGAGCCCACCAACCACCTGGACATCGACAGCCGCCGCGCCCTGCTCGACGCCCTGAACGACTACGAGGGCGCCGTCATCCTGATCACCCACGACCGCTCGCTGATGGAGCTGGTGGCGGACCGGCTGTGGCTGGCGGCTGACGGCCACGTGAAGCCCTTCGACGGCGACATGGACGACTACGCCAAGTTCGTGCTGGACCGTGCGCGCCAGGGCGCGCGGCCGAGCCAGGTGGGCGGCTCGGCCAAGAAGGCCAAGCGCGCCAAGGCGCTGGCGTAACCTCGATGGCGGGCCTGAAGGACAAGCGCGGCTTCATCGACAAGGACCGGCTCGACCTGTCCGAGCGCCAAGCCGTGGAATACTGGATGAAGCGCTGGGGCGTGACGCGCGACCAGCTCACCGCGGCGCACAGGAAGGCCGGCCGCATGGTGAAGGACATCGCCGCGGAGCTAGGAAAGAAGCGCTAAGGCGGCGGGGTAGAGAAGGATCATCAGGGATGGTTCCTCCCGAGCTGAGGCATTCCGCTACCGCAGCTTGCCAACAAACTGCCAGCGCAGCCAAGCTCGCATAGCTTCTCCTCACACGAAGAGGTTAGGGCCGGTTTCCCGTCGTTGCAGCGCTATGGCAGCGTCCACCCGCCCCTAGAAGCCGGCCTTCGAATCCGCGTCCAGGCGTCTCGCCGCCCCCTCCACCTCCGCTTCCAGGCGCGCCATGAAGCCCTTGCGGGCCTGGCCTGGCGCTATAGCAGGCAGCACCTCGAACACCGCGCGTCCAGAATGCTTCAGCAGGCCATGGGCGGGCCAGGTGCGGCCGCCGTCTGTGGCGCAGGGGACGCAGGGGACGTCCAGCTCCCTGTACAACAACCCGATGCCACCCTTGTAGGCGGGCTCCGCCCCCGGCTTTCGCCGGGTGCCTTCCGGGTAGATCACGACCTGGCGGCCATCGGCGAGCGCCTTGCGAGCGGCGGCGAGGAGCTGGCGGATGTCGCCCGGACCGCCCTTGCGATCGATGGCGATCATGCCGCTCTTCCAGGCGTACCAGCCGAAGATCGGGATGAAGGTCAGCTCGCGCTTCAGCACGATGCAGGGCCAGGGCGTCAGCGTCATGGCCACCAGGGTGTCGAGCATGCTCTGGTGCTTGGCGGCGATCAGGTAGCCGCCGCTGGGCAGGCTCTCGCGCCCCCGCACCTCCACCCTGATGCCCACGATCACCCGCAGTCCCCAGAACACACCGCGCGCCCAGACCTGGATGGTCCGCATGGCGGTGCGGCGAGGCCCCAGCATGACCGGCAGGCACAGCAGGCCGAGCACGATGGCCGAGCCGAACATCCAGCCGGCGAACAGCGCCGAGCGAAACTGGGCCGCCACGCCCGCGCGGGGCGGGCCGCCCCAGAAGTGCGTGGTCATGCGACGTTGCCGGTCGGATCGGCCTGCGGCGCGCGCCGCCCGGGATGACGCAGCCGCTCCAGGCTGCTGCGGGCCAGCACCGCCAAGTACTTGCAGTATTCCACGGTCATCCGGCGCGCGGCCTCGGGCGTCTTCCACCAGCGGCGCACGTCGAGCGTCTGGGTGGCCACCGGATAGGGGTGCAGCGCGACTTTCGGCATGGCGGCGCGGAGCTCCAGCAGGGCTCTCGGCATGTGGTAGTCGGCGGTGACCAAGATCAGGGTGCGGTAGTGGTGGTAGCGCGCCCAGTCCGCCGTCTCCCGCGCGTTGCCCAGCGTGTTCTCCGCCTGGAAGCCCAAGTCCACACAACAGTCGAAGGCGCGGCCGGCGGTGCTGGTGGCCTGGCGCACCTGCTCACGCGTGGCGTCGGGGTTGACGCCGGAGATCAGCAGGCGCTGGGCCACGCCCTGCTCGAGCAATTCCGCAGCCGCCTCGATGCGCAGCGAGGAGGCCCCGGTCAGGGCCACGATGCCGTCGCTGGACGGGGGGTCGGGGGCGGGCGTGCTGCCGCTCACCCGGGCCGCGAAGGCCAGCAGGCCGACGCCCCAGGCAACGACCAGCAGCAGCAGAAGGGCTAGGCCTTTCACGTCTGCTCGCCCAGGATCGACATGGCCGTGCGCCGCGCCGCCACCGCCGCCACCAGCGCCGCTGCGAGAGGACAAGGCGCCGCCCAGGCGAGATCGCTCCAGGCGAAAGGCAGGGCGGGGCTGAAACCATCCGACCCGCCGAGTCCCCTCTCGAGCGCCGTGGCCGCCGCCGCCGTCACCGCGCCATAAAGCCCCGCTCGGGCGGCCAGAAAGGCGAAGCGGCGCTGGAACAAGCCGGCGATGTAGCGGTCCCGGGCGCCAGACAGGTGCAGCACCTCAACTACGTCCCGCCGCGCCGCCAGCCCCGCTCGGGTGGCGAAGGCGATCACCGCGCCGGCCGCAGCGGCCACCAGCAGGGTCCCGATGATCGCCACGCCACGCACCGCCACGCCGGAAGCCTCCACGTCGTGCATCCACCGCCGGTGGTCGTCCACCGTGGCGTCCAGGCCTGCGGCCGAGAGGGCGGCGTTCATCGCGCCGACGGTGGCGGGGTGCTGAGGGTCCAGCTCCACCGTAACCAGGTGCGGGATGGGCAGGTCGTCGGGGATGTTGCCCTTGCCGAGCCAGGGCTCCAGCAGCTTCTCCGCCGCCGCCCGGTCGAGCGCCTGCACCTCGGTCACACCGGGCAGGCCGGCCAGGGTCTCCGCCGCGCTGGCCGCCGCCTCCCCGCCGGTGTCGCCGGGCTTCGGACGTACCTGCACAGTGGCGGAGGCGGACAGCTCCCGCTTCCATCCGCCGGCCGCGCGGGAGGAGGCCAGCATTGCGTAGACCGAAAGGCAGGCCAGGAAGCACAGGCAGGCCACCACGAAGGTGAGGGAGCGGTCGCGCCCGTCCTGGCGCGGGAGCAGCGGCGCGGGCGTCCAGGCGGTCCAATCCTGCTCCGGCGGCCCGCGCTCTGCGGTGGCGGCGCTCATGGCGCCGTGGCGCCGCGGGTGCGCACCAGCCGTCCGTCGGTCAGGTGCAGCACCGGCATGCCGGACTGGCGCACCAGGGCCATGTCGTGGCTAGCGATCAGCACCGTGGCGCCCAGCCGGTTCATCTCCACGAACAGGCGCAGCAGGCGCAGGCTCATGTCCGGATCCACGTTGCCGGTGGGCTCGTCGGCGATCAGGATGTCGGGGCGCACCACCACAGCCCGGGCGATGGCCAGCCGCTGCTTTTCCCCGCCGGACAGGGTCGGCGGCATGGCGTGCATGCGCCGGCCGAGCCCCACCCACTCCAGCAGCTCCGCCACGTCCTTGCGGTAGTCGGCCGGCTTCTGGTTGGCGATGCGCAACGGCAGGGCGACGTTGTCGAAGGCCGACAGATGGTCGAGCAGGCGGAACTCCTGAAACACCACCCCGATGCGCCGTCGCAGCAGCGGCAGAGCCGCGCGCTCCATCACCGAAACGTCCTGGCCGAACAGGTGGACCAGGCCCCTCGACGGGCGGTGCGACAGATAGATGAGCTTCAGCAGCGAGCTCTTTCCAGCCCCGGACGCGCCAGTAAGGAAATGGAAGGACCCCGGCGCCAGAGTGAGGTTAACGTCCTTCAAAACCTCGGGAGCGCGTCCGTAGCGCATGCCCACGCCCTCGAATCGCACCACCGGAGCGGTCTGCGCCGCCGGCCCCTGCCCCGCCCGCGCGCGGGCGGGTGAGCGCGCGGCCGCACGCGGCGGGGCGGGGGCGGGGGGGGGGGCAGGTGGGCGCGCGGGGGGCC
>CALMGB010000146.1 GCA_937863535.1 uncultured Caulobacteraceae bacterium
GGTCCGGCCAGGCGGCGAGGCAGGCGGCGCAGGCGCGGCCTCAGGCTGGCGTCGGCGCCGCGCCGCCAGAGCACGGCCGACAGCACGCAGAGCCCGAGTGCGATCAGGCTCCAGTAAATGAGGAACCAGGTCCGGGCGAGGCCGGCCATGCCCTGGTCGTTCATGTCCGACAGGGGCACGTCGGGCGAGCCGCCGTAGATGTAGAGGTTGTGCTCGAAGCCTATCTTGGGGAGCACGATGGTGGAAATGATGAACACCACCATCAGCCCCCAGCCAACGAACTTGTGGGGGCTGAGCGTCTGCAGGAACACCGCCAGCACCGCGATCAGGGCGGCGTTGACCGTCTCCGGCAGCAAATACCAGCCGATGTACTTGCCGAGTTCGAAGTGCGGGAAGCCGCGGATCAGCTGCACCGTCATTGCGGCAAGGATGCTGACCGCCAGCATGGCGAACAGCACAAGGGTGATGGCCACGATCTTGGGCGCGGCGAACACCCAGTCCGGCGTGGGCGTGGCGTCCACCAGGGCGTCGGTGTTGCGATCCCGCTCGCGCCAGACCAGCTCGCCCGCATAGTAGATAGACACCACCAGCGGGATGAAGGTGAAGCTGCCCCTCAGGACCTGGATCAGGACGCGGGTGACGGGGAAGATGTTGTCGCCGTAGATGCTTTCGGTCGTGGTGAACCACAGGCCGGCGCCGCTGTTGAACAGGCCGAGCGCCAGCAGCACGAAGAAGGCCGGGCTCTTGAACACCTGGCCCATGTCCAGCCGGGTGCGGGCGAAGAGCTGGGCCGGGACGGCATCGCGTCGAGGGGCTGCGTCTTTTGAGACGGGTCCGCCGCGCCGCCCCTCCTCAGGATGACGAGGAGGGGAGGGCTGCAAGACACCTTCGTCCTGCCGAGGAGCCTCGGAAGGGCGTTTCGAAGCCCGCAGGTCCGTGGTGTCCAGCGCGTCCTGCCGTTCCGCCTCGCGCCGCTTCACCTTGCCGGCGGGGGCCGCGAAGCGGAACAAGGGGTAGGCGGCGGCCAGTGCGCCCAGGCCTACGCCCGTCCAAATCAGCCGGTTCCAGAGCAGCGGGCCGAGGAGCGGGACCAGAAGGGTGTTGCGCTCCGTGGCGGTCCAGTAGCGGGTGGCGTTGCCGATCGCCGCCGTGCCGAACGGCTCGACATAGGCCATGACGGTGCGGAACTGCGGCTTGGCCGCCAGCGCCACGGCCACCAGGTAGACGATCATGAAGGCGACCACACCCACATAGGTCGCCATCAGCGAACGGGTCGCCGTGGCGTGGGCGAAGCAGGCGGCCGAGACCAGGAAGAGGGTCGGCAGCACCAGCGCTACATAGGTGTAGGCGTAGGCGTCCAGGCGCAGCGGCCCGAGCTTCTCCGCATCCACCCAAGGCATGGCGGAGCCGACGATCATGGCCAACGGGATGAACAGGAAGCACAGCGCCGCCGCGATGAAGGCGCCCAGGAACCGGCCGTACAGGTAGTCGAACTTGCGAAGCCGCGTGGCGCGCAGGATCGGCCCGTAGCCGGTGTCGTCGTCCCTCACCACCACGTTGGCGACGAAGGCGGTCGAGACGAACATGAAGAAGATGCTGAAGATCAGGTGCGTGGTGGCGATGGCGCTCGGCGAGTTCACGTGTACGTTGGCGGTGGAGCCGAGCTGGATGGTGTCGCTGGCCACCGACCCGAAAGTCATCAGGAAGAACAGCAGGCCTGAGACCCAGAACACAGGGTTCTTCAGCTGGTAGCGAAGCTCGAACCCTGCGACAGATGCGAACATCGGCTTACGCCGCGCGCTGGGAGGGCGCTTGGCGCAAGGCGTGAAGGCTGGAGAAGTAGACGTCCTCCAGGCCGCCGCGGTGGTGCGCGAACCCATCGCCAGGATCGCCCGCGCTCAGCACATGCACCACGGTGCGGCCGCCGGACAGGCGGATGGAGATCAGCTGGTAGCGATCGCGCAGCGCGGGGAGTTCGGCCTTGTCCACCGTCTTGGTCCAGATGCGGCCGTCCAGCTCCTGCACCAGCTCGGTCGGGGCGCCCTGGCGCGCGATGCGGCCGCCGGCGATGATCGCCATGGCTTGGCAAAGGTCGGACACGTCCTCCACGATGTGGGTGGAGAGCAGCACCACCACGTTCTCGCCGATCTCGGCCAAGAGGTTCAGGAAGCGGTTGCGTTCCTCAGGGTCCAGCCCTGCGGTGGGCTCATCCACGATGATCAGGGACGGCCCCCCGAGCAGGGCCTGGGCGATGCCGAAGCGCTGGCGCATGCCGCCCGAGAACCCTGCTAGAGCCTTCTTCCTCACGCCGTATAGGTTGACCTGCTCCAGCAGCCGCTCGACCTCGGCTCGGCGCGCCTTGGGCTCGGCGAGCCCCTTCAGCACCGCCATGTGGTCCAGCATGTCGTAGGCGGACACCCGCGGATAGACGCCAAAATCCTGGGGCAGGTAGCCGAGCGTCGCGCGTAGCCGCTCGGGGGTCGTCAAGACGTCGATGTCGTCGAAGCGGATGTGCCCCGACGTCGGCGTCTGCAGCGTCGCGATGCAGCGCATCAGCGTCGACTTGCCCGCCCCGTTCGGCCCGAGCAGGCCGAACATGCCGCGAGGCGCCTGCAGCGTCACCCCGTCCAGCGCCCGGACGCCGTTGGGATAGACGTGGGTCAGGTCGTCGATCTGGAGCATGCGCGCGGTTCCCTAGCCAACGACGACGCTGCATGGCCAAGCCTGAAGGCGCAAGTGAAAGACCGGTAACCCGGCGTCTCACCGGTGGTGGAAAGCCGAGCCGGGACGCGATATTCAGTCGTCCATGACCAGCTTCGCCGTGCCGCCGCTCACCCCGACCACCTTGCCGATCGAGGGGCTGGACGCCGTCTTCCCTGTTCGCCGCGTGTTCTGCGTAGGGCGGAACTACGGGGCGCATGTGCGGGAGCTGGGCGGCGATCCGAAGGACCAGCCGCCGCTATTCTTCACAAAGCCCGCGGATGCGGCGGTGGCGCCCGGGGGCGGCGTAGCCTACCCGCCGGGCACATCGGACTTCCACCACGAGATCGAGCTGGTGGTGGCGCTTAAGGGAGGCGGCGCCGACGTTGCTCCCACCGATGCGCTCGCCCTCGTCTACGGCTATGCGGCCGGCGTCGATCTGACCCGGCGCGACCTGCAGAACGCGGCCAAGAAGACCGGCCAGCCCTGGGACAGCGCCAAGGCCTTCGACGAGTCCGCCCCGGTCGGCGCCATCCGCCCGGCCTCCGGCGACGTCCCTTCCGGCGCCATCCGCCTCAGCGTCAACGGGCAGGTGCGCCAGGACGGCCGCCTCGGCGATATGATCTGGAGTGTGGCGGAAATCATCTCTGAAGTGTCCAAGCTCTGGCGCCTGGAAGCCGGCGACCTGATCTTCACCGGCACGCCCGAGGGCGTGGGTCCGCTGGCGCGGGGGGATCGGGTCGAGGGCGAGATCGAGAACGTCGGCTCGGTCGCCTTCACCGTCGCCTGAGGCTTAGAACATGTGCGAGAGGCGCCACCCCGACATCCCAGACCTGCTGGCCCGCAACCGCGCCTGGGCCGCGGACAAGACCGCCGCCGATCCTGGCTTCTTCGAGCGCCTAGTCGCGCACCAAACCGCGCCCTACCTGTGGATCGGCTGTTCCGACAGCCGGGTGCCGGCCAACGAGATCGTGGGGCTCGATCCCGGCGAGATGTTCGTGCACAGGAACATCGCGAACCTGGCTCCGCCCCAGGACGCCAACTTCCTCTCGGTCCTGCAGTACGCGGTGCAGGTGCTCAGGGTCCGCCACATCCTGGTGGTGGGCCATTACGGTTGCGGCGGCGTGCGTGCGGCGTACGAGAACCTCAGGCTCGGCCTGATTGACCACTGGCTCTCGCCCATCCGGGGACTGGTCCGGGCCAAGGCGGCGCAGCTGGCGGCGCTTCCGGACGATGCGGCGCGGCTGGATCGCCTGTGCGAGCTCAACGTGCTGGAGCAGGTGGAGAACGTCTCCATCAATCCGTTCGTGCTCGACGCCTGGGCGGCGGGCGCCGATCTGACGGTCCACGGCTGGTGCTATTCGCTGGCCGATGGGCTCGTCAGGGATCTGGGCTCGACTGTGGATGGGGCTCACTCTCTGCTTCCGCCGGCGGGGTGACCTCCACAACCTGCAGCACATCGCCAGCACCCGCGATGGCCAGCAGGCCCTGCAGGTCCGCCCGCGCAAGGGCGATGCAGCCTTCGGTCGACGAATAGTCGGGCCGGGCTACGTGCAGGAAGATGGCCGAGCCTAGTCTGGGGACTGGCGGATCGTCGTTGTGGCCCAGCACGCAGACGAGGTCGTATAGGTGGTCCTCCCGCCACATGCGCTCGCAGCTGGCTGGGTAGGGCAGCCTGACCTGCCGGTTATAGGCCCGGTCGTAGGGGGCGTCGCACCAGCCGTCGTCCGCGGCGATCCGCGTGCAGGGCAGGGCGGTGACCGGCGCACCCACCCAGTCGGCGCGGTACAGCACCCGCCGCAGCCGCCACGCCCCGAGCGGCGTCGCGCCGTCGCCCTCCCGCTTGTC
>CALMGB010000147.1 GCA_937863535.1 uncultured Caulobacteraceae bacterium
TATGAACGCAGGGCCGTTCGACGCGGATGGTCAAGGGCCTGCGGCGCATTCCGGACTATTAAGCCCTCCGCTCGATACGGCTCTGCTCGCGTACACCAGTTGGGAATTTCCACAACCGACGTTTCACACCGGACAGCGCCTGCTCGCGAACCGCAATCCCGCCTTGAGGATCATCGTGGGGGCGACGGTGACCCAGATCAACACCAGCGTTTCCGGTGCCCACCTCGATTCCTTGGAGGTGACGGACTTGGACGGCGTTCGACACGCCGTGCAGGCGCGAGCGGTGGTCCTTTGCGCCGGAGGCATTGAGAATGCGCGTATCCTACTATATTCAAACAGAATTACGCCAGCGGGCCTCGGTAATTCGCATGACGTAGTTGGTCGCTACTTCATGGACCACCCCCGTGATCTCGCCATGGCTGTTAGATTTGATCCTGAAGATGCAGCTCCTATACAAGGCATTTTTGGACCGCATTTTCTGAGGAGCTCTAGAGGCGGGCTGCATGAGTTTTTTCGAGGTTTAACCTTCAGCCCAAAACGACAGCGGGAAGAAGGACGGCTTAACTGCGCGGCGTGGCCCATTATTGACTATGCGGACGCAGATCCTCTGAAGTCGCTGCAGAGACTTGTCAGGCGAAAAAGCCGCACGCCCTTCCGCGACGCTAGGGCGATACTCACGCAACCCGGCGTTATGGCGCGGGCGGCGCAGGCTCATATTCTCGATGGCGAACGCCTTGCCCATCACCACAAGGTGAGCCGAATTGGATTCGTGATTGGATCGGAACAGGTCCCCGATCCCGAGAGCCGCGTTCGGTTAGGTAAGGATCGCGACCGTTTCGGCCTTCCAGGCGCAGAAGTGCATTGGAAAATCCATGACCGGGAGAAAGCCGACCAAGCCGAACTCGCCTTGACCATTGCCAAAGAGTTCCAACGCATCGGACTGCCCAGCCCGATCCTCGCCGATTGGGTGCGAACCGGGCGTCTCGGCGAAGCGTCGATGCAGGACGGCTCCCATCCCATCGGTTCGACTCGGATGTCCGTTGACCCGCGCTTCGGTGTGGTGAACGCCGATAGTCAGGTCCACGGAGTGGACGGCGTGTTTATAACAGGCAGCTCGGTCTTTCCGACAGCCGGCCACGCTAACCCGACGCTGATGATAGTCGCGCTTGCGGCGCGTCTAGCACAACACCTCAAACGGACGCTCGCCTCGCCCAATAACCCATTAAGAAACGTCGACTCTTCGCTGCCAAGCCTTGCGAGGACGAGTTACAAACCCCTTTCGGAAATCACCGGCGAACTGGAGGCCGCGGAGATGCCTAGACGTCCGAAAGCCGCCGTAACCGGCGCCACGGGCTTCATTGGTCGACGGCTCGTTCAACGCCTCGCCGAAGCGGAATGGGACATAACTTGTCTTCTGCGGAGCGAGCAGGGTGCCCGTCGCCTTCGCGATCAAGGCGCGCAGGTCAGCTTCCTCGACCTCGCGGACGTCACCGCTACGACCGCCGCCTTGGCCGGTGTCGACGCCATATTTCACTGCGCGTACGATTGGAACGATCACGAGTGGAACAGATCGGCGTTGCTGAGCCTCATGGCCGGCTGTCGCGTACAAGGATGCGGCCGACTCGTCCACCTCAGCAGCTTCGTAGTTTACAAGACGCCCGCTGTAGGGGAGCTCACGGAGGAAGCGGCGAGGACGGACAGCTCCGAGGGCTATGCGCACATGAAGCGCGAACTAGAGGCCGTAATTACTAAAGCCGTGAGCGAGACCAGCCTGCCTGCCGTCATCCTCCAACCGACCATCGTCTATGGTCCTTACTCCAAGCCTTGGACCATCGACCCGGCCGACATGCTGAGGTTTGGCGCCGTGGTGCTGCCTGACGGCGGAGAAGGCCTCTGCAACGCCGTCCATGTAGACGACGTCGTCCAGGCTATGCTGCTATCAGCGCGCGCGCCAGACGTCATTGGCGAAAGGATGCTGATCTCGGGACCCGAGCCGGTCACCTGGGCTGAGTTCTACGCCGGCATCGCGCGGGCGGCCGGGGTCAAAGGCCCGGTGTTTAGGCCGGCCAGCGCCATCTTGAGGGAAGGCGGCGCGGGCAACAAGGCTCTGCGCTTCCTATTGAGCCCCGAACGGATCGTGCGACGCGCGGTTCAGGTCGGGCCTGTGGCCGTCGCGACGCGCGTTGCCATGCACCTCCTGCCAGATGCTTCCCGGCGCGAGCTCCAGGACCGTCTCTTTGGTCCCAATACGCGACGCCGTGGATTTGTCCATCTGCCGAACCTCGACTTCCTGCAGAAACGGGCCGTCGTCACCTCCGAGAAAGCTAGACGAGTGATCGGCTACCGACCGGAGGTGAAGTTCCAAGACGCGTTGCCGGAGCTTGCCACCTTCCTGCGACAAGGGCGGCCGTGAACTCAGCCGTTCCTCCGAAGCGGCCCGTAAGGCTGCAAGCGCAACCGACACTTCTCTGTACGCCTATTTCTGACCCAGGAAGCCCTTGACCTCTTCCAAAACTTCGCTCGCCACAAGCACTTTCAAAGGCGTCTTGTGGCTCCTGGCCCAGAGCGCGGGTACGCGTGTCGTCGGCCTCCTGACGCAGCTCGCTTTGGCCAAAGTGCTGCTTCCTTCCCAGTTCGGCGTGATCGGGCTGGTTTACACGCTGACCGGCATATCAGCTGCAATCGTGAACTTTGGCGTCGACGGTGTCATGCTACAGCGACACAGGACCCACCCGCTCTGGGTGCTCCCTGCCTTCATCGTCAGCCTTGGGCTGGGCGGGGTAGGGTTCCTGGTCGTCGCGC
>CALMGB010000148.1 GCA_937863535.1 uncultured Caulobacteraceae bacterium
TGGCCACGATGGCGACGACGCCGGGGTGCGACCCCTCCCCCGCCACCACCAGAACCGGGGCCGCGGAATTGAGGTTGGAGCCATGCTCGATGGCGCGCACCGCCGCCTCGAACGTCTCCGTCTCCACCGCCTTGCGGGTGACGTTCAGCGCGTCGAGTTCCGCCGCCAGTTCGGACGCCTCGGCCGGATCGTCGGTGGAGAGCAACCTCGCGCCGAGATCGGAACGGCCGATACGCCCCCCCGCATTGATCCGCGGCCCCAGCACGAAGCCGGCGTGGAAGGTGGTGGCGGGCGTCTCGGCAGCGCCGGCGGCCTGCAGCAGCGCCTTCAGTCCAGGATTGCGCCAAGCCGACATCACCTTCAGCCCTTGCGCCGTGAGTGCACGGTTGAAGCCGGTGAGCGAGGTGACGTCGCACACGGCGCCCAACGCAGCGAGGTCCAGCCACTGGCGCAGATCAGGCTCGGCGCGCGTCTCGAACAGCCCGCACCGGCGCCCTTCGCGGTTCAGGGCGGCGAGCAGGACGAAGGTGACGCCGGCCGCCGCAAGCACGCCTTGGCCGGAGGCGCAGTCCGCTCGATTGGGGTTGACCAGGGCTGCGGCCGGCGGCGGGTCGCCCACGTGCATGAGGTGATGGTCGATGACCACGACCTCCAACCCGATCTCCGCCGCGGCCTTGAGCGCGTCGCGAGCTGCGGCGCCGCAGTCCACCGTGACGACCAGCTCGGCCCCTTGCGCCTTCAGCCGCCGAAACGCGACGGGGCTGGGGCCGTAGCCCTCCGTCATGCGGTCGGGCACGTAGATCGGCAGATCACGTCCGAGCGCCCGGAAGTAGCGGACCAGCAGGGCCGCGCTGGTGGCGCCGTCCACGTCATAGTCGGCGAAGACAACGCAGGGACGGTCGGCTGCGATGGCCTTGATCAACAGCTCCGCCGCCTTGTCCATGTCCACGAAACAGGAGGGATCGGGAAACAGGGCCTTCAGCGTGGGGGCGAGGTAGGCTGCGGCCCAGGCTTCGTCCACGCCGCGGGCGGCGAGCGCGCGGGCGAGCGGCTCCTCCAGACCGTGGCGACGCTGATGGGCGAGCACTAGGCCGGGATCGGCGAAACGTTGTCGCCAGCGCCGCCCGGTCAGCGACCGTTCGACGCCCAGGAAGGCGAGAGACCCAAAGCCATCCGCCATCAGCGGTACGCCCGGGGCCAGGATCGGGCGACCCCACTCACAAGAATCACAAGCCTGTACATGGCTTCAGCCTAGTCGGTGGCACGCGATAAGTCCGCATGGCGCCTCGTCACGCGCCTTCCACGGTCATGGATCACAGCTGAACCGAGGGCGGTTACTGCATAGCGGGCAACGCCCGAGACCAAGTGCAGCCAACGAAATCTGCCCCGCATGGTCTATGGTTCGTCAAATTGACAGCCGACATCCTTGTGAACCCGCTGGACTTGATCCTCCGCATAATCCATATGCACTAGATCGTCAGCACTAGTGTGTAGAACCGTACATGAACGAGAATACCGAAGCGGTCGCTTTGACCGCGGACATCGTCTCCGCCTATGTCAGCAACAACAGCGTCGAAGCTGGTGAGCTGGCCACCCTGATCAATCAGGTGCACCAAGCCTTGACCGAGGCGTCCGAAGGCAAGCCGGCGGAGCCCGAAGCGCCGCCCACCCCTGCGGTACCCGTGAAAAAGTCGATCACGCCCGAGTTCCTGATCAGTCTGGAAGACGGCCGCAAGTACAAGTCGCTGAAGCGCCACCTCAGCACGCGCGGCATGTCGCCGGACGACTACCGCGCCAAGTGGGGCCTGCCCAAGGACTATCCGATGGTGGCGGCCAGCTATTCCGCCCAGCGCTCCAGCTTGGCCAAGTCCCTTGGTCTGGGTCGCGCTCGCGCGAGTGGCGCCGAGACCTCGTCCACCGAAGCGCCCGCCGTGGAAGAGGCTGTCGCAGCCGAACCCGCAGCCAAGCCGCCTCGTGGCCGCAAGCCCAAGGCGGCTTGATCACCTCGAGTTTCCCCGCCTGATGATCTACAGTAGGGGCGGCGACGGTGTACCCGCCGTCGCTCCGAGCTGCAGGCCCATAGTCCGGCTCGCACTAGTTCAAGTTAGGCTCGACAGCCCATCCTAAGCCCGACGACATGATGGAGGCTCAGAACGGGATCTCGTCGTCGAGATCGAAGTTCTCCTTGGGACCGCTGTTCTGGGCCGGGCGCCCTTGGTTGAAGCCGCCGCCCCGATCGCCGCCGCCACCGCGGCTGCTGCTGTAGCCGCCCTCCTCACTAGCGCTGGCCTCGCCGCGGCCGCCCAGCATGGTCATTTCGCCCCGGAACTTTTGCAGCACAATCTCGGTGGAGTACTTCTCGACGCCGGCCTGGTCGGTGTACTTACGGGTCTGCAGCGCGCCTTCGATGTAGACGGTCGAACCCTTCTTCAAATAGCTTTCCGCGACCTTGACGAAATTCTCGTTGAAGATCACCACCTGATGCCACTCAGTCCGTTCCTTGCGCTCGCCGCTGGTGCGGTCACGCCAGGTCTCGGAGGTGGCGATACGCAGGTTCACCACCTTGTCGCCAGAATTCAGGGTGCGGACCTCGGGGTCCTTGCCCAGGTTGCCGATGAGAGTGACCTTGTTGACGCTGCCGGCCATGGCCCGTCCTCGCTGTGTCTGAAGGATTGCTGTTGTTCCGCTTACGTTCACAGCAGGCGGGGCGGAGAGTCAAGGCTGCGGACCGTCAAGTCGGCGGCAGCGAGCCTTGCGGCACGAGCCGCCCGTCGGGCGCCCGCGTGAGCATTGGGAAGGGCGAAGCGTCCAGGCTGTCGGCGGAGAACACGCCGCGCGGCCCGACGAACAGGTACTCCCCCTGGTACACGCCGGTGATGTCGTGCGTCGATCCGCCCAGGCTCAGGAAGTGGACCCGCATGGTGTCGAGCGCCGCCGCGCAGTGTTCGAGGTCCGCGACATCACGCTTGACCATGAAAAAGCGGTACCTGCCACTGACCTGACCGCCGGCCTCTCCTTTGCCGTTGGTCACCATGTGGAAGCAGACGCCAGTGTCGGTGGGCGGCTGCACGCCCGGGGTGCAGCCGGACAGCGCTGCGGACAGTGTCAGTCCGGTGAGGCGCAGGGAGGCGGCGACGGGGCGGCGCATGGCTCTCTTTCGCGGGCCGGTCAAAGCTGGGGGATGGAGCAGTCGGCCGGATACTGCGGCGCGAGTGGGCTGAAGTCGCGATTGTTCGAGGACGCGTCGATTCGGCCGGGCGAGTCACGCAGGGTGAGGCCGCCCCAGCGTCCGTAAACCACCTGGCCCGGGGTGGGACAGCGGCCGTCGAACAGGGTGTGAACGCAGGCGTCCAGGCTCACGCCCTGCCCCGTCGTGCGCCAACCGCCTGCGGCATAGCGGCGGCACTCCGCCGGCGGACCCGAGGCGAAGCCGGTGCGCGCTGCGGGCGCGGTGGGGTCATCGCCGGCGGCGTCGGCCGTCTGGCCCGCGTCCTCATCGCCGGACGTGTCGTTGGCGAGGGGCTGCAGGTGGGTGTCGCCACCCCCCGCCGCGATTGCGCCGCTCTGGTCCAGGCCCACGTCCAGGCCGCCGGGCTTGACGCCGTTCTTCTGGGCGCAGTCGGCGGCGGTCTGCATGCCTACGAACTGGCCGTTGACGAAGCAGCGCACCGAGGTGTCGGATTCCAGCTTGGCCGCCTTGCCCATCTCGACCTTGAGCCCCCCCGCCGCGGAGCCGGTAATGTTGCTGCTCTCGGTAGGTGGGACAGGCTCGCTGGAGCGGGGCGTGCGGCCGAGCAGCAGGGCCGCCACGACCGCCAGCAGGACGGCGAGGGCGGCGCCCAGGCCGGCCAACGCGCGACGATCCTTGAGCCAGCTCATCGCGCCTCGCTAAGCCGACGCGGGGCCTTAGGCAAGCATCAGCTACGCTTGACGGCCGGTGCGGCGGGCGCCTGGCAGGTCGGCATCAGCTCGATCAAGTTAACGTTCATGTGGGGCGGCAGGTTGGCGATCCAGGCCACCGTCTCAGCGATGTCTTCGGGCGTGAGGGGAGCTGCGCCCTCATAGACCTTGGCGGCCTTGGCTTGGTCGCCGCCGAAGCGGACGGCGCTGAACTCGGTACCCCCCACCATGCCGGGCTCGATGCAGCTGACCCGCACGCCGGTGCCGATCAGGTCCGCCTTCAGGCCCAAGGTGAACTGCTCCACGAAGGCCTTCGACGCCCCGTACACGTTGCCGCCGGGATAGGCGTAGTTGGCCGCCGTGCTGCCGAGGTTGACGATCAGGCCACGATTGCGGGCCAGCATGCCCGGCAACAGGGCCCGGGTGACGTGCATCAGCCCCGTGACGTTCACGGCCACCATGGTGTCCCAACCCTTCAGGTCGGCGGATTGGGCAGGGTCCATGCCCATGGCGAGGCCGGCGTTGTTCACCAGCAGGTCCAGCTCGCGCCAGCCTTCCAACAGGCTGTCCGGCAGCGCGGCCACAGCCTTGGCGTCGGTCACGTCGAGCACGTGGGGTAGCAGAGCATCGCCCAGTTGGCCGTGGAGCGCGCTAAGCTTGTCGGCGCGACGAGCGCAGGCGACCACCCGCCAGCCGTGGGCGACCAGTCGCCGACTGATCGCCTCTCCGAACCCGGCGCTGGCGCCGGTGACGAGCGCGGTCTTGGTCATGGAGTTAGCCTCGAACGGAGCCGGCGAACCACGCCGGTCGTCTGCACTAAGCGGAAACCGCGCTGGGGTTCCAGCCGCACGTCCTTCCGACACGTCGCCAGAACACGACGGGTTCAAGCTCAACCACCGACATTCGGCTCATCCTGAGCTGAGTTTGATTTTGGCCCTCGTCGCCTCAAGCCCCTGGGTGGCGCGGCGCCTGGACGTCGCTGTCCTCGACGCCCGCATGGGACGAGGCCAGCCAGTTGCGAACGAGCCGGGCGGCCGGCTCGCGCCAGACGTTGGGCGTCAGGGCGAGGGCGGAGGGAGCAGGCCAGGCCTCCAGCAACGCCGGCCGAGGCTCCAGGCGCGCCGCCTCCACGAGCGCGCTCAGCTGGTCTGCGGTGTCCGGCTGGAAGACGGCCCTGGGGAGCGCGGGTGGCGCGGAGCGAACGCCGTCCATGAAGCGCTTCAGGTCGCGCTTGAATTCCAGGACGAGCGAGTTGGCGTCGTACTCCAGATGGCCCTGGAGGAAGAGGAACACGCCTGCTCCCGAACGCCGGACGAAAGTGTCCACCCCGGCATCGGCCGAATGGGTCAGGACGCTGTAGCCTTTGGCGCAAAGCTCAATGGCCTCCAAGCCGTTGCCGCGGGAGTGTGGAGAGGTCCAGCCGGCCTTCAGACCCGCGAGCAGGGGGTCGCCAGCATCGGTCGTGGGAACGCAAGCGAACAGTCCGCTGCACTTCTGCGCAAGGGGACGGCGGCCGACGCCGTCCAGGTGGAGCACGGCGGCATGGGCCGCGAGGCAGGACCATAGCGTCGGCATGGAGGTCGCCTCCGCCCAATCCACCAGGCGCTGGAACTTAGGCCAAAACGGCTCCGCACGCAGGTCGGCGGCGCGGGGCTCCGCACCGGTGACGATCAGGGCGTCAAGGTCGGCGTGCTCCACGTCAGCCACGGGCCTGTAGCGGGTGCGCAGCCGGGCGCGGGCCTGGGGGCCGCGGGGGACGCCGGGGATGTGGAACAGGTGCAGCTCCACCGCCCGCTCGGGTGCTGCGGCCTCCACCAGGGTACGGAACTGCCGCTCGGTGACCACGAGGGCGGCGTCGGGCATGTTGTTGATCAGTCCCACCCGCAGGCGGCGGCGGTCGCTGGCGAAGGCCAACGGACGGGCCACCGCGGGCGCGCGCCGCTCCAGCGCGCCCATCCGCCCGTAGACCTGCAGCCCCATCATCACCCGGCTCACCTCACGCCGCCGCGGGACGACGGGTGGCGCGGCGCGCTGCGGCCAGGGCCTGGTCGAGGTCGTCCAGGATGTCGTCGATGTGCTCGATGCCGACGCTGATCCGGATGGTCTCGGGTCGCACGCCCGCCTTCGCTTGCGCCTCCGGCGGCATCTGGCGGTGGGTGGTGGAGGCGGGGTGGCAGGCCAGGGACTTGGCGTCGCCGATGTTGACCAGCCGCTTGACCAGGCGAAGCGCGTCGTAGAAGGCCTTGCCGCCTCCCAGCCCGCCGACGGCTCCGAACGTCAGCAGGGAAGAACCCTGGCCCTTCAGGTATTTCCGCGCCAGCGCATGGTAGGGGCTGTCCGGATGCCCGGCGTAGGCGACCCAGTCCACGTCCGGGTGGCCCCTGAGGAAGTCGGCGACCTTGCGGCCGTTCTCCACGTGACGCTCCATGCGCAGCGACACGGTCTCGATGCCCTGGATCAGCTGGAAGGCGCTCATGGGGGCCAACACCGCCCCCATGGTGCGCTGGTACACGCTGCGGCAGCGCGCGATGTAGGCGCTGGCGCCGAACCGCTCGCGGTAGACCAGCCCGTGGTAGGAGGCGTCCGGCGTGTTGAAGGCCGGGAAGCGGCCGGCATGCCGCTCCCAGGGAAAACGGCCGCCGTCCACGATGATGCCGCCCAGCGTGGTGCCGTGGCCGCCCATGAACTTGGTCAGGCTGTGCACCACCACATCGGCGCCATGGTCGATGGGACGGAGCAGGCACGGCGTGGCCACGGTGTTGTCCACCACCAGTGGCACGCCGGCGGCGTGCGCGACCTCGGCGAGGGCCTCGATGTCGGCGATGTTGCCGGCGGGGTTGCCGATGCTCTCGCAGAACACCGCGCGGGTTTCCCCGTCGATCAGCTTGGCGATGGCGTCCGGGTGGTCGCTCTCGGCGTAGCGGGCGGTGATCCCCTGGCGCGGCAGTACGTGGCTGAACAGGGTGTGGGTGGTGCCGTAGAGCTGGGGCGCGCAGACGATATTTCCGCCGTGGTCGGCCAGGTTGGCGATGGCGTAGTGCAGCGCCGCCTGACCGCTAGCGACGGCGAGCGCGCCGACCCCGCCCTCCATGGCCGCCACGCGCTCCTCGAGCACGGCGACGGTGGGGTTGGCGATGCGGCTGTAGCGGTAGCCCTCGGCCTCCAGGTCGAACAGGGCGGCGCCGTGGTCGGCGCTGTCGAAGGCGTAGGCGGCGGTCTGGTAGATCGGCACGGCGACCGCGTGGGTGGTGGGATCGGCGTCGAAGCCGGCGTGGAGCGCCTGGGTGGCGAGTCTCATCGGGGTCCTCTCGGGCCGGGCGTCTCGGCCTGGTTCGGCGTGTGCGTCATTTCGGGACGGCTCAGCGGACAAGCATGTGTTCGATGGAGGCGCAGGCGACCTCGGGATGGGCGGCGAAGCGGTCCACCAGCCGCCGCGCGGCGTCCGGGCTCAGGTGCGTGGCCTGCACCACCGCTTCGAACGCGCCGCCCACGGGCCGAACCAGCAGCGAATGCAGCAGCCCCTGGGACCGCGCGAGTTCGTCCAAGAGGTCCGACAGCACGGGATGACAGGCCGTCAGCGCCACGACCATCTTGTGGATGACCACCCGGTCGCGCATCCAGTCCGCGTCGCCCTGCAGCGCGGGCGGCTGGAACCTCTCAGCAGTGGCGGCGGAAGAGATCATGGCGTCGTCCTCTGGCGATCCACCAGCAAACTACGTGCCGGAGGTAAGGAATTGCGCTCCAAGGTGCGGGCGATCGTGGTGAACGCAGATTAAGCAGAGCAGCTGGCCAGGCTTATGCCTCCGCTTACCTTTAGGCGGGACACTGCAAACTCCCGTCCCGGAGCCTAAGATGTCCCAAGTGGTCGCGACCCGCGCCCCGATCTCCCAGACCTGGACCTTCTTCGAAGGCGAATGGCGCGAGGGCAATGTCGCCATCATGGGCCCGCGCACGCACGGCGCCTGGCTCGCCTCCACCGTGTTCGACGGAGCGAGGCGGATGGGCGGCCGCTTCCCCGACCTGGAGGCGCACTGCGCCCGGGTGAACCGCTCCGCCAGCAGCTTCGGCCTGGAGCCTGTGGTGGTGACGGAGCGCTGGATCGAGCTGGCGCGCGACGGCGCAGCCCGCTTCGCGCCGGCGGCCGACCTCTACATCCGCCCGATGTACTGGGCGGAGAGTGGGCTCGGCGGCGGTGTGATGTTCGACCCCGCCTCGACGCGGTGGTGCATGAACCTCTACGAGGCGCCGCTGCCGGAGCCGAAAGGCGCGACCATAACCCTGTCGCCCTTCCGCCGACCCACCGCGGACTGCGCGCCGGTGGAGGCCAAGGCCGGCGCCCTCTATCCCAATGGCGGCCGGGCCCTGCGGGAGGCGGCGTCGCGCGGCTTCGGCAACTGCCTGATGCTCGACATGCTGGGCAACGTGGCCGAGCTCGCCAACGCCAACGTGTTCATGGTGCGGGCCGGCGTGGTGCAGACACCGGTCCCCAACGGGACCTTCCTGGACGGGATCACGCGTCGCCGCGTCATCGCCCTGCTCCGCCAGGACGGGGTGGAGGTGGTCGAGCGCACCATGCGCTACGCCGACTTCGCCGCCGCCGACGAGATCTTCTCCAGCGGCAACTTTCAGAAGGTCGCGCCAATCACCGCCATCGATGGGCAGGAGCTGGGGATCGGGCCGATGACGCTGCGCGCCCGCTCCCTCTACTGGGCGTTCGCGTCCCAGGCCTGATCCGGCCAGGCGGCTCAGGCTTAGTGATCAAGCTGTGAGGTTTGCTGGTATGCGACGCGCGGCCCAGCCGCCATATATAGCCGGCTGACGGACTCAGGCTCATCCGCTCCAGGCGGAGAGGTCCAGAGGACACCGGTACGGAATGGAAGACGCGGTGCGCCAGACCCTGACCCATCTTCAGCGGCTCGAGGCGGAGAGCATCCACATCCTGCGCGAAGTGGTGGCGGAGGCGGAGCGTCCCGTGATGCTCTACTCCGTCGGCAAGGACAGCGCGGTCATGCTTCACCTGGCGCGCAAAGCCTTCTACCCTTCGCCCCCGCCGTTCCCGCTGCTGCACGTGGACACCACGTGGAAGTTCAAGGCCATGTACGAGCTGCGCGATCGTGCGGCGCGCGACGCCGGGATGGAGCTGCTGGTCTACCGGAACCCCGAGGCCATCGAGCGGGGGATCAACCCCTTCGACCATGGCCCGCTGCACACCGACATGTGGAAGACGGAGGGGCTGAAGCAGGCGCTGGACAAGTACGGCTTCGATGCGGCCTTCGGCGGCGCCCGGCGGGACGAGGAGAAATCCCGGGCCAAGGAGCGCGTCTTCTCCTTCCGCTCCGCCAACCACCGCTGGGACCCCAAGAACCAGCGGCCCGAGCTGTGGAACCTCTACAACGTGCGCAAGGCCAAGGGGGAGAGCATACGGGTATTCCCGATCTCCAACTGGACCGAGCTGGACATCTGGCAATACATCTACCTGAACGACATCGAGATCGTGCCGCTCTACTTCTCTGAGAGGCGCCCCACGGTGGAGCGCGACGGCCTGCTCCTGATGGTGGACGACGAGCGCTTCCGCCTGAAGCCGGGCGAGGTTCCCGTCGAACGCTCCATCCGCTTCCGCACGCTCGGCTGCTATCCGCTCACCGGCGCGGTGGAGAGCGAGGCTCGCACGCTGCCGGAGGTGATCCAGGAAATGCTGCTCACCACGACCTCCGAACGCCAGGGCCGCGCCATCGACAAGGACGCGGGCGACGCCAGCATGGAGAAGAAGAAGCAGGAGGGCTACTTCTGATGGCCCTGGAGTCCACCCTGAACGACGCGACGCCCACCGACATGGCCGTGAGCGGAGCCGAATTGGACAAGGCTTCGGCCTACCAGGTCGAGAGCCTGATCGCCGAGGACATCGACGCCTATCTGGAGCTGCACCAGCACAAGAGCCTGCTCCGCTTCATCACCTGCGGCTCGGTGGACGACGGCAAGTCCACCCTGATCGGGCGGCTGCTCTACGACTCCAAGATGATTTTCGAGGACCAGCTGGCGGCGCTGGAGGCCGACTCCAAGCGCGTCGGCACGCAAGGAGCCGAGATCGACTTCGCCCTGCTGGTGGACGGCCTGGCCGCCGAGCGCGAGCAGGGCATCACCATCGACGTCGCCTATCGCTTCTTCGCCACCGAGAAGCGCAAGTTCATCGTCGCCGACACGCCCGGCCACGAGCAGTACACCCGCAACATGGTCACCGGCGCCTCCACAGCCGACCTGGCCGTGATCCTGATCGACGCCAGGAAGGGCGTGCTGACCCAGACCCGGCGGCACAGCTACCTGGCGCACCTGATCGGCATCAGGAACATCGTGCTGGCCGTCAACAAGATGGACCTGGTCGGCTACAGCCAGGAGACCTTCGACGCCATCGTCGCCGACTACCGCGCTTTCGCCGGGCAGATCGGCATCACCGGCTTCCTGCCCATGCCGATCTCCGGCTTCAAGGGCGACAACATCACCACCCTCAGCCCCAACACCCCCTGGTATACGGGTCCGACCCTGATCGGCCACCTGGAGACGGTGGAGCTGGACGTCACCTCCGCACAGGCCAAGCCGCTTCGCATGCCGGTGCAGTGGGTCAACCGGCCGAACCTCGACTTCCGGGGCGTCTCCGGCCTGATCGCCAGCGGCTTCGTGAAGCCGGGCGACGCGGTGCGGGTGCTGCCCTCGGGCAAGACCTCCACGGTCAGCCGCATCGTCACTTTCGACGGCGACCTGGAACAGGCAGTGGCCGGCCAGTCTGTGACCCTGACGCTCGCCGACGAGATCGACTGCTCTCGCGGCGACGTGGTCGCCGCGGCCG
>CALMGB010000149.1 GCA_937863535.1 uncultured Caulobacteraceae bacterium
TCCGATTGCATCAGAGACTACCACAACAACCGCGTTTTTACACAGCCTGGACCCGTTGCGGACATCCACCGCGAGCGCCAGACTGACGCCGGTGCGGAGTTTAGGAGCAAGGCAGTGGCGCTCATTCCCCTCGCGATTTTCACGACGCTAGCAGATGCGTTCATCGCTTGGGTTCTCGTTCAGTCAGTGAAGACCAGAGCCATCTGGGTCCGTGGATTTCAATATCGTGCAGATCAAGAGCCAATATTGTATACGGCGTCGGTCGCGACCGTAGGCCTCGCTTTCCTAATAATCGGCGCGATAGCAGTGGTTTGTTGGTCAGTGATAATCGGGGTTTTTCGCTAGACTTGCTACCTTCTTCCGAAGGCCGCCTGTCCGCAAACCACCCTCTCCGGCTGTTCGGAATGTCCGTTACATAGCGGGTGGGGTGGACGGGTATCGGAAGCCGGTGCCCGCGTGCTCAATGACATAGCCAGCTCTTCGAAGTTCATTGAGGACACACCACGCAATAGCCTGCTCCGACGAGCCTCGGCCAGGTTCGTGGGTTCTATGGCCCAACGCTACTGCGGCCTGTACCTGCTCCATCAACTTGACAAAGGGGTCGGCGGCTATGGGGTCGCTCGTGTCCATACCGTGCTGTCCCCTCATGCGCGTGCTGAACTTTAGCGCGAGGATCATCGCTCTGCCAGGAGTGCGGTCCGGTCGCTCTCCACCCTTCGCACGCCTTCAGGAGGTCCGTCCTCGGTGACAGGCTCGGCCGGAACGTGATGGCGAGTTTCTGGAAGCCACCCGCCGACGGTAGCGACCCAAGGCAGACGTTGACCTACGTGGGGGCTCGCTCGATCATGAGCCATGGATCGTAGTTTCAGCGTGGCGCGTGTGGCCAAGGCACTGATCGTCACCGCCGTGCTGCTCACCTGGGCTCACGTTCTGCTGACGCCGCCACCACGGCTTCCGACTGCTTTCGCGAATGGACGTTACTACAACGCGTGCTGCGGGCTCATCGTCTTGTCTGACGGCAAGGGTTCATCAAAATCAGGCGATTTCAACTACGTCGTCGAGAAGGATAAGGCACCGTATGTCCTTCCTACAGACCGAGCAGTGATCGCTACCCCGAAAGGTATCTCCATCTTACCCCGTAAGCCGGACCTGTTCATTCGGACCGATGCGTCACCGAGACCCCGATGGATAGACATCATCGGCCCACGGGCCGACTTCAGGTTCACTCGACGTGATGAGTAGCTCTGAAGCCTTCGCTTGAGCATCGGTGCGCAAACCAATAGGTCAGTCTTTGTCCACGCGCGAGAAGGCCCGATCAATACGGCCCCGAGCTTGTAGAAGTGACAGCCAGATTACCGCGACGCTGATCGCGCTGAAAGGAAGAGGCGCAAAGAAACTCGCCCAGAACCTGTTGGAGGCGTAACGGCTTGAGTCAACAAGGTACGATCCAGTGTTGCAAAGCGCAAACAAATAGGTGGTCCACAACGTATAGCCGGCCGGCCATCTTAGCCTCAGCTTCCACTGCAACACGCCAACTGCAACGCAGCCTAGCGCCACCGCGCCAAAGCCGCCGTAGATGATGGCGAGGCCCGCAGCGTTGAGATCACCAGAAGCGTTCATTGAACCGCCGCCACCCCACCCGTAGACTTATTCATGCCTCAAGGTTGCTAAGCGGACCTCCGCTCGTCAAGCGCTCCGGTCGCTTTCCACCCTTCGCTCGCATTAGGAGTGTCCCCTCCTGGGCGAAAAGACTGGACCACGCCGAATGGCGAGTTTTCGGGGACGGGCTCATACGTGCTGCGACGCGGAGAGGCTGTTCACTGCCGATGTTCGGCAGGGCGTCGCTCCCACCAATTTACAAGCCAGATGACACTCATCCCGCCGAAGGCGGCTCCAGAAGCCACATGGTGGATGGCGATGAAGAGACCAGCTAGGGCCAAGTGCCCGCAAGCCGCCAAGAGGACAAGGTTACGTTTCTGAACCATGACTGCCTCCAAGGATTGGACGCTGCCTCCCCACTCCACGGACGTCAACGCCTGAGTCCGAAGTCCACCCTCTGCGGCCAGTCCGGGTGTCCGCTTCCGGTCAGAGAGCTAGGCCCTGGCTGAACAGCGAGTTGCCGCAGGTGCGCCCATACGTGCTGCCGACTCTTAGCGGTCCTTGTTGTCTTCGTAGGCAGAGGTGATCCGCTGCCGCACGCGACCTTTAAACGCGGTCAGAAACGAGCGGGAGACCGATGACCGCCAGCGCAACCAAGCGAAGCCGATGGTAGGCACTGCTAGTAACGCCAACCACACGGCTGAGAATGTGAACGCGGGCACAATCGAATGGATCGGGCTGGCGACCACGAGGCAGACAAACATCATGCCACATAGGATTGCGGGAAAGCTCAAAGCCTTGCGGACGGCCGCAGTGAAGCTGCCGCTACCGTTCATACTGATGCGGTGACTTCTCATCCTCGACGAACTTGGCTGGTCACCGGTCATCCGTCAATGTCGCAAACCCACCCGAAGCAGCGGTTCAAACTGTCCGCTGTCGGGCGGCAACGGAGCGGGCCGTTGTAGCTGAGCTGATCCCGTAGCGCCTTAGGCGTTCGGGTCAGATAGCCGCACCCCTTCCCCGCGGTCGGAAGCCGGTAGGAAATCGATCCCGGCTTGCAGGAGCACCTGCTGAACCGCCTTCAGCGTGCTGATACGCGAGTCAACCTGGCCGTTCTCCAGCCGAGCCAGAGCATTGATCGAAATGATGGCCCGGTCGGCTAGGTCCTGCTGGGTCCAGCCTAGCAGCGCCCTGGCAGCCCTAATCTGACGCGCCGTGACCATGCTGGCAGGAAGCGCATGGGCTAGATATGCGCCACCTTGCGGTTTTTTATACCTCCGATAAGGGGTAAAAACCACCTGACGTTTTGGGTGGAGCTGGTGAAGTGCATAACGGAAACGCCATCGCGGCTGGAAGCATGTTTGGCGGTTTGATTTTCCTGATCCTCCTAGCCTTATATCTGCTCCCCACGACCATCGCGGCCTTGAGGTCAAATCGTCAGACGCTAGCGATCTTCGTCCTGAACCTATGCTTGGCTGGACGGTGCTAGGTTGGATCATCTCTCTCGTCTGGTCGCTCACCAACAGCCAAGCCCCACAGACTGTGATCGTGAACACTGGCGTCGGGGAGGCGCCCCGTACTTAGCGGCCTCCGCAGATTTCTCTATGCTTTTTCTTTGCCTGTTAAGGATCCAGTTTATGCTGAAGCGCCTATTCAGTTTATCAAGTTTTGGCTTAGGCGTGTGTTTATCAGTTCTTGCATGCCGCTCTTCGTTTGCTGAGCCTTACTTTGCTCCGCCATCCGGCCATCCTACCTGGCCGGCTGTCGGACCCTACACGAATTTACTGACCAAGCTACCCGACGGCGTACCGGTCTGTATGACTGTGCTGAGGGAGCGGCCGATCGATGACCAATCTTCGTTCGGGGTGTCTATCTGGGTTCAGCCAGCGTCCACGCACTTTTGGCTGACCTTAAAGGGAGCCAAAGCTCTCTCTGCGCCAGTCCTCGTTCTCTACGATGATGGGGTTCCTTTCGCCTGAATGACTGTCTTGAAACGTGTGAACAGCCAGCCTGGCTGGACCGGGTTAATGGCTGATCTACCTGGAGCGATGCTCGTTCAACAGTAAGCGAAGGTTCTTCACCCTTCGGTGCGGGCTTAACGCTCAGCGGGAGGCGGT
>CALMGB010000150.1 GCA_937863535.1 uncultured Caulobacteraceae bacterium
CGGTCAGACACCAGACCGGGCCCGGCGCGCCGGGAGGGGCCGGCGCCTGGCGCCAGACGTATTCCGGCCCGGTCGGCGGCGGCGCATAGGCGGCGGGAGTGCGGACCTGGGCGAAGCACTCGCGCCCTTCGCCGTGGACGCGGGCGTGATGGGGACGCGGGCTCCAGGTGCGCGGATCGCCGCCATAGGCCTGGGGGGACCCGAGCGGTCCGGCCTGGGCGCCCTCAGGCGCGCCGGCCAGGTCCTGGGCGAAGGCGGGCGCGGCGACGACGGCGCACAGGGCGACGCCGAGGAGCTTGGCGGAGAACGACATGGGCAGGCCTCGCGGCAGGATGGTCCGCCAGCAACCACAAAGACCTTGGCCGCGCCCGCCCCTTCAACCCGCAAGCGAACCGCTTGGCTGGCCGGCGCGGAGCCGATAAGCGGAGCGCGTTCAGGAGGACGCCATGGCGCAGGACAGGATCGGGGCCGAGGCCGCCCTGGCGCAACTGCAGGGCTGGAGCGCGGCCGAGGGGCGCGACGCCCTGACGAAGAGCTTCCGCTTCAAGGACTTCAACGCCGCGTTCGGGTTCATGACGCGCGTGGCCCTGCTGGCCGAGAAGCTCGACCACCATCCGGAATGGTCCAACGTCTACAACCGGATCGAAGTGGTGCTGACCACCCACGACGCGGACGGGGTGACCGGACTGGACCTCAGGATGGCGCGCTTCATGGACGCGGCGGCGCAAGGCCTGTCGGAGGCCTGATCAGTTCACCAGCACGGTGCCGAGCAGGACCCGCGCGCCCGGCCGGTGCAGCACGCCGTCGGTGGCGCGCTGCAGCCGCATGCCGATCTGGTCCACGTCGGGCGGCGCGCCGGGGATCAGGCTGGCGGCGTAGACGCTGAGCGTGCGGATGTATGCGTCGCGCAGCCGCGGCTGGGACGCCGCAGCCCGGGCCCTGAGCGCGGGGTCCGGCACGTCCAGCCCGCCCTGCACCGTCAGCACGCCGCGACGGCCGTCGGACCTGAACACCGTCGCCGTCAGCGCGTCGAAGCTGGTGTAGGTCAAGGTGTTGTTCTTGACCGCCTCCTTGGCCTGCGCGGCCTGGCGCCCACCGGCGCCGATCGCCAGGACGGCGAGCCCGATCGCCAGGCTCGCCAGGCGACGGCGGGCGCGCATCAGCCGGCGCGCCCCGCATCCTTCTGCGCCCAGGCCCAGGCGGTGTGCACGATCTCGTCGATGGAGGACTGGGTCGGCGTCCAGCCTAGCACCTCGCGCGCCCGGGCGTTGGAGGCCACCAGCACGGCCGGGTCTCCCGCCCGGCGCGGGCCGACCTTGCGCGGCAGCGGCTTGCCGGACACCTTCTCGATGGCGTCGGCGATCTCCTTGACCGTGGTGCCCTCGCCCGTCCCCAGGTTGAAGAACTGGGCCGCGCCACCCTTCATCAGGTAGTCCGCCGCCGCCGCGTGCGCGCGGCCGAGGTCGGACACGTGCACGTAGTCGCGGACGCAGGTGCCGTCGCGGGTGTCGAAATCGTCGCCGAAGACGGTGAACTGGTAGTCGTCGCGCAGCGCCCCCCGGGCGGCCAGCGGGATAACGTGGGTCTCCGGCTCGTGCCGCTCGCCGATGTCGCCGTCGGGGCTCGCGCCCGCGGCGTTGAAGTAGCGGAGCGATGCGAAGCGCAACCCGTAGGCGCCGGCGTAGTCGGCCATCATCCGCTCCACCATCAGCTTGGACCGGCCGTAGGGATTGATCGGCAGCTGGCGGTGGGTCTCGGGCATCGGCGCCTCCAGCGGCTCGCCATAGGTGGCGGCGGTGGAGGAGAAGATCATCTTGTCGACGCCGGCGGCCCTCAGCGCCTCCAGGATGTTGAACGTGCCGAGCGTGTTGTTGCGATAGTAGAGGTCCGGCTGCTCCACCGACTCGCCGACATAGGTGAGGGCGGCGAAATGGGCGAGCACGTCCGGCTTGACCTTGGCCACGGCGGCCTGGAGGGCCGTAGTGTCCAAGATGTCGCCCTCGATCAGCTCGCCCCAGCGGACCATGTCGCGCCAGCCGCGGTACAGGTTGTCGTAGACCACCACCGTCCACCCCTGGGCGGCGAATTCCTTGCAGCAGTGGCTGCCGACGTAGCCGGCGCCGCCGGTGACGAGGATGGTCTTCACGCGCGCTCTCTCCAGGGACGCCCGCTTATGGCGGGAGCCGCGGGCCGGCTCAAGGTTGCGCTCTCCTCAAGGCCTGCGGCTGGGGCTACACCTTCGCCCGATGCCCGCGGTCGCCCCCTCGTCCAACGTCGCCGTCACCGTGGTGATCGTGGCCTATGACAGCGGCGGCTATCTGCAGCCCTGCGTCGACGCCCTGGCCGCCCAGAGCTTCGCGGCTTTCGAAGCGGTGGTGGCCGACAACGCCTCCCGCGACGGCTCGGTCACCCGCCTGCGGCTCCCGGACGTGCGCTTCCGGGTCCGCGACATGGGCGCCAACCTCGGCTTCGCGGCCGCCAACAACCGCGTGGCGCAGGACTCGCGCGCGGAGTTCCTCGCCCTGCTGAACCCCGACGCCACGCCCGATCCGGGCTGGCTGGCCGCCCTGGTCCAGGCCGCCGGAGCCCATCCGGAAGCGGCGAGCTTCGGTTCGGTGCAGCTGCGGCTGGAGGAGCCGGACATCCTGGACGGGATCGGCGACGTCTGGCACGTGGCGGGCCTGGCCT
>CALMGB010000151.1 GCA_937863535.1 uncultured Caulobacteraceae bacterium
GGCGTTGACAGGGCGCCCTGCACGCCACCACTTACCGCGCCGTCAGACCCCGCGAGCCTCCCCGCCCCATGAACGTCGTCGTCGTCGAGAGCCCCGCCAAGGCCAAGACCATCAACAAGTACCTCGGCCCTGACTACAAGGTGCTCGCCTCTTACGGCCACGTCCGCGACCTGCCCTCCAAAGACGGCTCGGTCAGGCCGGACGAAGACTTCGCCATGAGCTGGGACGTCGATCCCAAGGCGGCCAAGCGGCTGAACGACATCGCAGACGCCATGAAGGGCGCGAGCCGTCTGATCCTGGCCACCGACCCCGACCGGGAGGGCGAAGCCATCAGCTGGCACGTGCTGGAGGTGCTTCAGAAGAAGAAGGCGGTGAAGGGCGCCGAGGTGCAGCGGGTGGTGTTCAACGCCATCACCAAGTCCGCCGTCACCGAGGCGATGCGGAACCCGCGCCAGATCGACATGGAGCTGGTGGACGCCTACCTTGCGCGCCGGGCCCTGGACTACCTGGTGGGCTTCACCCTGTCGCCGGTGCTTTGGCGAAAGCTGCCGGGCGCGCGCTCGGCCGGGCGGGTGCAGTCGGTGGCCCTGCGTCTCGTGGTCGACCGCGAGATGGAGATCGAGGCCTTCAAGACCCAGGAATACTGGAGCGTGGAGGCCGACGTCACCGCCGGCTCCGACCCCTTCCTGGCGCGGCTGGTCAAGCTTGACGGCAAGGCGCTGAAGAAGTTCGACCTTCCGAACGCCGATGTGGCCCAGGCGGCGCGCAAGGCCGTGGCGCTGGCGAGCTTTACCGTCACCGCGGTGGAGAAGAAGCCGGCTCGGCGCTCCCCAGCCCCGCCCTTCACCACCTCGACCCTGCAGCAGGAGGCGGCGCGCAAACTCGGCTTCTCCGCCCAGCGCACCATGCAGGCGGCGCAGAAGCTGTATGAAGGCGTCGACGAGAACGGCGGCCTGATCACCTACATGCGGACTGATGGGGTGCAGTCCTCGCCTGAGGCGATTGCGGAAGCGCGCAAGGTCATCGCCAACCGCTTCGGCGAGCCTTACGTCCCCGCCGACGCCCGCTACTACAAGACGAAGGCCAAGAACGCGCAAGAGGCGCATGAGGCGATCCGGCCGACCTCGCTCTCGCGCCTGCCGGGGCAGGTCCATCTCGATGGTGATCTGGCCCGGCTCTACGAGCTGGTCTGGAAGCGGATGATCGCCAGCCAGATGGAGTCCGCCAGGATCGAGCGCACCACTGTGGACCTGGACGCCGCCGGAAAGATCGGGCTTCGCGCGGCAGGTCAGGTCATCCAGTTCGACGGCTATCTGGCCGTCTATGAGGAAGGTCGAGACGACGGAGCCGAGGACGAGGATAGCCGCCGGCTACCCGCCATCAGCCAGGGAGCCCGCGCGGACGTCCACCAAGCGCGGGCCGACCAGCACTTCACCGAGCCGCCGCCGCGCTACTCGGAAGCCTCGCTCGTCAAGAAGCTGGAGGAGCTGGGGATCGGCCGGCCCTCTACCTACGCCTCGATCCTGGGCGTCCTGCGCGACCGAGAATACGTGCGGATGGACAAGAACCGCTTCCATCCGGAGGACAAGGGACGGCTGCTGTCGGCGTTCCTGAAGCAGTTTTTCTTGCGCTATGTCGAATACGACTTCACCGCCGACCTCGAGGAGAAGCTCGACAAGGTCTCCGCAGGCGAACTCGAATACAAGGTGGTGCTGCGCGACTTCTGGACCGAGTTCCAGAAGGCGATCGCCTCGGTCGGCGACCTGCGCATCTCCGAAGTTCTGGAGGAGCTGAACACCGCGCTGGGCCCGGCCATCTTCCCGGAGCGGGAGGACGGGTCGGACCCGCGGGTCTGTCACACCTGCGGCACGGGGCGGCTGAGCCTGA
This sequence comes from uncultured Caulobacteraceae bacterium, assembly GCA_937863535.1. GTDB lineage: Bacteria > Pseudomonadota > Alphaproteobacteria > Caulobacterales > Caulobacteraceae > CAHJWH01. Next base: position 1,888 of record CALMGB010000151.1, read on the forward strand.
AGGCCGGCAAGTTCGGCGCCTTCATCGGCTGCTCCAACTATCCGGAGTGCCGCTACACCCGCCAGCTCGGCGTGGCGGAGGGCGAGGAACCGGTGTCCGGCGACCGCGAGCTGGGAGTTGACCCGAACACCGGGCGCAAGGTCTGGCTGAAGATCGGCCGCTTCGGCCCCTACGTCGAACTCGAGGCCGACGCCGAGGACAAGAAGGCCAAGCCCAAGCGCTCCAGCCTGCCCAAGGGCTGGGAGCCGGCGGCCATCGACCTCGACCAGGCCCTGCGCCTGCTCAGCCTGCCGCGCGAGGTGGCGCTGCACCCTGAAGACAACGAGCCGATCTTCGCCGGGCTGGGCCGCTATGGCCCCTACGTTCAGCACAAGACCACCTACGCCAGCCTGGGCGACATCGAGGAAGCGTTCGAGGTCGGCCAGAACCGGGCGGTGACCCTGCTGGCCGAGAAGCGGGCCGGCGGCGGCCGCGGAGCGCGCGGCGCACCGGCGGCGCTGAAGGAGCTGGGCCCCCACCCGGTCTCTGGCGAGCCGATCCGGTTGCTGTCCGGGCGCTACGGCCCCTACGTCAACGCCGGCAAGGTGAACGCCAACGTGCCCAAAGGCGCCGACCCTGCAGCTCTCACCCTCGACGAGGCGATGAAGCTGCTGGAAGAACGCGCGGCCAAGGACGGCGGCGGCAAGCCGGCCGCCCGGAAGGCCCCTGCGAAAACGGCCAAGCCGGCGGCGAAGAAACCTGTGAAGGCGGCGGCTACGAAGGCCAAGACGCCCGTAAAACGCGCAAAGGCCTGAAGCTCGGCCCCTCTCCGCCTGTGGCGGAGAGGGGAGTCTGTGTCGCGGAACGCGGCGTGGAAGGGTGAGGGGTCACGGTACGGGCGCAGCTGCAGGCGCGGCGCGCCCCCTCATCCTTCCGCATTCTCGCGCATGAGCCCTTATCCTCTCCCACGACGGGAGAGGGAATGACCTCACCGCTCCCAGGGCGTGACGCAATAGTGCGGCGACCCGTCGAAGGCGATGTAGACGTTGGTGTCGGGGTTGTAGCCGGCGTGGTGGTTAAAGCACCAGCGCACGTGGCGGGCGTGGATAACGCCGGGCGGCGGAGGCGGCGGCGGCGGGTAGTACTCGGCGCACGCGCTGGCGAGCAGTCCAACGCCGCATGCGGCGCCCACGATGGCGAAC
>CALMGB010000152.1 GCA_937863535.1 uncultured Caulobacteraceae bacterium
CGACGGGGGGTTGTTCTGGAGGGCGGGCGCCGGGCGCGCCCCGGCCGGCCCCGCGGCCGCCGGCGACCCTGCCCGCTCTTCGCGCCGGGCAGGGCGCGCGGGGTCTCCGGGACGGCAGGAACGGCGACGAGAGGGGTTGCAGGATATGTGGCGCGTAGGGATCGACATCGGGGGCACCTTCACCGACGTCATCGGCATGGAGGTCGAGACCGGCAAGCTGGCCGTCACCAAGGTCCCCTCCCAGCCGGCCGACCCGGCCGGCGCGGTGGCCGCGGGCCGGCGGAACCGGATGGAGCTACATCCGCAGATCCGGCCGGGCGACATCGACTTCTTCGCCCACGGCACCACGGTCGCGACCAACGCCACCATCGAGGGCAAGGGCGCCAAGTCGGCCCTCTTCATCACCGAAGGCTTCGGGGCCCTCTACGACATGCGCGGCGGGGCCGAGCCGCTGGGATCGGACATGATCGATCCCCAGTACAGCAAGCCCCGAGGCCTCGTTCCGCAGCACCGCACCTTCGAGATCACCGAGCGGGTCCTCCACGACGGCTCCGAGCACGAGCCGCTCGACGAGGAGAGCGTTCGCCGCGCCGCGCGCCGGTGCCGCGAGATGGAGGTTAACTCCATAGCCGTCTGCTTCCTGTTCTCCTTCATGAACGATGCGCACGAAGCCCGCACGGCCGAGCTGATCAAGGAGGAGCATCCCGCCTGCCGCGTGTCGCTCTCCAGCATCGTGCTGCCGACCATCCGGGAATACGTCCGCCTGTCCACCACGGTGCTCGACGCCTACGCCGGCCCCGTAGTGGGGACCTATCTGAAGCGGGTGTCGGACCGGCTGGTGGAGACCGGCCTCGGCACCCGCAAGATCTTCATCATGCAGTCTAACGGCGGGCTGATGCAGATCGAGATCGCCGCGGAATATCCTAACCAGACGCTGCTGTCCGGACCGGCGGCGGGCGTCGTCTTCGCCGCCAGCCTCGGCCGGCTGCTGGGCGAGAAGGACGTGGTGACCTTCGACATCGGCGGCACCAGCACCGACATCAGCGTGCTGCCCGACAACGCCTACCAGGAAACCCGCTCCGGCCAGATCCACGACCAGGACATCGGCACCCCGATGATCCAGATCCGCGCGCTGGGCGCAGGCGGCGGCACCATCGCCTGGATCGGGCCGGACGGCCTGCTGAAGGGTGGTCCGCAGTCGGCGGGCGCCTCGCCCGGGCCGGCCTGCTACGGCCTCGGCGGCCAGGACGCCACGGTGACCGACGCCAACATCCTGCTGGGCTATCTCAACCCGTACAACTTCATCGGCGGCCGCTTCAAGATCAGCCCGGACCTGGCGCGCGAGGTCATCCAGCGCCGCATCGCCGAGCCGCTGGGGCTCAGCGTGGAAGAGGCGGCGCTCGGCATCGTGCGGGTGGTGAGCGTCAACATGGAGGTGGGCGTGCGCCTGTCCTTCGTGGAGCGCGGGCTGGACCCGCGCCGGTTCGCCCTAGTGGCCTTCGGCGGCGGCGGACCGGTGCTCGGCGCCCGCGTGGCCAAGGCGGTAGGCATCCCGCGGGTGATCGTGCCGCCCTATCCGGGGATCAGCTGCGCCATGGGCCTGCTGCAGACCGACGTGAAGCACAACTACCTGCGCAGCCGGCTGTCGCCGCTCTCCACGGTCGCCTGCGACGACCTCAACGAGATCTTCGCCAACCTGGAAGAGCGCGCCGCCCGCGACGCCGAGCACGAGGGCTTCACTGCCGACCAGGTGGAGTGCGAGCGCCAGCTCGACCTGCGCTACCCGTTCCAGGGCTACGAGCTGACCGTCACCTGTCCGTCCGGGCCGCTGACCGAGGCCGACAAGCCCGCCATCCGCGAAGCCTTCGACGCGCGCCACCAGGAGGTCTACGGGACATCGGCGCCTGGTGAGACGCCCGAGGTCGTCAACGTGCGCCTGACCTCCACCGTCATCGTGCCCAAGCTGAACCTGCCCGAGCTGGAGTTCGACGACGCCCCGCCGACGCCGACCGCCCACCGTCGCGTGCTGTTCGACGCCGCCGACGGCTACGTCGATGCGCCGGTCTTCGACCGCGCTCGGCTCAAGGCGGGCGCCTTCATCGCCGGGCCCGCCATCGTCGAGCAGCTCGACTCCACCACGGTCGTGCTGCCCGGGATGAGCGCCACCCTCGAGCGCTTTGGCAACATCATCATCGAGACGGGCGCGTCCGCCACCCCGGTCGTCGCCCAACACTAGAGAGACGAAGGGACCGAACGCCATGGCACCTGACGCTATCACCCTGGAGATCATCGGGACGCGGCTGCGGGAGATCGGCTCCACCATGGAGCACCTGCTGTTCCACAGCGGCTATTCCACGATCCTGCGCGAATCCCACGACGGCTCGGCCTCGATCACCGACGTGGACGGCAACTCGGTGGAGACCACCGGCGCGCCCATCAGCCTGCTGCCCTACAAGATGACCATCCAGAGTCTCCTGAAGAGCTACCCGCTGGAGGCGATGAACGACGGCGACTGCTTTATATCCAACGACCCCTACGGCGGCGGCACCCTGCACATCCCCGACGTCCTGATCATCACGCCGATCTTCATCGAGGGCGAGATCATCGGCTTCTGCTGCAGCACGGCCCACAAGCCCGACATGGGGGGCCTGGTCCCGGGCTCCTCGGGCGCAGCGGCGCGCGAGATTTTCCATGAAGGCCTGATGCTGCCGGGCGTGAAGTACTGGACCAGGGACGGCGTGGTCGCCGAAGTGAACGCGATCATCGAGCGCAACTGCCGTATCCCCGAGATCATCGCCGGCGACCTGCGCGCCCAGGTCGGCTGCACCCTGGTCGGCGTGCAGCACGTCCGCAAGCTTTGCGAGGAATACGGGCGCGAGGTGATCAAGGCGGCCTTCTCCGAACTGCTCGGCCGTTCGGACCGGCGCCTGCGCGAGCACCTGCGCGCCTGGCCGGACGGCACGTTCGAGGCGGAGACCTTCGTCGACAACGATGGCGTCGATCTCGACGTCAAGCTGCGCCTGCACGTGAGGGTCACCAAGGCGGCCGACGAGATCACCTTTGACTACAGCGACACCAACAGGCAGGTGAAGGGGCCCACAAACCTCCGCCCGCAGTCCTCCCACGTCGCCGCGGTGCTGGCGCTGCTGGTGACCACCGACCCGACCATCCCGGTCAACGACGGCGTACTGCGCGCGATCAGGTTCGTCAATCCGGAGGGCAGGATCACCAACCCGGCCTGGCCCGCGCCGGTCAACAGCTACTACGGCTTGGCCAACGTGCTCTACAGCACGGTCGGCCGCGCGCTCGCCAACTTCAACCCGGAGCGCGCGGTGGCCTCCACGGGGCTCGGCCTCGGCGCCATCGCCATCGGCTACGATAAGGGTCGCAGCGGGCGCAAGGCCGTACAGTACGACCTCTCCACCACGGCCCAAGGGGGCACGGCGACCCACGACGGATCCTCCGGCACGGTCGGCTTCCTAAACAAGACGCCCGCCACCCCGATCGAGGTGATCGAGACGGAGTTCCCGGTCCGGCTGAAGCGATTCGAGTGGATCACCGATTCCGCCGGAGCCGGGCGCTTCCGCGGCGGGCTCGGCAACCGCAAGGTCTACGAGCTCCTCGGCGACGCGACGGTGACGGTGCGCCTCGGCCACCAGTTCGACTTCGCCGGCTGGGGCGTGTTCGGCGGCGACGGACCGCGCCCGATGCGCGTCACCCTGGACCCGGGCGGACCTAAGGAGCGGGCCCTGCACGCCCTACAGACGCTGCAGCTGCATTCCGGCGACTGCTTCATGGTGGAGATGGCGGGCGGCGGCGGCTACGGCGATCCCCGCGAGCGCAATCCGGAACTGGTCGGCCTCGACATCCTGAACGGCTATGTCTCGCGCGATGCGGCGGAGCGCGACTACGCCGTAGCCATCGACGCCGAGACGCTCGCTGTCGATGACGAAGCGACCCGCGCGCTCCGTTGGGAGCCGGCAAGGGCGGGCTGACCTCCCCATCGGCTACGGCCGCCTACAGGAGCGACCTCCGCACTCTTCGCTCCGCCGCCCGCCGCCCTGACGAAGCTTGTGGGTGTCAGTAGGCCGACTATGCTGTTGATCGCTGGTCTCTGGGTTGCGCGCCGCCACCGGCGGATGGCCGGGCGAACATGGGACAGCGGTGGAACGGCCGGACGCGGCCGGGAACGCAGCTCCGCGGTCGGCTGGGGCCGCCTACGGAACGGAGGATGAAGATGGACACGCTGCTGCCGACCTCGCTCGTAGGGTCTTACCCGCAGCCCGAGTGGCTGATCGATCGCGAGAAGCTGAGCGGCCGCTTCCCGCCACGCGTGCGGGCGCTCGAGCTCTGGCGCGTGGCTCCCGACCATCTCGAACAAGCCCAGAATGACGCCACGCTGCTGGCCATCCGCGACCAGGAGCAGGCGGGGCTTGACATCATCACCGACGGCGAGATGCGGCGGGAGAGCTACTCGAACCGTTTCGCCACGGCGTTGGACGGCGTGGACCTCGACAATCCCGGCGAGGCCCTGGACCGCAGCGGCCTCCCCAATCCCGTACCGCGGGTGACCGGGCCGATCCGGCGCCGTCACGCGGTGGAGGCGCGGGATGTCGAGTTCCTGCGCGCCAACACCGACCGCATGATCAAGATCACAGTGCCTGGCCCCTTCACCATGGCCCAGCAGGCGCAGAACGACCACTATCCGAGTCTGCGCGAGATGGCGCTCGACTACGCCGCCGCCGTCAATGCGGAGATGCGTGATCTCTTCTCCGCCGGCGCTGACGTGGTCCAGATCGATGAACCCTACATGCAGGCGCGTACTGACGCGGCGCGGGAGTACGGGCTGGAGGTGGTCAACCGCGCGCTTGAAGGCGTGCAGGGCGTCACAGCCCTGCACATCTGCTTCGGCTACGCCTAGCTCATCCACGAGCGGCCGGCAGGTTACTCTTTCCTGCCGGAGCTGGCCAACTCGACGGTGGGGCAGATCTCCCTGGAGACGGCCCAATCCAACCTGGACACCTCGGTGCTCGAGAAGCTGCGCGGCAAGACCATCATCCTGGGCGTCCTCGACCTCTCCACCCACGAGGTGGAGAGCGCCGCCACCGTGGCCGCCCGTATCCGCCGGGCTCTCCTCCACGTCGAGGCCACGAAGGTCATCGTGGCGCCGGACTGCGGGCTCAAGTACCTCCCCCGCGAGGTCGCCTTCGGCAAGATGGCGGCGATGGTGCAGGGCGCCGCTCTCGTCCGGCGCGAGCTTGAGACGCCCGCTCAAGGCGCACCCGCCGCTCCGCAGCCCGCATGAGCCGCCTCGACCCGGGGGCGCGCAGGTAGCGCCTCCCGGTCTCGATCACTGACCCGGAGCGGTCTTCTCGAAGGCGCCTGCGATGGTCAGGGTCACCTCGTCTCCGATCAGGGGCAAATAGGTCTTCACGCCGAAGTCGGAGCGCGTCAGCACGCCGTGGCCTGGAACCCGGTGGTGTAGGCGTGATCGATCGGGTTGACGCCCGCGCCGACGAAGCGCACCCGCAGTGTCACCGGCCGCGTGACGCCGTGCAGCGTCAGCTCGCCCGTGACGTCGGCCTGACCCGGACCGCTCAGCGCCACGCGCGTGGAGCGGAACCGCATCTGGGGATAGCGGTCGGCGTCGAGCCACTGGGCGCCCTTCAGCTCCCCGTCCAGCTTCTCGCTGGTCGTGGAGACGCTGGCCACGGGTATGGTCACGTCCAGACGCGACGCCGCCGGTTGGCGCGGATCGATCGCCAGCGTACCCGTCACGCCGCTGAAGCGTCCCGAATACAGCGAGAAGCCCATGTGGGAGACGCTGAAGAGCACCTGCGTGTGGTTCGGGTCGACCTGGTAGGCGCCCCGGCTGGACGCTGTCCGGATCGCGGCTCGCCGGCCCGGGCTGGGCCACGGCAGCGGCGGTCGCGACGCCGGCGAGCAGGAGGGCGAGGGCGAGGGCGACGTTTCTCATGGTTTTCTGCACCTTTAGGACCGATCAGGCCGCGCGAAGGTCTTGGGCCGCCGCTTGGGCGCGCTCCATGGCCGAACTCCGGGCATCCGGCCCCCGGGAGAGAGCCTCCACCGACACCACGTCGATGTCGCTCACGCCCATGAAGCCGAACACGGTCTGAAGATAGGTCTCCAGGTGCTCGAAGGCCGCTGCGGGCGAGCCCTGGCCGTAGAAGCCGCCGCGGGTCGGCGCCAGCACCACCCGCTTGTCCTTCATCAGGCCTTCGGGACCGTTCGCGGGGTATTGAAAGGTGACGCTCGTGACCAGGATCCGGTTGATTCAGGCTTTCAGCTGGCTGGGAACGGTGAAGTTGTAGATGGGCGCGCCGATCACCACGACGTCGGCGTCCAGGAACTCCTGCAGCGCCTGGTCGCTGTCGCGCCGGCTGTCGGAGGGGGCCGTGGGGCCCGCGTCGGCCTGGACGGCCAGGGGGTGGCGGCTCGGCAGGTTGGCGAGGTCGAGGTGGGGC
>CALMGB010000153.1 GCA_937863535.1 uncultured Caulobacteraceae bacterium
GGGCGGCCTCGCCGACGATGGTGCCCTCCGTGGGCGCACCCGGTGTGCGAGCCGCACGGAAGAAGTCGCCCCCGTCGTACTTGCCAGCGTCTACATAGTGCAGGAAGTTGGCGGAGGTGAGCGGGGCCTTCTGCGCCTCCAGCTCCACCACGATCAAGCCGTGGCCGGTCCTGATCGCCACCCGCGGCTTGGGCGTCGCGGCGAGCGCCCCGAGGGGGGAGCCCATTATCCACCCGGCGGCGCCCAGCACGCTTCGACGTCCGATCCTGGCGTTGTCCATGGCCCGCAGAACTCCTCCTTCAGCCACTCCCGCCTTACCGCCTTGGACGGAGGCGGTCGAGGCGCGGGAAGCCGCGGTAAAAGTGCGAGCGGACGGGGCGCCTTAACCGCGTGTTTACCGTCGATGACGACCTTGGTGGGCGACGTGCGCGCGGAGGCGGGACATGCCTTCGGGCCTCGCCACTCATGGGGATGTCGAGTTCGGACGCGTAGCCCTCCTGCAGACATCGGGCGGTCCGGAGCCGCGCACGGCCTTCAACCCGACGACAGGGGCTAGATGAGACAAGGTCTCCGGGCAGCGTGGTCCGACCTGCAGGGGCCGCCCGCCATCGTCTCCGCGGCCGCGCTCGGCTGCGCCTTCTTCCTCGCCGGCCGGCTATCGGTGATCCTGATCAGCCACGACGGCCGGCTGGCGCCGGTCTGGATCGCCAACGCCGTCGCCCTGGCGGCCCTGCTTCGGGCCGAGCGGCGGCGCTGGCCCTGGCTCATCGCCGCCTGCCTGGCGGGTAACCTGGCGACGAGCCTGTCGGGCGGCAACAGCCTGGTGGCGGCCGGGTGCATGGCGGTCGGCAACGGCGTCGAATACTCCTTGGGGGCGGTGCTGCTGACGCGGATGCTGGGCGCCAGGCCCAGGTTCGACGGCGGCCGCGCGCTTCTGACCATGGCGAGCGTGGCTGCAGGCGTGGGCCTGCTGTCCGCCGGCCTGGTCGCCCTGTCGCTGCACGTCTTCCTGGGCGATCCCACGTGGCGGACCTTCAAGCTGTGGACGCTGGCCCATCCCCTCAGCCTGCTCCTGGTCACGCCCTGCCTGCTGGTGCTCGCCCGGGCCAACGAGGAGCTGCGCGAGCGGCCGGTGAGCCGTCGCGCCGTGGCGGCCATGATGCTCCTGCTCGCCTGCGTCGTCGGCGTGTTCAGCCAGGACCGCGCGCCTGTGCTCTTCGTCATCCCGCCCGCCCTGCTCCTCGTCTCCGTGGAGTTCGGGACGCTCGGCGCGGCCATCGGCGTGCTGCTCACCGCCCTCATCTCGGTGGCGGCGACGGCCGGCAACATCGGCCCGATCGCCTTGATGCAGGCCCAGTCCCCCGAACGGGCAGCGGTGCTGCAGCTGTTCCTGGTGATGTCGCTGGTTTCCAGCCTGCCCGTCGCCAGGATGCAGGCGCGCCAGCGGCGGTTGCAGGCCTCGACCCTGGCGGAGGCCGAGCGCGCCGTGCAGGCGGAGGCGGCCGCCTCGGAGAGCGAGGCGCGCTACCGCCTGCTGGCGGAGAGCGTGAACGACATGCTGGCCATCACCTCGCCGGCCGACTCGAGCATCCAGTTCGTCAGCCAGGCCAGCGAGGGCGTGCTCGGCTTCCGGCCGGAGGAGCTGATCGGCCGGCGCACCCTGGACCTGACCCATCCGGAGGACCAGCCGGCGGTCCTGCAGTTCTTCGGCCAGCTGGTCGCCGCAGGGCCGTCGACCCGGCCGTCGCCCTACCAGTTCCGTGGCCGCCACAAGGACGGCGGCTGGCGGTGGCTGGAGGGCCAGCCGCGGGTGATCTTCGACGAGGCCGGGAGGCCGCTGCGCTTCCAGGACGTCGTGCGCGACATCAGCGCGCGCAAGGCCATGGAGGCGGAGCTCCGCGCCGCCCACGCCGAGGCCCAGGCCGCCGCCGAAGTGAAGTCCCAGTTCCTCGCCAATATGAGCCACGAGCTGCGCACCCCGCTGACCGCGGTGATCGGCTTCGCCAACCTGATCAACGAGCGGCCGGAGCTGTCGCCTCAGACCCGCCAGTACGTCGAGCGCGTCCAGACCGCGGGCAGGGCGCTGCTGTCCACCGTCAACGACGTGCTGGACTTCTCCAAGCTGGAGGCCGGCCAGGTGGAGATCTGCCCCTGGCCGACGGACCCGCTGGAGCTGGTGGACGAGGTGGTGCAGCTGTTCGGCGCACAGGCCCAGGGCAAGGGCCTGCGGCTCCGCACCGACGTGGCGGCGGACGTCCCGCCCTGCCTGGACATCGATCCCGACCGGGTGCGACAGGTGCTGACCAACCTAGTCGGCAATGCGGTGAAGTTCACCGACCGGGGCTCGGTCACCGTGGGTCTGGACTATGCCGAAGGCGAACTCCGCGTCACCGTCACCGACACCGGCGCGGGCATCCCGCCCGACCGGGCGAGCCTGCTGTTCCAGCGCTTCTCCCAGATCGACGGCTCCAACACCCGCCGCCATGGCGGGACGGGGCTGGGCCTGGCCATCTGCAAGGGCCTGGTGGAGGCCATGGGCGGCCGCATCGGGGTGGCCAGTACGCCCGGAGCAGGCTCGAGCTTCAGCTTCGCCATGCCCGCCGCGGTCCAGTCGCTCACCGAGAGCGCGCCCGAGACGGCCCCGACGCTCCGCCTGGACGGCCGGCGGCGCCTGCTGCTGGCCGAGGACAACCCGGTCAATCGCGAACTGGTCAAGGCGCTGCTCGCCCCCTACGCGGTGGAGATCGAGACGGCCGAGAACGGCGCCGAGGCGGCCGAGATGGGGGCGAGTCGGCCATACGACCTGATCCTGATGGACCTGCACATGCCGGCGATGGACGGGCGCGAGGCGGCGTTGGCGCTTCGGGCCGGCGGCCCCAACGCGGCGACCCCGATTCTGGCCTTCTCCGCCGACGTGCTGCAGCTGGAGCTGGAGGTGTTCGACGGCATGATCCCCAAGCCCATCTCGCCGCGAGGCCTGTTCGACGCCCTGGCGCACCACCTGGCTTCCCCGACCCCAGCGCCGCAAGCTGAGCCAACGCAGGAGCCGGTCCGTGTCGCTGTATAACGCCGGCGGCAAGCGCATCTTCGTGGCGGAGGACGACGCCGCGATCGCCGAGCTGCTCACCACGCGCCTGGAGATCGCCGGCTACCGGGTGAACTGCGCCCATGACGGGGCCAACGCGCTCCGCCTGATCCTGGCCAACCCGCCGGCCGCAGTGATCCTGGACGTGAACATGCCAAGGCTCGACGGCTTCAGCGTGCTGGGCGCCCTGCGCGGCCATCCCGCCTGCGTGCGCACGCCAATCCTGATGCTCACCGCCCGCAAGTCCGCCGCCGACGTGAAGCTGGCGCGGGAGTGCGGCGCCAACGACTACCTCGCCAAGCCCTTCGACGACCGCCAGCTGTTGGCGCGCGTGGAGCGCCTGGTGCGCGCGGGCCGCGCGCCTGCCGCCGCCCCGGCGCCTGTCCGCCCGTCAGCCGAGGACGACTCCACCTTCATCTAGAAGGACTTCCCAGGGGCTGGGCCGTCCCCTCGTCCTGCGGGTTGGAAGACCCTTGAACACGGTTTTTCTGGACCCCTCCTCTTCGCCCGGACCTGTTCCGGGCGCCCAGAGCACCGCCGGTAGTGGTCTTGGCGCCAGCCGAACGCACCCCGGCGCCAGCGGCGCGCTCTGGATGCCCGGAACAAGTCCGGGCAAGGAGAATGAAGTCTAGTCCGCCCCTACGCCCAAGACCCTTCGCCTCCTCGCCGGCTGGCTCGCCAAGAGCGGCGCTAACGCGCGGCGCTCCCCCCTGAGCGCCTCCCACGCCAGGCCGGCGAACACGGTGGCCAGCACCGCGGGCGCTATGGGCACGGCGAATATCTCCACGAGCATGGACAAGGCGGGCAGCAGATAGCCCGCCGTCCACAGCCAGGTGCGCCAGCCGCGCTCTGCGGGCTCGGCTGTCAGCCGCCAGGCCATGACCGCGCCGAGCGCCACCAGGTCGTAGCTCCAGGCGTAGGGGGTGACCAGCGGGGTGGCGGCGACGGTCAGGGCGATGCGGCTGGCGAGGTCGCGCCGCCGCTGCACGGAGGCGGCCAGCACGCCCAGCACCGTGATCGTCACCGCCGCCTGGACCTTCAGCGCCGCCCCGAACGCCCAGCCGCCCTGGGTCAGGGCCGAGGTCAGCGAGGCGAACAGCAGCTTCTGGCCGCCGTGCGACGTCGCTAGCACCGCGGCGGAAAAGGGGATCGACACCGTAGCGTAGCCCCTCCACGCCTCCACCCCGAAAGCCAGGGTCGCCGCCGCCGCCAGCAGGAGCGCGGTCACCATCGCGCCCGCAATGACCCGCCAGGCCCCGAGCGCCAGCAGCACCAGGGCCAGGGCCAGCCCCATCTGCGGCTTGAAGGTCAGGACGCCGAACAGCACGCCGGCCAGCCACGGCCGCCGGTCCATCAGCCTCAGCCCGCCGATCAGCAGCGCCGCCGTCAGCGCCCCGTTCTGGCCGGTCGCCACGTCGATGAAGGCCGCAGGCGAAGCCGCCAGCAGCAGGCCCGCGCGCAGCCTCTGCTCCGTCGGCAGGGCCGGGAGCGCGGTCGCCAGATAGGCCGCCAGCCCCAGCGCCGTCCAGAGCGCCAGCGCGGGCATGTAGGGCAGCAGGCTGAAGGGGGCGAACAGCAGGAGCCCCTGCGGCGGATAGCTCCAGGCCTGGGTCGGGAAGCGGAAGCCGAGCAGGGCGTGCAGCGCCGGCCCATAGGCCGGCACGTCGAACAGCACCGCCAGATGGCCGCTGAGCGCCAGCCTAGGCCCGGCCCACATGTTGATGAAGTCGCGTCCGACCGGCGCGCCGACCACGTCCAGGCCGTGGCCGACGGGTCGGAAGAACCAGTCGTAGAGCGCGAAACACATCAGGGCGGCGACGCCGGCCAGGGTCACGTCGCGTCGGCGCAGGCCTGCGAAGAGGAGGAGGCGGGACATCGCCGCAACTGTGCGGCGGCGTGGTTAAGCCTTGCTGAAGTGCGCGCGCGAGCTGCCGGCCAGGGTCATCGGGACCTCACGCCTTCCCCTCCCCCCATCACCATGCGCACCTGCTTCTGCTTGGGGTCCGCCGGATCGAGGATGAAGACGCCCGACGCTTCGCGGGCCTGCGGGAAGACCTGGTGCGGGCCTGGGCTTGGCGCGAACGCCGAGCCCCGGTCCAGGCAAACCGCGGGAGGCGGCGATTGTTCAGATGGAGGCGGCCTGCGGCTAGCTCCGCCGCATCCGCCAGACCAGGCCCAGCGAGGCGGTGAGCAGCACCACGGCCCAGAGCTGGTGGATCAGGCTCAGCCAAAGCGGCGCGCCCGCCATCAGCGTCGCGATGCCCAGCAGCAGCTGCATCGTCACCACCCCGATCAGCACCAGGGCGAGCGTCCGCAGCATCGGCGGCACGTTGCGCGCCGCCACGATGGTCAGGCCCAGACCGATGACGATGACGAAGACCAGATAGGCGGTCATGCGGTGGTCGAACTGCACCGCGGCTTGGCTGTGCATCAACGTGGCCCACAGGCCGTGGCCCTCCGATCCTCGCGCGGCATATCCGGCCGGCACGAAGCGGCCGTTCATCATCGGCCAGTCGTTGTAGACCAGCCCCGCATGGTTGCCGGCCACCAAACCGCCCAGCAGCATCTGCAGGAAGACCAGGCCCACCAGCCCCACGCCCCAGCCGAGCCAGCTCGGCGGCGCGTAATGGTCGCCGCCGCGGGGCCGGCCGGTCCAGGCCTCCCAGCCGGTCCACACGGCCAGCGCGTAGATGACGAGCGCCAGGCCCAGATGGATGGCCAGCCGCTCAGGCGCCACATAGACCCGCGCCTCCAACCCGCTGGCCACCATCCACCAGCCGATCAGCCCCTGGAGCCCCCCCCAGCACCAGCAGCAGCCAGAAGCGCCAGACCAGCCGGCGGGGGTTCGTCTTCAGGGACAGGAAGACGACCAGGGGCACGAAGAAGACGACGCCCACGAGCCGCCCGAGCAGGCGGTGGGTCCACTCCCAGCCATAGATGAACTTGAACTGCATCAGCGTCATGCCGACGTTTAACAGCTTGTATTGCGGGATGGCGCGGTAGCGGGCGAACTCGGCCTGCCAGGCGTGGGCCCCGAGCGGCGGCAGGATGCCGGTGACGGGCTTCCACTGGGTGATCGACAGGCCCGAGCCGGTCAGCCGGGTCGCGCCCCCCACCAGCACCATGGCGACCACGAGCGCTGCGACCAGAAACAGCCACGCCGCCACCGAGCGCGATCGTTCGAGGTTATAGCTCCAGCGCATGCGGCATCCGATTTCGGCCCTCCCGGCTGCGGTCCTAGACCCTGGCCGGAGCGGCGTCCATGAGGCGGGCCGCGGCGCCATTCCCCAGCCGGCCTGGAGGGACTATCTGGCGGCCATGACGGCTCGGGTGCGGAAACTGATCGGCGGCTTGGGGATCGTGGTCTTCGTTGTCGCCTATGCGGCGCTGGCGGTGACCATTTCGGCCGTGCTGCCCCAGCGCTGGTGGGCGGAGCTGCCCTTCTACCTTGTGGTCGGCGTGGCCTGGGGCCTGCCGATGATCCCGCTGATCACCTGGATGAACCGGGGGCGATAGGTTGGGCCCTCCCCTTCGAGGGAAGGGTTCCAAATGTCAGGCCGCCTTCACCGCGCTGGCGATGTCCCTCACGACCTGGGCCACCAGGCGCGCATCGTCGCCCTCCGCCATCACCCGGATCAGGGGCTCGGTGCCGGAGGCGCGCACCAGCACCCGGCCGGAGCCGTTCAGGCGGCGCTCGCCGTCACTGATCGCCTGCTGCACCGTCTCGGCCTTCAGCGGCTCGCCGGCGGTAAAGCGGACGTTCTCCAGCTTCTGGGGCACGGGCTCGAACTGGCGGGCGAGCGCGCTCATCGGCTTGCCCGAGGTGACCAGCACCGACAGCACCTGCAGCGCGGCGATCAGGCCGTCGCCGGTGGTGGAGAAGTCCGACAGGATGACGTGGCCCGACGCCTCGCCGCCTAGGTTGAAGCCGCCCTCGCGCATGCGCTCCATCACGTAGCGGTCGCCGACCTGGGTCCGCTCCATGGCGATCCCCCGCTGGCCGAGGAACCGCTCGAAGCCCAGGTTGGACATCACCGTGGCCACCACGCCACCGCCGCTCAGCCTCCCCTCGGCCGCCCAGGCGCCGGCGATGAGCGCCATGATCTGGTCGCCGTCGACGCTTTGGCCGCGCTCGTCGCAGATGGCCAGCCGGTCGGCGTCGCCGTCCAGCGCGATGCCGATGTCGGCGCGATACTCGCGCACGGCCCGGGCCATGGTCCCCGGATGGGTGGAGCCGCACTCGTCGTTGATGTTGCAGCCGTTGGGCGACACTCCCACCGGGATCACCTCGGCCCCCAGCTCGTAGAGGGCGGTGGGCGCCACCTTGTAGGCCGCCCCGTTGGCGCAATCGACCACCACCCGCAGACCACCGAGCGTGAGCGAGCGGGGGAAGGTGGCCTTGATGATCTCCACGTAGCGCGCCTGGGCGTCGTCGATCCGCTGCACCCGTCCGAGGCCGCTCGGATCCGCCAAGCCCTCCTGCAGGCCCTCGTCCATCAGGCCCTCGATCTCGAGCTCCCGAGCGTCGGACAGCTTGTAGCCGTCCGGCCCGAACAGCTTGATGCCGTTGTCGGAGAAGGCGTTGTGGGAGGCGCTGATCATCACGCCGAGGTCAGCGCGCATGGAGCGCGTCATCATCGCCACGGCCGGCGTCGGCCGCGGCCCGAACAGCCGCACGTCCATGCCCACGCTGGAGAACCCCGCCACCAGGGCCGGCTCGATCATGTAGCCGGACAGCCGGGTGTCCTTGCCGATCACCACCAAGTGCCGCCGCTCGGGATCGCGCCTAAACAGCTTGCCGGCGGCGAGGCCCACGCGCAGCGCGACCTCGGCGGTCATGGGGTGCTTGTTGGCCTGGCCGCGGATCCCGTCGGTGCCGAAATAGCTGCGCTTGCTCATGGTGACGCGTCTTAACAGGAAAGCATTGACCGGACTTTGAGAGCGGGTCCGCCCTATTCCGCTGCGGCCTCGGCCGGAAGCACCCTCATGCGGACCCTGCAGGCCCACAGTTCGCCCTCCAGCGCGTCGTCGACATGCTCGACGTGGACCCGCACATAGCCGTGGTCGAAGAGGTCCTCTACGGTCGGCTTGCCGACAGGGATCGGCACGCCGCGTCGGCGCAGAATCTTGATAACCGAAATGGTCTCCCCAAAGCCTGCGCCCGCCTCAAGGTCGAGCCAGCCGCTTGAACCGGATTGGACGAGGTCGACGCCCCGGCATTGCACCGGTAGTCCGAACCTCTCCGCCAACTCCAACGCTGTCCACATCAAGCGCCTCCATGACAGCCATCACCAGCCTACGCAGCATAGGCCAACCCAGAGAGTTGGGGCCGCCTGACGAGGCCTGCACATGCAGGTTATACAGCAGAAGGTGGCGACCTGTCGCGGCAGGATCGAGGTCCGCCATGACCTCGAAGGTATCCGCCGAGGTGGTGATCCGCACGTTCACGACGGGTTGGTCGGTCCAGTCCACGTCGAGCGTGATCGAGATGTCGCCGCCCAAAGCCACTGCGCGAAGCTAACAGCTAACTGTCGCCTGCAACACGCGGCAACGTGGATTGACGCGGCGTCCACCTGCTTGCTGCTAAGAGGCTTGTCGGGACTTCCGGGGACACGCCTTCCATGTGCGGCATCATCGGCATCGTCGGCGGAACGCCGGTCGCGGAGCGGCTGATCGATAGTCTGCGCCGGCTGGAGTACCGCGGCTATGACAGCGCGGGCGTCGCCGCCACGGACGGCGAGGCGATTACCATCCGCCGCGCGCCCGGCAAGCTGCGCAACCTGGAAGCCGTGCTGCGCGAGAGCCCGGCCGACGGGGTCACCGGCATCGGCCACACCCGCTGGGCCACCCACGGCGCGCCGACCGAGCGCAACGCCCATCCCCACCGCGCCGGCCGCGTGGTGGTGGTCCACAACGGCATCATCGAGAACTTCGCCGAGCTGAAGGCGGCGCTTCAGGCCGAGGGCCGGGAGTTCAAGAGCGACACCGACACCGAGGTGGTCGCCCACCTGCTCGATCATGAACTGGCCCACGCGCCCCCGCTCGACGCCTTCAAGGCCGCCCTCGACCAGCTCCGCGGCGCCTACGCGCTCGCGGTGATGATCGACGGAGAGCCGGAGCTGATCCTGGGCGCCCGCCGCGGCCCGCCGCTGGTGGTGGGCTATGGCCGGGGCGAGATGTTCCTGGGCTCGGACGCGGTGGCGGTCGGCCCCTTCACCAACCGCGTGGCCTATCTGGAGGACGGGGACTACGTCGCCGTCACCCGGACGGACATCCGCATCTTCGACGAAACCGGCGCCCCCGCCGACCGGCCGGTCCGGGTGGTGCCGGCGTCGGCGGCGCTGGTGGAGAAGGGCGAATACCGCCACTTCATGGAGAAGGAGATCCACGAGCAGCCGGACGCCTGCCAGCACACCCTGTCCGCCTATCTCGATCCCGTGGCGCTCACCGCCCACGCGCCCGGCGGCTTCGACTTCGAAGGCGTGGAGCGGCTGCAGATCGTGGCCTGCGGCACCGCCTACTACGCAGGCCTGACCGCCAAGTACCTGTTCGAGCGGCTGGCCGGCCTGCCGGTGGACGTGGAGGTGGCGTCGGAGTTCCGCTACCGCGAGCCGGCGCTGTCGCGCTCCACCCTGGCGCTGGCCGTCTCCCAGTCCGGCGAGACCGCAGACACCCTGGCGGCGCTGAAGTGGTGCAAGGCGAAAGGGTGCGCGACCGCCGCGCTCGTGAACGCCCACCAGTCCTCCATGGCTCGCGAGGCGGATCACATGTGGCCGACCAACGCCGGGACCGAGATCGGCGTCGCCTCCACCAAGGCCTTCACCGCCCAAGTGTGCGCCCTGACCGCCCTCGCCATCACCGCCGCCGCGCGCCGTGGCCGGATCGACGCGGCGGAGGAGGCGCGGCTGGTGGGCGTGCTGCTGGAGGCGCCGCGCCTGATCACCGAGGCCATGGCGGTGGAGCCTGAGGCCCGCGCATTGGCCCACGACCTCGCCCGAGCCCGCGACGTCCTCTATCTCGGCCGTGGACAGGCCTTCCCCCTGGCGCTGGAAGGCGCGCTGAAGCTGAAGGAGATCAGCTACATCCACGCCGAGGGCTACGCCGCCGGCGAGCTGAAGCACGGCCCCATCGCCCTGGTGGACGAAGCGACGCCGGTGATCGTCATCGCCCCGTCCGACGCCCTGTTCGAGAAGACGGTCTCCAACATGCAGGAGGTCTCCGCCCGCGGCGGCCCCATCGTGCTGATCACCGATGCGGAGGGGGCGCGCCACGCGGCGGGCTCCATGCGCACCCTGCTGGCCCCGGCCTGCGACCCGCTGGTGGCGCCGCTGGTGTTCGCCCCGGCGATCCAGCTGCTGGCCTACCACGTGGGCGTGCTGAAGGGGCTTGACGTGGACCAGCCGCGCAATCTGGCCAAGTCGGTCACGGTCGAGTAGCAGCCAGACCAACAAATCCTGGTGACAGCCGTCCCCGCCCGTCCGACGGAGAGTCGATGAAACGCGTCCGCAAAGCCGTGCTGCCCGTGGCGGGGCTCGGCACCCGCATGCTCCCCGCCGCCAAGACGGTCCCCAAGGAGATGCTGACGGTCGTCGACCGCCCCCTGATCCACCACGTGCTGGCCG
>CALMGB010000154.1 GCA_937863535.1 uncultured Caulobacteraceae bacterium
CCAAGGCCGCGGCCTACCGCGCCAACTTCGGGGGCGACGTGCGCCCCAACGGTGACGTCCATGGCTTGCGCCCGGCCGACCTGCCGGGCCGCGCCGATCTGATGTGGGGCTCCTTCCCCTGCCAGGACCTGTCGCTGGCGGGCCTCGGGGCGGGGCTGGACGGTGAACGATCGGGCGCCTTCCACGGCTTCTGGCGCCTGGTGGAAGGCTTGGCCGCCGAGGGCCGCGCGCCCTGTAGCGTGGTGCTGGAGAACGTCTGCGGTACATTGACCGCTAAGGGCGGGCGCGACTTCCAGGCCATCTGCACCGCCTTCGCCGCGGCGGGCTACCGGGTGGGGGCGCTGGTCGTCGACGCCGAGCTGTTCGTGCCCCATTCCCGTCCCCGCCTGTTCGTCATCGGCGTCCACGCGCCCTCGGAGATCGCGTGTGGCCTGGTGACGGAGGCGCCGTGGGCGCCCTTTCACACCCCCGCCCTGGTTCGCGCGGCGGAGGGGCTGTCGCCAGCGGCCGCTGCGGCCTGGGCATGGTGGAGGCTGCAACCGCCGCCTCCTCGGCGACGCGGGTTCGCCGACTTGGTCGAGGCGGAGCCCATGGACGTGGCCTGGCGGACGCCCGCCCAGACCGTGCGGCTGCTGGCGCTCATGTCGCCATTGCACCTGGCCAAGGTCGAGGCGGCGCGACGCTCGGGGCGGCGCTGCGTCGGCACGGTCTACCGGCGCACCCGGGTGGATGCGGCCGGGGTCAAGGCGCAGCGGGCGGAGGTGCGCTTCGACGAGGTGGCCGGGTGCCTGCGCACCCCTGCCGGTGGATCGAGCCGCCAGCTGCTGCTGGTCGTGGAGGGCGAGAGCGTCCGCTCCCGCCTGGTCTCGCCGCGGGAGACGGCGCGCCTGATGGGGCTGCCGGACAGCTACCGCCTGCCCAAGAGCGCCAACGCCGCCTACCACCTCACAGGCGATGGCGTGGTCGCCCCCGTCGTCGCTCACCTGGCGCGGCGCCTGATCGAGCCGCTGCTGGGCCTTGCGCCCGTCGAGCAGCTGGCGGCCTAAGGCCGTCGCGGCCTGAGGTCCGCGGGCATCTACCGGTTCCGGCGCGGTTCGCCTATACGGCAGCGCGCAAGCGGCGGCATCGGGAGATCGGGCATGGACGGCTATATCGACAAGGCGGGACTGAAGGTGGCCGAGCCGCTGGTCCGCTTCGTCGAAGACCAGGCCCTGCCCGGCCTGGACCTGGCGCCGGAGGCCTTCTGGGCGGGAACGGCGGAGATCTTCGTCCGCTTCGCGCCGGAGAACCGCGCCCTGCTGGCCCACCGCGACGCCTTGCAGGCCAGGATCGACGCCTGGTGCGAGGCTCGCAAGGGCGGTGCGATCGACCCGCAGGCCTACGCCGTCTTCCTGCGCGAGATCGGCTATCTGGTGGAGGAGCCCGCGCCCTTCACCATCGACCCTCGGGACGTGGACGCCGAGGTGGCCACCCTGGCCGGCCCGCAGCTGGTGGTGCCGGTGCTGAACGCCCGCTTCCTGCTCAACGCCGCCAACGCCCGGTGGGGCAGCCTGTACGACGCGCTTTACGGCACCGACGCCCTGCCGGGCGCGCCAGCCGGCAAGGGCTACGACCCCGCCCGCGGCGCCCAGGTGATCGCCTGGGCCAAGGCCTTCCTGGACCGCGCCGCGCCGCTGGCCGAGGGCTCCCACGCCGAGGTGAAGGGCTACGCGGTCCAGGACGGGGCGCTGGTCCCCGCCCTGAAGGACCCGGCCGCCTTTGCCGGGTATAGAGGCGATCCCGCGACGCCGTCGGCCATCCTGCTGCAGCACCATGGCCTGCACATCGAGATCGTCGTCGATCGGGCGAGCCCGATCGGCGGCGGCGACCCGGCCGACGTGTCCGACGTGATCCTGGAGTCGGCGCTCACCACCATCGTGGACCTGGAGGACTCCATCGCCGCGGTGGACGCAGCCGACAAGGTGGAGGCCTACGCCAACTGGCTCGGCCTGATGACGGGCGCGCTCGAGGCCAGCTTCGACAAGGGCGGCCAGAGCCTCACCCGCAGGCTGGAGGCCGACCGCGCCTATACCGCACCGGACGGGGGCGAGCGGGTGCTGCCCGGGCGCAGCTTGCTGTTCATCCGCAATGTCGGCCACCTGATGACCACGCCGGCGGTGCGACTGGCCGACGGGTCGGAGGCGCCGGAGGGCGTCCTGGACGCCATCGTCACCAGCCTGTGCGCCCTGCATGACCTGAAGCGGCTCGGGCGCTTCGTGAACAGCGCAGCGGGCTCCATCTACATCGTCAAGCCGAAGATGCACGGCCCTGACGAGGCCGCCTTTACCGACCGCCTGTTCGACGCGGTGGAGGACCTGCTGGGCCTGTCCCGCCACACGATCAAGGTCGGCGTCATGGACGAGGAGCGGCGCACCTCCGCCAACCTCGCCGCCTGCATCGCGGCCGTGCGGCGCCGGGTGGTGTTCATCAACACCGGCTTCCTGGACCGCACCGGCGACGAGATGCACACCTCCATGCGCGCCGGCCCGATGATCCGGAAGGCGGAGATGAAGGCCTCCGACTGGATCGCCGCCTACGAGGCGAGGAATGTCGCCATCGGCCTGGCGGCGGGCTTCGCGGGCCGCGCGCAGATCGGCAAGGGCATGTGGGCGGCGCCCGACAAGATGGCCGACATGCTGCGCGACAAGATCGGGCATCCAAGGGCCGGCGCCTCCACCGCCTGGACCCCCTCGCCGACCGCGGCGACGCTCCACGCCACCCACTACCACGAGGTGGACGTGGCGGGGCGCCAGGCGGAGCTGCAGGGCAAGCCGATCCCCTCGCTCGACGGCCTGCTCACCGCACCCGTGGCCGCCCCCGGCCGCAACTGGTCCGAGGAGGAGGTGCGCCAGGAGCTGGAGAACAACGCCCAAGGGGTGCTGGGCTATGTGGTGCGCTGGGTGGACCAGGGCGTGGGCTGCTCCAAGGTGCCCGACATCCACGACGTGGGCCTGATGGAGGACCGGGCGACGCTGCGCATCTCTTCCCAGCACATGGCCAACTGGCTGCTGCACGGGGTGGCGACGGGGGAGGCGCTCGACGGGGCGCTCCAGCGCATGGCCGCCAAGGTGGACGCCCAGAACGCCGGCGACCCGCTCTACGAGCCGATGGCCGGCCGCGAAGGCCACAGCCTGGCCTACCAGGCCGCCAGAGCCCTGGTGTTCGAAGGGCTGGCGCAGCCCAACGGCTACACCGAACCGCTGCTTCACGCCTTCCGCCAGCGCCGCAAGGCGGCCGCGCAGTAGAGAACCGCCGATGTCCGACGAGCCGCGCCCGCCGCTGCCGCCCTTCACGCCGGAGACGGCCGCCCAGAAGGCGCGTGCGGCGGAGGACGCCTGGAACAGCCGCGACCCGGCCAAGGTGTCGCTGGCCTATACCGCCGACAGCCGCTGGCGGAACCGCACCGAATTCCTGCATGGACGCGAGGCGATCCAGGCCTTCCTGACCCGCAAGTGGGCCAGCGAGCTGGACTACCGCCTGATCAAGGAGGTCTGGGGTTTCCGCGAGACCCGCATGGCGGTGCGCTTCGCCTACGAGTGGCATGACGCGGGCGGCGCTTGGTTCCGCTCCTACGGCAACGAGTTGTGGGAGTTCGACGGCCGCGGCTTGATGGCTCGGCGGGTGGCCAGCATCAACGACCTGCCGATCGCCGAGGCCGACCGCCTGTACCGCTGGCCGCTCGGCCGCCGGCCCGACGGCCATCCGGGGCTGAGCGAACTGGGGCTATAGGAGATAAGGCGTGCGGGCTTCGAGACGCGGGCCTGTTCCAAATCCCCTCAGAGGCTGGCCGCCGCGCCCACGAGCATGCAGCCGACCGCGCCGGCGGTGAGCAGGTGCCGGAGCGGTGGATACCAGGCAGGCGTGTCGGCCGAGCGGACGTCCCAGGCCCATTGCGCCAGGAAGGCGACGGACAGGCCGACGAGCCGCCATGGACTGGGCACGCCCATGGCGATGATCAGCAGGAACGCCACGATGGTCGGCAGCATGGAGGCGCTGATCACCGTCGCCCGGACTGGCTGCCGCCCGATCTCCAGCCCCCAGCGGCCGCCGCCCAGGAACGACAGGATCAGCGCCCCATAGGCGATCAGCTCCAGCTGGGCCGCGAGCCGTGGGACGCCCGGGAGCATCACCGCGGCCCCTGCACCGCCGAGGAAGGGGATGAGGCCCAGGCCGCCATAGACCCAGGCGACCAGGGGAGGTCGCTCAGCTCCCACAGCCAGGGACGTCGGGATGAACCTCATGGTGCGGACACAGGGACATCCGGCGTGCTGGACCCGCGCACTTCGATTTCGGCCTCATCCTTCGACAGGCTCAGGATGAGGCGGCGGATGCGGTCCACGCCTAAGCTCATCCTGCTCTCACAGCGCCTTCAGGATGCCTTCGACCATCTTCTTGGCGTCGCCGAACAGCATCATGGTGTTGTCGCGGAAGAACAGCTCGTTCTCCACCCCGGCATAGCCCGCCGCCATCCCGCGTTTGATGAACAGCACCGTGCGCGCGCGCTCCACCTCCAGGATCGGCATGCCAAAGATGGGCGAGGTGGGGTCGGTCTTGGCGGCGGGGTTGGTCACGTCGTTGGCGCCGATGACGAAGGCGACGTCGCAAGCGGCGAACTCGGCGTTGATGTCCTCCAGCTCGAACACCTCGTCATAGGGGACGTTGGCCTCGGCCAGCAGCACGTTCATGTGGCCGGGCATGCGGCCGGCCACGGGGTGGATGGCGTACTTCACCTCCACGCCCTCCTTCTTCAGGGTGTCGCCCATCTCGCGCAGCGCATGCTGAGCCTGGGCCACCGCCATGCCGTAGCCGGGGACGATGATCACCTTCGACGCGTTCTTCATGATGAAGGCGGCGTCGTCGGCCGACCCCTGCTTCACCGGCCGGGTCTCCTTGGCCCCACCGGCGCCCGCGACCGCGGAGGCGTCGCCGCCGAAGCCGCCCAGGATCACCGAGACGAAGCTGCGGTTCATCCCCTTGCACATGATGTAGCTGAGGATCGCGCCCGACGAGCCCACCAGGGCGCCGGTGATCACCAGGGTGGTGTTCTCCAGGGTGAAGCCCAGCGCCGCGGCCGCCCACCCCGAGTAGCTGTTCAGCATGGACACCACCACCGGCATGTCCGCCCCGCCGATAGGGATGATCAGGGTGATCCCGGCGATCAGCGCCAGGGCGAAGATGGCCCAGAAGGCCAGGATCGCATGACCGCCGCTCGCCGCCAGCACCACGATCAGCACGACGACCGCGACGGCGATGGCGATGTTGATGAGGTGGCGCCCGGGCAGCAGGATCGAGGCGCCGCTCATGTTGCCGTTCAGCTTGGCGAAGGCGATCAGGGAGCCTGTGAAGGTCACCGCCCCGATGGCCACGCCCAGCGACAGCTCGATCAGGCTCTCCAGCCGCACCGACCCATCGGGGGTCGCGATCCCATACGCCGCCGGCGTGTAGATGGCCGCCACCGCCACCAGGCAGGCGGCGAGCCCCACCAGCGAGTGGAAGGCGGCCACGAGCTGTGGCATGGCGGTCATGGGCACCCGCCGCGCGATCACCGCGCCGACCCCGCCGCCTATGCCTACGCCCACGACGATGAGCGCGATGGTGACCGGGTCCAGCGCGCCCTGGCCCCAGAGGGTCAGCAGCGCCGTGCCGACCGCGATGGCCATGCCGATCATGCCGAGCTGGTTGCCGCGCCGGCTGGTCACCGGGCTGGACAGGCCGCGCAGCGCCAGGATGAACAGGACGCCGGATATCAGGTAGGCGATAGCCGCCAGGTTGGCGTTCACGCGCGTTCCTCCGCCTCGGCGCGTGGCCGCCCGCCCGCCCCGTCCCACATCCCGACGTCAGGCCGACGCCGCTCCAGCCCGTCCCAGGCCCGCCGGTTGCGCAGGCCGGCCGCCGCTTGGGCCAGCACGGCCAGGATCAGCAGGGCCACCGCGGATTGCACCGGAAAAGCCGTGGGCCCTTCCGCCGCGCCGCTCATCGC
>CALMGB010000155.1 GCA_937863535.1 uncultured Caulobacteraceae bacterium
CCGCGGGCTATGTGCGCGAGGTGGTCAACCAGGGCTCGGTCAGCGTCGGCGGCCAGGGGATCGGCGTCAGCGTCCAGGACATCGCCCGCACCACCAACCAGTTTCTGGAGCCCGCCAACCTCAAGGCCACCGCCGACAGCTCCAGCGCCTCGGTCACCTCCTCCATCCTCGACCAGGCTCAGAGCCTGTTCGGCGACCCCACCAGCACTTCGTCCTTCTTCGGCCAGCTCGACAGCGTCTTCTCCGCCTTCTCCACCCTGTCCTCCAGCCCCTCGGCCACCGCCCAGGCCGCTGCGGTGAGCCAGGTCAGCCAGTTCCTCAGCTCCTCCCAGTCGATCAGCGCCAGCCTTGGCCAGCTCAGCACCCAGGCCGACACCAACATCACCAGCGACGTGAGCACGGCCAATTCCCTGCTCTCCCAGATCAGCAAGCTGAACAGCACCATCTCCCAAGCCACCGTCTCCGGAGGCGACGCCACCGGCGCCCAGAACCAGCAGAGCGCCCTGATCGGCCAGCTCTCGGGGCTGATGAACGTGAACGTCGCCACCACGGCGACGGGTGGGGTGACGGTGAAGGCGTCCGACGGCACGGTGCTGGCCAGCGACCAGGGATCCGCCACCCTCAGCTATAACGGGACAGGCGCCATGGGCCAGATCAGCGTCACGCCCGTCGGCGGCGCGACCCAGGCCTTGGGTGCGCGACTGACCAGCGGGGAACTGGCGGGACTTGTAAGCCTCCGGAATACCGAGCTGCCCTCCATCTCCAGCCAGCTCGCCAACCTCACAAGCCAGACCGCGACGACCCTGAACGCGGTCTCCAACAGCTATTCCAGCGTGCCGGCGCCCGCCACCCTGACCGGGCGCAACACCGGCATGGACGTAGCCACCGACGTCTCGAACTTCGCCGGCAAGACGACGGTGGGGGTGGTGAACGGTGCGGGCGTGCTGCAGTCCAGCGTCGCCATTGACTTCTCCGCCGGGACCATGATCGCCAGCGGGGGTGCGGCGGTGAGCTTCACGCCCTCCACCTTCCTGTCCACCTTGAACAGCCAGCTCGGCGGCTCGGCCACGGCCAGCTTCTCCAACGGCGCCCTGTCGATCAGCGCGGCGTCGAGCAGCAACGGCGTGGTGGTCTCGGACGACGCGACCACGCCCAGCAGCAAGGCCGGGCAGACCTTCTCCGACTTCTTCGGCCTGAACGACCTGGTCGCCTCCAGCACGCCCAGCGACTACGACACCGGCCTGACCGCCTCCAGCACCAGCGGCTATCCCGCCGGCCAGTCGATCAGCTTCCGCCTCACGGGCGCCGACGGCTCCACGCTGAAGGACGTGACGGTGCAGACGCCCACGGGCGGGACCATGGCCGACCTGGTGAGCGCGCTGAACAGCCCCACCAGCGGCGTCGGCCTCTACGGCGCCTTCCAGCTCGACGCCAACGGCGAGCTGGGCTTCAACGCCACCGGCGGTTCGGGCGTCAGCCTGTCGGTGCAGTCCGACACCACCGCCAACGCCGCTACCGGGACTTCGATCAGCCAGCTGTTCGGCATCGGTTCCGCCGCCCGCACCGCCGCGGCCGGCGGCTACAGCGTGCGCAGCGACATCGCCGCGAACCCTGGCCTGCTGCAGACCTCCGCGGTGACGCTGGGCGCGACGTCCGGGACCTCGGTTCTGGCCTCCGGCGACACCTCGGGCGCGGACGCCTTCGCCACCGCCGGCCAGACCTCCATCGGCTTCGATGCGGCGGGCGAGGCGCCGGCGACCACGACCACCCTCTCCGGCTATGCGTCGAACCTCAGCGGCGACATCGCCACCAAGGCCTCAGCCGCCGCCACCGCCGCGACCAGCGCCGCCTCCGTCGCCACCGAGACCCAGTCGCGCCTGAGCTCGGCGGAGGGGGTGAACGTGGACCAGGAGATGATCTCGCTGACCACCTACCAGCAGGCCTACAACGCCTCGGCCCGACTGGTGCAGGCCACCTCCGACATGTTCACCGCCCTGATGAACATCACCACGACCTGAGCGCCCCGCCATGATGAGCCCCATCTCCACCGCCAGCCTCTACGCCTCGCTCGCCGCCAACATAGGGGCGAGCCAGACCCAGCAGGCCCAGGACGCCGCCGAGATCAGCAGCGGCGAGGTCTCCACCAACCTGGCGGGCTATGGCGCGACGGCCGGGACGCTGACGGCGGTGAACAGCGTCTCCTCCCGCCTGACCAGCTACGTGGCCAACGCCCAGGCCCTGTCGGGCAAGCTGGACGTGCAGGACAACGCCCTGTCCCAGGTGGCCACCGCCGCCCAGTCCGCCCGCACCGCCGTGGCCGAGGCGCTCGCCAACAACAGCGGCGACGACCTGATGACCACGCTCCAGGCCCAGCTCTCCACCGCGGCCGGCGCCCTGAACACCCAGTACGACGGCCAATACCTGTTCTCCGGCGGCCAGGCGGACACCGCGCCGGTGGCGGCCAGCCAGCTCTCCGACCTCACCGCCGCCAGCCCGCTTTCCTCCGTCTTCAAGAACGGCCAGACCGCCCAGGTCAGCCGATTGGACGACAGCACAGTGGTGAAGACCGGCGTGCTGGCCAGCGACGCCGGGACACCGCTGATGACCGCGCTGGCCGCCGTGCAGGCCTACGACGCGGGCCCCAACGGCCCGCTGACCGGCACCCTCACCACCGCCCAGTCCACCTTCCTGAGCGGGGTGCTGTCACAGTTCGACAGCGCCATCAGCTCGGCCAACACCACCGTGGCCGACAACGGCGTGGTGGCCCAGGAGGTCACGGACAAGACCGCCCAGCTCACCGACCAGCAGACCGCCATCGCCGGCGTGGTCAGCAACATCACGACCCCGGACGAGGCGCAGGTCGCCACCCAGCTTAGCCTCGCCCAGACCACGCTGCAGGCCTCGGCCCAGATCTTCTCCAGCCTGCAGAGCGACAGCCTGCTTCAGGTACTGAGCCCGAGCGGCTGACGCAGCGCGGAGGCGTAACGGCGCGTTAGAGGCGGCCATGCCCGACCGTCGCCAGATACCCAACCTGCTCACCCTGTTCCGCATCGCCTGCGGAGTGGCCGTGTTCGCGCTCATGGCGGTGCTGGCGAACGGCGGCGCGCGAGGGTTGGCGGACTGGGCCTTCATCCTGTTCGCGCTGGGCGCCGTCACCGACTTCTTCGACGGCTGGCTGGCGCGGCGATGGCAGGTGACCTCGGCCTGGGGCACGGCGCTCGACCCTATCGCCGACAAGATCGCGGTGCTGTCGGCGGTGCTGGGGCTGGTGCTGGCGGGCGCGGGCGCGGCGGTGGCGATCCCGGGCTTCCTCATCCTGTTCCGCGAGGTGTTCGTCTCGGGCCTTCGCGAGGCCGGGGCGGGGCGGGGGATAAAGCTTCCGGTCACCTGGCTCGCCAAGTGGAAGACAACGCTGCAGTTGGTGGCGCTGTCGCTGGCCTTGCTGGCGACGGGGCTAGGCTCAGGGCCGCTGGCGCTGACGGCGATCGGGCTGCTGTGGCTGGCGGCGGCCATGACGCTGTGGACAGGGGTGCAATACGCGCGGGCCTTTAACCTGGCGGCGTAGATATTGCCCTACCGGGGGGATGGGGACCAGCGAAGCTGGTCGAGGGCTGCGCCGCCGCGTCCAAATAGCGGCCCCTCAATCGGCTGCGCCGACAGCTCCCCCACCCGAGGGAGCATCTTAGCCGCAGCAGCGCCTTACTCCGCCTTGGCGCCCTCTTCCGCGGCGACCACCCGCGACACCGCATTCACCACCGCGCCGATGCGGATCACCGCCTGCACCACCGTGTTGCCGACGCCGCGCTTGCGCAGCTCCTCCTCGTGGGCGTCCAGGCACATGCCGCAGCCGTTGATGGCCGACACCGCCATGCACCAAAGCTCGAAATCGACCTTGTCCACGCCCGGATTGGCGATGATGTTCATGCGCAGCTTGGCCGGCAGGGTGGTATACTCCCGGCTCTTCATCAGGTGCAGGGTGCGATAGTAGACATTGTTCATGCCCATGATCGCCGCCGCCGCCTTGGCCGCGTTCGCCGCCTCGTCCGAGAGCGGGCAGCCGTCGTTGATCTCCCTGATCACCGCGCCCGTCCCCACCGCATAGGCGCAGGCGACGAAAGCGCCCCACTTCTGCTGCTCGCTCAAGACCGTCTCGTTCATCAGCGAGGACAGGTTCAGGCTCAGGTCCTTGGCGTAGGGCGGCAGCGCATTGCGCAAGCTATCGATCGACATCGTGTTCGCTTCCAAGACATCAGGATGAAAAAAAGGCCGGAAGCCTGCAGGCTCCCGGCCGATCTAAAGCCGCAGCGGGTCTTAAGCCGCCAGGGTCTCGCCGCCGACCTGACGGTTGCAGGGGCAGAGCTCGTCGGTCTGCAGGGCGTCGAGCACCCGCAGCGTGTCGGCGGGATTGCGGCCCACGTTCAGGTTGGTGACGTAGACGTGCTGGATGGTGTTGTCTGGATCGACCACGAAGGTGGCGCGGAAAGACACGCCCTCGTCCTCGTCCAGCACGCCTAGCTTGGAGGCGAACTTGCCCGACGGATCGGCGAAGGACCACATCGGCAGCTTGTCGAGGTCTGGGTGGTTGCGCCGCCAGGCCAGCTTCACGTGCTCGTTGTCGACCGAGCCGCCCATGACGACCGCGTCACGGTCCTCGAAATCCTTGGCCAAGCGCGCGAACTCGGCGATCTCGGTCGGGCAAACGAACGTGAAGTCTTTGGGATAGAAGAAGATCACCTTCCACTTGCCCTCGAAGGACTCGTGGGTGAGCTTCTCGAAGGCTGATTTGCCACCTTCCTCATGGGCGTTGAAGCCGGGCTTGACGCCCGTGACCTTGAAGTGAGGAAGCTTTTCGCCGACACCGAGCATGGATTGATCCTTGGGAGGAGGGAGGATGTTGCGGCGCAGCGCCGCACGCGAGTCCATTAGGTCCCTCTTTGCTGCAGTGCAAATCGATTGTTTTTTGCAGTGCGCATAGGCTTGTCCTATGTGACGCCCACCATGCTGCCCACCCTTCGCCAACTTCAATACCTGAAGCTGCTGGCCGACCACGGCTCCTTCAGCCGTGCGGCCGAGGCCGCCTTCGTCACCCAGCCGACCCTTTCCGCCGGCATCCAGGAGTTGGAGCGTAATCTCGGCGCCCCGGTGGTGGATCGGGCGCGCTCGGGAGTGATCCTTACCTCGGTGGGGGAGGAAACGGTGCGCCGCGCCCAGGACGTGCTCACCCGGGTGGAGGATCTGGTCCAGGCCGCCCGCAGCGCCGGCCAGCCCCTGGCGGGACGTTTCCGGCTGGGCGTGATCCCCACCATCGCCCCTTTCCTGCTGCCCAAGGCGCTGCCCGTCCTGCGTGACCGCTTCCCCAAGCTGCGGCTTTACCTGCGCGAAGACATGACCGCCAAGCTGGTGGCGGGGCTCAAGGCCGGCGCGCTGGATGCGGCGCTGATCGCCCTGCCCTACGACACGGCCGGGCTGGAGACGGCGCCGGTGCGCGACGACGAACTGTTCGCCGCCTCTTCCAGGGAGCATCGCTTCGCCCACGGCGAGGCGGTGGAGCTTGACGACATGCAGGGCGAGGACGTGATCCTGCTGGAGGACGGCCACTGCCTGCGCGAGCATGCCCTGGCCGCCTGCAGCCTGGAAGCGCCCCGTAACACCCCCGACGGGGGCGGTTTTGCGGCCACCTCGCTGCACACCCTGGTGCAGATGGTGGGCTCCGGGCTCGGCGTCTCGCTGCTGCCGGCCATGGCGGTGGAGGCGGGGCTGGCGGACCAGGCCCATGTCGCCATCCGCCATCTCGGGGTCGACGCGCCGCACCGGGAGATCGTGGTCGCCTGGCGCAAGGGCTCATCGAGGGAAAGCGAGGCGCGGCTGCTGGCGGAGACCCTGAAGGGCGTGTGACGTCCCTCAGCCCGCACGGGCTCGCACGTCGTCAGACTGCCGAAGCGGCCTGAGACACGGGTGCGCCGGGAGCTAGGCGGACAGCTGCTGCTTCACGCGCTCGGCCAGCATCTTGATGTCGATGGGCTTGGGCAGGAAGGTGACGCCGGTCTCGCCTTCCAGCAGGTCCGAGAACTCGGCCTCCGCATAGCCTGAGATGAACATCACCGGGATCGACCCCAGGTGGGGACGCGCCTTCTTCAGCAGGGTGGGACCGTCCAGGCCCGGCATGATGACGTCGGAGATCATCAGGTCGATCTCTCCGGCATGGGTCTCAGCCAGCTCCAGGGCCTCCTCACCGTCAGCCGCCTCGATCACCTCGTAGCCGCGGGCGCGGAGCAGCCTCGCCGCGACGCCGCGCACCGCGTCCTCGTCCTCCACGAACAGGATGCGGCCGGCGCCGGAGAGGTCGCGAGCCACGGGGCGGACGGGCGCGACGACCACCGGGGCGGCGCCCGCGGGGGGCGTGTGGATCGGCAGGAAGATGCGGAAAGCGGCCCCGGTCTCAGGGCCGCTCTCCACGTGGATCCATCCATCGGCCTGCTTGACGATGCCGTAGACGGTGGCGAGCCCCAGGCCGGTGCCCTCACCCACCGCCTTCGTGGTGAAGAAGGGCTCGAAGATCTTCGACATCGCCTCAGCGGGGATGCCCGGACCGTTGTCGGCCACCTCGATCAGGGCGCAGCCCTCGGGCGTCGCGGTGGGGAAGCCGAGCGCCTTGGCGGCCGCCTGGCCCAGGCGCGCGGTGTGGATGCGGACGGTGGCGATCTGGCCGGCGCGCGCGCCGTGGGAGCGGAGCGCATCGCGCGCGTTTACCGCCAGGTTCATCACTGCGGTTTCAAGTGCGCTCTTGTCGGCGCGCACCAGCGGCAGGTCTCGGCCGTAGTCGGTGGACAGGATCACGTCCTCGCGCAGCAGGCGGCGCAGCAGCACCTCGAACTCGCTGATCAGCTCGCCAAGGTCCAGCGTCTCGCGCTGCACCGTCTGCTTGCGGGAGAAGGCCAGGAGCTTCTTCACCAGGTCGGCGGCGCGCACGCCGGTCTGGCGGATCTCGTTCAGCCCCTCATAGCTCGGATCGCCCACGGGATGGCGGTGCAGCAGCTCGTCCAGGCGCAGCTGGATGGCGGTGAGCAGGTTGTTGAAATCGTGCGCCACGCCCCCGGCCAGCTGGCCGATGGCCTGCATCTTCTGGGACTGCACCAGCTGGAGTTCGAGCTGCTTCTGCTCGGACACGTCGAGCAGGTAGGCGACCACCCGGTCGGCGGCCTGGGTGACGTAGAGGTGGGCCACCTTGGCGGGACCGGCGCCGGCGACCTGGGCCAGCCGCACCTCGACCGGGCCGCCCTGGCGGGAGGATAGCTTGGCCCGGGCTTCGTTGCGGGAGGCCGGGTCGATAAGGTCGCTGAAACACAGGCCCGGCTGGGCTGCGCCATCGGTCAAAGCCTCCATCGCTTCGTTGGCCTCGATGATCGCCGCCGCGAAGGGGTCGCCGCCCTCGAGCAGCGCGGCGCCGAAGGGAGCGGCGGCGGCGAAGGCGTCCAGCGTCGTGGCCGCCTCCACCGGGCTCACGGCCGCCGGTGCGGGCCCGGTGGCGAGACGCTGGACCGAAAGCCACTCCGACCTCGGCTCGTCGCGGATCAGGCGCAGCAGCAGCTTGTCATCACCAAGCCGCGAGATCATCGCTGGGCGCCCGGCCCCAGGGCCGAACCGCGCCTCGCCAGCGCCCGTGCGGCGGGCCAGCGCGAGGGCCGCGTAAAGCGCCTTCCCCGCCGAACCCTCGCGGGCGAGGCGGCGTACGACACCGGCCTCGTTGCGCCAGGCGACGTTGAAGCTGACCAGCCGTCCGTCGGCGGCGGTGACGGCGGCGGGCTCGGCCAGGGCGTCCACCAGGGCATGCAGACCGTCGTCGGTGGCCAGCGCGCGCCGAGGCTCGCTGCTGGCGAAGGCGTAGATGCCGGCGAACGCTACCCCCGCCAGCCCCATGAGCAGCAGCAGGCCTGGCCCTGTGGTCGGGCCGGCGCGGAAGGCGGGATAGGCGGCCGCGCCGATGGCCAGCAGGAAGAAGACCGCCGCCGCGATCGACAGGGGGTCGATGCGACGACGGCCGGCGACCCGGACCGCTTCCAGGGAGGGGGGTGTCATGGACATGGCAAGCACGCCTTTGAAAGCCCGCCCGGGGCGGGCTTCGCCGACTCAGGGCGCGGAAAGGGAGCGGAACGGATCATAGGCTCATCGCGTCCCGGCTCCCAAGACGGTGCGCAGCGGCCGGGCCCGACGCTTCGACGCACCGAGCACGAAGCCCACTATCTTGGCCACCGCCTGGTAGTGCTCGCGGGGGATGGTCTCGTCCACCTCGACCACGGCGTAGAGCGCGCGCGCCAGGGGAGCGTCTTCGATCACCGCGACCCGGTGCTCCTCGGCGATCTCGCGGATCTTCAGCGCCACCGCGTCCACGCCCTTGGCGACGCAGACGGGTGCCGGTGTCTCGCCCTGGACATAGCGGAGCGCCACGGCGAAGTGGGTGGGGTTCATGATCACCAGGGTGGCCTTGGGCACGTTCTGGATCATGCGCTTCTTGGCGCGGACCATGCGCTGCTGCTTCAGGCGCGCCTTGATCTGGGGGTCGCCCTCGCTGTCCTTGGCCTCGTGCTTGAGGTCCTCGCGGCTCATCCGCATCTTCTGGGTGAAGCGCATCCGCTGGATGAAGACGTCTGCGCCCGCACAAACCGCGAAGACCAGCACCCCCGCCAGCAGCAAGGTCCGCAGCACTTCCAGCGACAGGGGCAGAATGGCGGTGGGGTCGATCCAAGGCAGCGAGGGCAAGGCGGCGACGCGCGACTTCAGCACGCCGAAGACCACCAGGATCATGGCGACGAGCTTGAACAGGCTCTTGCCGAAGGTGATCAGGTTGTCGACGCCAAACAGCCGCTTGATCCCCTCCATAGGATTCAGCTTGGAGAAGCTGGGGGCCAGCTTCGCCGGAACGAACAGCACGCCGTGCTGCAGCAGGTTGCCCGCGACGGCCGCCACCGCTGCGGCCCCCAGGACCAGGAAGGCCGGCGCCGACGCCAGGAGCGCCGAGTGCAGCACCTCCACCGCGCCGTGGTTGGAGAGGTCTATGGCGTCGGGATGGGCGATGAAGGGCAGCAGGCTCGCACTCAGGCTGCGCGCCATGGCGCCCCCGCCGCCGAGCACAACCACCGAGGCCGCGGCGAGCGCCAGGGTCGGCGCCACCTCCGGCGACTTGGCGACGTCGCCTTTCTCGCGCGCCTGCTGCAGCCTTCGCGAAGAGGGGGCTTCTGTCTTGGAGTCCTTGTCCTGGGCGTCGGACATCGCGCCTCAGGCCAGCCGTTCGACGAAGGCGCGGAAGCGGTCGGTCCAGACCAGGCCCATGGCGCCCACGCTGAGCGCGAACACCGACAGACCGAGCATCAGGTTCAGCGGCTGGGCGGCGAAGAAGACCTGGAACTGCGGCATGATCCGCGCGACCAGGCCAAGCGCTGTGTTGAACACCAGGGCGAACACCATCACCGGCGCCGACAGCTGCAGCCCCAGTGTGAAGGCTTCGGCGAAGGCGCGGATCGCCACGCCCGCGAAGTCGTCGATGCGCGGCGTTCGGCCGGCCGGGAACAGGCCGTAGGAGTGCACGATGGCCGAGATGAACATCTGGTGCAGGTCGGTGACGAAAACCAGCGTCAGGCCCAGGATGGCCAGGAAGGAACTGACACTAGCGGTCGGCTGGGCCTGCAGCGGGTTGGTTGTCTGGGCGAAGGACAGGGTGGTCTGCAGCGAAACGATCTCGCCCGCCACCGCCAACGCGCCCAGGAACATGCGCAGCAGGGCGCCGAGGCCGAGGCCCACGGCCAGCTCTATGCCGATATGGCCGGCGAGGGCGGCCAGAGTGTCCGGCACGGGCGGCAGGCCGGCGCGCACGATGGGGTACATCACCAGCGCCAGGACCAGAGCCAGGGCCAGGCGGATGCGGGGCGGCACCGCGGCCTCGCCGATCCCAGGCAGGAGCATGACCAGGGCGCCGACGCGGGTGAACACCAGGCCCACGCCGAACACCTGGGCCGCCAGGGCGTAGTGCTCCATGGGGGCGGCTCCCCTACATGCCTGCGATGCGAGCGGCGATCTGGCGCATGAAGCCGCTCATCAGCGCGCCCATCAGCGGCAGCGCGATGAGCAGGGTGGCGAACACCGCGATGATCTTGGGGGCGAACACCAGGGTCTGCTCCTGGATCTGGGTCACCGCCTGCAGCAGGCCGATGGCCACGCCCACCACCAGGCCCACCAGCAGCACGGGGCCGGCCAGCTGGATCACCAGCCAGATGGCCTGGCGACCTACGTCCAGCACCTCAGTCCCGTTCATCGGCGCACACGCTCCTCGGGGCGCCCCACACACGGGCGACCTGCGTGCAGGCTCGCCGGTCAGGGTTAACAAAGCGGTTACGGCTGGGCGCCTTCTGCCGGGCGCCGGCAAGACTTGCCGGCTCGCCGGGCGGCGCCGTATGCCGCTGCACATAAGAGGAAGCGCATGACTCCATCCCACCCGCTCGACGAGGACAATGACAGCGTCGACGGACTGGTCCCGCCTCGCACCTCCCACGACGCCTCCACCCGGCCCTCGGCGACGGAGGCGGAAGCCGCGGTGCGCACCCTGTTGCGCTGGGCGGGGGAGGACCCGAACCGGGAGGGGCTGCTCGACACGCCCGGGCGGGTGGTGCGCTCCTACCGCGAGCTGTTTGCGGGCTACGAGACCGACCCGCGCGCCTATCTGGAGCGCACCTTCGAGGAGGTGGGCGGTTATGACCAGCTGGTGATGCTGAAGGATATTCGCTTCGTCAGCTTCTGCGAGCACCACATGCTTCCCGTCGTCGGCAAGGCGCATGTGGCCTACCTGCCCACCAACCGGGTGGTGGGCATCTCCAAGCTGGCGCGGGTGGTGAACGGCTACGGCCGCCGCCTGCAGATCCAGGAGAAGATGACCGCAGAGATCGCCCAGGCCATCGACGAGGTGCTCGAGCCCAAGGGCGTCGGCGTCGTGCTGGAGGCCAGCCACTCCTGCATGACCTTGCGCGGCGTGAACACCCCCGGCGCCGTCCTGGTGACCAGTTCGCTGCGCGGCGTGGTGCGCGACGACCCACGCACGCGGCAGGAATTCCTGCGCCTGGTGGGGCTGTAGCACGGGCATTCCTCCCGCTTCGAGGGTGGGTAAAGCTTTACGAGCCGCCTAGCGGCCCGTCGAAGCGCACGGAAGGTGAAACGAAGCGGGAACTGCGCTAGGTTTCAACTCCATGATTCTGCTTCTTCTCGCCCTTACTCTCCTGGCGGCGCTGCTGGCCGCGGGGCTCGCCTTCGCCGGCCTGCGCAGGCCGGGCGTCCCGCCCGAGCTGCTCGCCCGTTTGCAGCGGCTGGAGTCGGAGGTGGGTCGCACGCCGGCTTCCCTGCGCGAGGACCTAGGGGCGCTTCGTGGGGAGCTGCACGATCACTTCGCCCGCCAGACCACGGCGCACGAGGCGCGCTTCGCCTCCTTCTCCCGCGAGGTCAGAGAAGGCCATGGGCGCCTGAGCCAGGTGCTGAAGGACTCGACCGACTCTTTCGGCAACGCCCAGACCACCCGGCTTGGCGAGACCAACACGCAGATGAAGGAACTCCGCGAGCGGCTGGAGCTCCAGGGGCTGCGCGCCGAGGCGGCCCAGAAGGCGGCGCTGGACGTTGTCGCCGCCAAGGTCGAGGCCATGACCCGCGCCGACGCCGAGCGCCAGGAGAAGCTGCGCGAGACCCTGTCGGCCAGCCTGGAACTGCTGCGGAAGGAGAACGAGGCCAAGCTGGAGCAGATGCGCGCCACCGTGGACGAGAAGCTTCAGGGCACGCTGGAGAAGCGGCTCGGCGAAAGCTTCCAGATCGTCAGCGACCGGCTGGAGCTGGTGCACAAGGGACTGGGGGAGATGCAAACGCTCGCCACCGGCGTCGGCGACCTGAAGCGGGTGCTGACCAACGTGAAGTCCCGCGGCGGCTGGGGCGAGGTCCAGCTCGGCATGCTGCTGGAGGACATGCTGACGCCGGACCAGTTCGCCTCCAACGTCGCCGTCCAGCCGGGCTCGGCCGAGCGCGTGGAGTACGCGGTGAGGCTGCCCGGCAAGGGGGAGGGCGAACCGCTGTGGCTGCCCATCGACGCCAAGTTCCCGCACGAGGACTATGACCGCCTGCTCACCGCCCAGGAGGCCGGCGTCGCCGAAGAGGCGGAGCGCGCGGCGCTGGCGCTGGAGCGGGCGGTGCGGCTGCAGGCCAAGACCATCTGCGCCAAGTACGTTCACCCGCCGCACTCCACCGACTTCGCCATCATGTATCTGCCCACCGAAGGCCTGTTCGCCGAGGTGATCCGCCGACCTGGGCTGATGATGGAACTGCAGCAGAACCAGCGGGTGATGATCACCGGGCCGACCACGCTTTCAGCTATCCTGAACAGCCTGCAGATGGGCTTCCGCTCGGTGGCCATCGAGAAGCGCTCCAGCGAGGTCTGGCAGGTGCTGGGCAAAGCGAAGGCTGAGTTCCGCAAATATGGCGAGGTCTGGGACCGCCTCGGCAAGCAGCTCGCCGCCGCCCAGAACACCGTCGCCGACGGCGGCAAGCGCACCCGCGCCCTTGAGCGCAGCCTGCGCCAGGTGGAGACTGTGGAGCTGGTCGAGGGCTCGGGCGAGCTGCTGTCGCTCTCCGGACTCGAAGAGGAAGACGAGGCGGCCTGAGCGGCTCAGCCGTCACACTTGCAAACCGAGGCAGTCGCATTGTCACCACCGGCGCGGAACCGGGAGGGAGCTACTAAGTTGCCCTCCGTCAGGTGTAGGGCGAGACCTCCACCTTGAGCCGAGCGAGCCAGCGAAGGTGGAGCTTGAAGCGCAGCTTCATCTCCTGAAAGCCCGCTGGCCAGTCTGGCGGGCGATCCACGCTGGCTTTTCGCCTCAGGTTGTGCCGACGCCATGCAACTCTTGCGGGCGGCGCGAGGCTGTCGGCATGAGGCTTGCATAGCCACCCGCTTCCTTTTCTCATCGCTTGCAGTTCGCTGTTGCGGAGAATCCCCAATCAATTGCGGCATGAAAACGGCGCTTGCCATGTGGCTGCAGGTTAAGGGATAGTAACCCTACCAAATCAGGCTGTTGGGTGGGACTCTGAAGATGCAGGCGCACCACAACGGCTCCGCTTCCGCGGTGCGGGCGCACGAGGAGCTGTTCGCCTACTGGGCGTCCCGACGTGAGGGCGGGCGGCTCCCGGGCCGCCGCAGCATCCACCCCGCCGACTTCAAGCGTCACCTGCCCACGGTCAGCCTCATCGACGTGCGCCACGAACCGACCCGCGACTACCGGCTGCGCTTGGCGGGCACGGGCCTCTATGGCGTCTATGGGCGCGAGATCACCGGCCTTCGGCTGGAGGACGTCTATGACGAGACTTCAGTGGACTATTGGCGGGGCCAGCTCGACACGGTGGTGGAGGATCGGCGTCCGGCGGTGGGCTTCCACTCCCTGTCCTGGCGCGGGGCGGCGCACCTGTCGCTGCTCTGGCTGCGGCTGCCGCTCGCAGGGGACGGCTGCAACGTGGACATGATCCTGGGCTATGACGTCTTGGTCGGCGCCCCGTCAGAGGATCGGCCGACAGGCATACGAGCCGCCTGAAGAACTCCCGAGTTCAGGCCGCGGCGTCGCGGCGGATGCGCTCTATCATCGAAGCCAAGCCGTTGGAGCGCTGAGTCGACAACGCGCCCTCCAGCCCCAGGCGCGCGAACCCCGCCTTGGCGTCGAAGGTCGTGATGTCGGCAGGCGCGCGGTCCGACAGCAGGCGCAGCACGATGGCCACCAGGCCCCGCACGATGTGAGCGTCGGAGTCGCCTCGGAAGCGAAGTCGATCCGCACTTCGCTCGGTGACCAGCCAGACTTGGCTGGCGCACCCGCGCACCCGGTTCTCGTCGTTCCGCTCGGCGTCGCTCATCGGCGCCAGACCTCGGCCCAGATCAATGATGTGGCGGTAGCGTTCCTCCCAGTCGCCCAGCAGCTCGAACTCGTCGGCAAGGTGGTCCAGTTCGATGTCGATCGGGCAGGTCATGGATTCTGGCGCCTGGGGGAGCAGGCGCACTTAGGCTGCGGTGCGCCTCGTCTCAAGCGCTTCCCCATCGCCGCACTCGCACGCCTCTACGCTCGGCAGGCGCACGCGCGCGGTGAGGCCCTTGCCCGGCGAGGAGCGCAGGGCCAGCGAGCCGTGCATCTCGCGGCAGAGCAGGCTGACGATGGACAGGCCGAGCCCTGCGCCTTCGGTGCGCCGGACCAGCGCGTTCTCCCCCTGCTCGAACGGCCGGATCAGACGGTGGAGTTCCTGCGGCGCGACCCCCTCGCCATGGTCGCGCACCTCGAACAGCACCGCGTCCCGGGCCACGCGGATGCGCGCCGTCACCTCGCCGCCCTCCGGCGAGAAGGTGATGGCGTTCTGCAGCAGGTTGGCGAGGATGGTGGCGAGCCCGCGCGCATCGGCCATGACCAGCGGCAGGACATCGGGCGCCGCCTGGCGAACCCGCACGCCCCGCGCGGCCGCCTCCTCCTCCAGCCCCCGGACCGCCGACCTGACGGCGGCGGTGGCCGACTCGGGTTGCAGGTCGAGTTCGGCCGTACCGGCGTCGAGCCGCGCGATCTCCAGCACCTGGTTGACCAGCTTCAGCAGCTTCAGCCCGCTGTCCCGGATGATGCCGGCGTGGGCCTTGTAGCGGGGATCGCTGATCGGCCCGTGCAGCTCGCGGTTGATGATCTCCGAAAATCCGATCACTGAATTCAGTGGTGTCCGCAGCTCATGGCTGACCATGCGCAGGAACGAGCGCTTGGCCTCGTCCATCCCCGCTTCCGAGGAAGGCTCCACAGGAAACTGGGCGCTCTGGGCCCTCGATGGCATGGCTTGGCGATCCTTGACGGCCTAACCCTAGACGTGCGGGACTTACCATCCGGTTTCCCGCCATCGCCGAGAGCGGCGCGGCTGGTCGCCTGTCGCGTGAGCGGGCTCGCGGGGGCGACAGGCGGCGGATTAGGATGGAAGGCTCTGAGCATGGATGCCTGTCGCCGTGAGTTCCGACGCCTCCACACCGAGGTCCCGCAGCGCCTTCAGCGCCGAGGACATCCGCGCCGCCGCCACTTGGCACGGCGCGTGGGCGGTTGCGGTGGCCGCCGGCGGGGCGCTGATGCTGGTGGTCCTGGGCTCCGTCCCGCCACGGGCGCTGCTCGCCCTGGCGCTGGGCGCCGCGCCGGGCGTGCTCGGCGCGGCGTGGCGTCCCGGGACCGTCGCGGCC
>CALMGB010000156.1:0-16813 GCA_937863535.1 uncultured Caulobacteraceae bacterium
CTTCTACCGCTTCCACGAGCTCAACACCCACATCGCGCCGGCCTCGGCCACCATGGGCTATGGGCCGCCTGCCGCCGTGCCATGAAGCGGCTGTATCCCGGACGTCAGGTGGTCTCGCTCAGCGGCGACGGCGACTTCCTGATGAACGGCCAGGAGTTCGCCACCCAGGTGCAGTACGGCCTGCCGATCGTCAACGTGGTGGTGGACAACGCCAGCTACGGCTCCATCCGCCTGTTCCAGGAGCGCGAGTTCCCCGGCCGAGTGGTGGCCACCGACCTGAAGAACCCCGACTTCGCCGCCTACGCCCGCGCCTTCGGCGGCTTCGGCGCGACGGTGGAGCGCACCGCCGACTTCGCCGAGGCGTTCCGCGCGGCGTCGGCGTCGGGACTGCCGGCGATCGTACACGTCAAGGTGGACGTGGAGTGCATGTCGCCAGGCGCCACGCTCAGCCAGGTTCGGGAGGCGGCGATGGCGTCTCGCTAGGCGCTGGCGGCGATGCTCTGGAACAGGATGGCGCCGTCGGCTGAGCCCAGTTCCGGTTCGAAGGCCCGGTCGGGGTGGGGCATGATCCCCAGCACGTTGCCGTGGTCGTTGACGATCCCCGCAACGCCGCGGCTGGAGCCGTTGGGATTGTCCAGGTAGCGGAACACCACCCGGCCGTCCCCTTCAAGCCGGTCCAGCGTGTCCTCGTCGGCAAAGTAGTTCCCCTCGCCGTTGCCGACGGTCATGACGGCGTCCCGACGCTCGCCGAACCCCGCCGTGAAGCGCGTCCGGCCGTTCTCGATGCGCAAGGCCACAGGCTTGCAGACGTACTTGAGCGCCGCATTCCGCAGCAGGGCGCCCGGCAGCATTCCCGCCTCGCACAGCACCTGGAAGCCGTTGCAGACCCCCACCACCGCCACGCCGCGCCTGGCGGCCTCGATGACGGGCGCCATCACAGGAGACAACGCCGCCATGGCCCCGCAGCGCAGATAGTCGCCGTAGGAGAAGCCGCCCGGCAGTACGATCAGGTCGAGCTTATCTGGAAGCGCGCTCTCGCCGTGCCAGACCATCTGCGGCCGCTCTCCGGTGGAGCGCTCGATGGCCACCGCACAGTCCCGGTCGCAGTTGGAGCCGGGGAAGACCACGACGGCGCACTTCATGGCGCCGGCTCCCTCATGAAGGCGGTGACATCCGACCACTGCTCGACGCGGAAGGCGCGGATGGCGCGCACGCAGGCGGCGAACCAGAGGAGCGCCCGAAGCGCATTCGTCGCCGAGCAGAGGTTTGCGAGGTCTTCTTCGGCCGCACCGTTCATGGCGCAATCTCCAGTCGATACCCTTCTATAACCATGTTCGCGAGCAGCCGCTCGCACATGCTGCGCACCCGGGCCTCGGCCTTGTCGCGGGGTTCTTCGGCCAGGTCGAAGGCGATGGTCTTGCCGACGCGGACCTCGGCCACGTCGGCGAAGCCCAGGCCATGGAGGGCCCCTTCGATGGCCTTGCCCTGGACGTCGAGCACGCCGGGCTTCAGGAACACCTCGACCCTGACCTTCATAGGGGCGCTCGCATCAGGCGACGCCACCCTCGATCACCCGCGGCATCTCCTTCATGATCCCGAGTCGGCGCGCCACCTCGGTATAGCTCTCGATCACCCCGCCCATGTCGCGGCGGAAGCGGTCCTTGTCGAGCTTCTCGTTGGTGGTGGCGTCCCATAGGCGGCAGCTGTCGGGGCTGATCTCGTCGGCCAGCAACACCTTGGAGAAGTCGCCCTCCCAAACCCGGCCGTACTCGATCTTGAAGTCGACCAGGGTGATGCCGACCGCGCTGAACATGCCCGACAGGAAGTCGTTCACCCGCAGCGTCAGAGCCAGCATGTCGTCGATCTCCTGGGTCTGGGCCCAGTTGAACGCAGTGATGTGCTCCTCTGTCACCAGCGGGTCATTCAGCGCGTCATTCTTGTAGTAGAATTCGATGATCGAGCGGGGCAGTACCTGGCCCTCGGGCAGGCCCAGCCGGGTGGACATCGAGCCCGCGGCGATGTTCCTGCACACCACCTCCAGCGGGATGATCTCGACCTCCTTGATCAGCTGCTCGCGCAGGTTCAGCCGGCGGATGAAGTGGTTCTGCACGCCGATGGTGTTCAGCCGCGTCATTACATACTCGGAGATGCGGTTGTTGATTACGCCCTTACCCTCCAGCACCGCTTTCTTCTGGGCGTTGAAGGCGGTGGCGTCGTCCTTGAAGTATTGGATCAGGGTGCCGGGCTCGGGCCCCTCATAAAGGATCTTGGCCTTGCCTTCGTAGATCTTCTTGCGGCGGGTGGTCATTCGCGTCGTTCCCACAGGGGCGGCCGCGGGCGCGGGGACGAGGCGTGCGCGATCGCCCGCGCTCACGGGTCCCGGCCGCGACTCCGCTACCATATAGGGCGATCCGGACCGGTAAGGAACGTGTTTCCTGCCTCACGCGAAGGGCGCGGGGCCGACGTGCGGCCTTGTATGTAACCCTTCATCTCTTGCAAAGGTACGCCGGTTAGGGCTCCTGACCCGCTGGCCTGGCCCTGGACGGGCGCGCGGAGTCGAACGAGCATGGCGAGCGCCGATCGCCCCACGGGCCGATCAGGCGGCGGACGCCCTCCGCCGCGCCGCCAGGCCCCACTCCCCGGGCCGCCTCGCCGGAGCCTGCTGAACGCCCTGGTCTACTGGAGCGTGGTGTTGGGCGTGTGGGTGCTCATCTTCGTGGCCGCCTTCGTGCTGGTCTTCTCCCGCGGCCTGCCGGACACCTCCAAGCTCTACGACATCCACCGCCAGCCCTCGATCAGCTACCTGGACCGCAATGGAGCCCTGTTGTCTGTGCGCGGCAGCCAGTACGCGCCGCCGGTCGACATCGACAGCCTGCCGGCCTACGTCCCCGCCGCCTTCGTTTCGGTGGAAGACCGGCGCTTCTACCAGCACTGGGGCTTCGACCCAGTCGGCATCGGGCGGGCCGTGGTGGCCGACATCCATCGGGGCCACGCGGCGGAGGGCGCTTCCACCATCACCCAGCAGCTGGCGCGCAACCTGTTCCTGACGCCCGACCAGACCATCAAGCGCAAGGTCCAGGAGCTGCTGCTGGCGGTCTGGCTGGAGCGCCAGTATTCCAAGAAGCAGATCCTGGCCTTGTATCTGAACCGGGTCTATTTCGGCGCCGGCGCCTATGGCATCGAGTCGGCGTCCGAGACCTTCTTCAACAAGCCGGCGTCCAAGCTTTCCATCGGCGAGGCGGCGCTGCTGGCGGCCCTCTTGAAGTCGCCCACCCACTACTCCCCCGTCAACGAGCAGGAGCGGGCGGGCCGGCGCGCCACCATCGTGCTCGACAAGATGGTGGAGACCCACGCCATCACGCCTGAGCAGCGCGACGAGGCCCTGTCGCATTCGGTCCGCGTATCGCCGGCGCTCGCCACGCAGCACGCCCAGTACTTCGTGGACTGGGTGGACGCCCAGGTGCGCAAGCTGGTCGGCCAGCCCACCACCGACCTGATCGTGGAGACCACCCTGGACCTGCCCATTGACACCGCAGCCGAAGCCGCGGCGCGCTCGGTGGTGGAGCGCAATGGCCACCTGGGCGTGCAGCAGGCCGCGGTGGTGGCGCTCGACGGAA
The DNA here is from genome assembly GCA_937863535.1 of uncultured Caulobacteraceae bacterium. Taxonomy (GTDB): domain Bacteria; phylum Pseudomonadota; class Alphaproteobacteria; order Caulobacterales; family Caulobacteraceae; genus CAHJWH01. Next base: position 3,618 of record CALMGB010000156.1, read on the forward strand.
GCGGGCGGGTGCGGGCCTTGATCGGCGGCGTCAGCTACGCTGACAGCCAATTCGACCGAGCCATCGACGCCCGCCGCCAGGCCGGATCGGCCTGGAAGCCCTTCGTCTACCTCACGGCCCTGGAGAACGGCCGCACGCCGGAGACGATGGAATCCGACGAGCCGGTGACCATCGACGGCTGGACCCCGCACAACTTCGAGCCGGAGTATCTGGGTTCGATCACCCTGGCCGAAGCGCTGCAACGCTCCATCAATACCGTCGCCGCCAAGGTCGCCGACCAGGTCGGGCGCGACAAGGTGGCGGATACGGCGCGAAAGCTCGGTATAACCTCGGAGATCAACACCGATCCGGCCATGGCGCTGGGCACCAGCCAGGTTTCGCCGCTCGAGATGGCCCAGGCCTACGACAGCTTTGCGAACGGCGGCTACGGCGTGCAGGCCTACGCCATCGAGCGAATCCGCACCCGCGACGGCCAGGTGCTGTACGAGCATCCCGCCCCAGCCCATGACGAGGTGGTTCCTGAGCCCCAGCTCGACCAACTTGTGGGCATGATGCGCAAGGTGCTGGTGGCGCCGGGCACCGGCACGCGCGCCGCGATCCCGGGCTATGACTTGGCGGGCAAGACCGGCACCACCAGCGATTTTCGCGACGCCTGGTTCGTCGGCTATACCGGCGGCTTCGTGGCGGCGGTCTGGGTCGGCAAGGACGACGACACCCCCATGCGCCACGTCACAGGCGGCTCGGCGCCGGCCGACCTGTGGCGCCAGTTCATGGCCGCCAGCCTGCCGCGCCTGAAGGTGCAGTCCATCCCCACCGGACAGGGCGCACCGTCGCCGGCGGCGGCGCCCGCCGACCCCTTAGACGAGCTCCTGGGCAACACCTCGGGTCTCAGTCAGGGCGCGTCCGGCGACGACGGCGACAGCGGCGGGGATCCAGCTCCCCAGGGCGATGGCGATCCGTACGGCGAGCGCCGTCCGCCGGCTCCGCCGTCCGCGCCACCGTTCTGAGGCGTTCATCGGCTGGCGGATCGGCTTGCATTAGAAGTTTGCCAATGAGGAAGCGGTAGAAAAAGCTTCCACTTCGCTGGAGTCCGTCTTGGACCCTCCGCAACCAGACCTTCGCCTGCCGGCGTGCGTGCACGGGTGGGAACGCCTGCGGCGGCCGATCTGGCTGTTCGATCCGGCGAGCTGCCATGGGGTCTACGCCAATGCTCCAGCGCTGGAGCTCTGGGGCGCCGCCAACCTGGAGGAACTTCTCCAGCGCGACTTCTCCCAGCTGTCGGCCGCCGTCCGCAGCCGGACCAAGCGCTTGGCCCTCGTCACCGCGGACGGAAGCGTCGTCAGCGAGCGATGGTCCTTCTACCCCAAGGGCCAGCCCGTGACGGTCCAGGCGATGATCTCCTCGCTGGAGCTGGAGGACGGCCGCACCGTGCTGCTCTTCGAGGCCTCCTCGGTGGAGGTCGAGCAGGGCGAGCTGCGTGCGGTGGAGGCGCTGCGCCACACATCCAGTCCCATCACCCTTTTCGATGCCTGCGGCGTCCCGATCTTCGCCAATCCCGCAGCCTTCGCCGCCTACGGCGATCGCTGCAGCTTCGTCGACCGGTTTTGGGATCGAGGCCGGGGCGAGGCGGCCTTGGCAGCCGTCCTGCAGGGCGAGGTGCTGGCCGAGTTGCAGGAACTGCGCACCCTGGCTGGTGAACGATCGCACTTCATCGATGTGCGAAAAGTGCTCGATCCCGTCACAGGCCAGACGAGCGTACTGCTGAGCGAACGCGATGTCACCGCCCAGGTGGAGGCGGAATGGGCCCTGCACAGGGCGGAGGAGCGGGCTGAGGTCGCCGAGGCCAAGCAGCGTTTCCTGGCCAACATCAGCCACGAACTGCGCACGCCGCTGAACAGCGTCATGGGCTTCGCCACCCTGCTCGCCTCTAGCGGTCTGGATGCGGCGCAGCAGGGCCACTTGGCGCGGATTACCCAGTCGGGCGAGGCGCTGCTGCGCACCATCAATGACGTGATCGACCTGTCCGAACTGGACGACGGCCGCCTCCAGCTGGACTGCGCGCCGTTCGATCCGGCGGAACGGCTCTACGCGGCCCTGCTGGCGATCGAGCCCAGCGCCGTCGCCAAGGGGCTCGAGCTGCAGCTGGAGCTGCCCGAAGGGGCTCACCCCCGGGTCGTGGGCGACGCCAGGCGATTCGACACGGTGGTGGGCCACTATCTGGCCAACGCGGTGAAGTTCACCGAGCGGGGCGAGGTGGTCGCGGCCCTGGCCGTCCGTCCGACGCACGACGGCGAAATCGAGCTGGAGGTCTGCGTGACCGACACCGGCCCCGGCATCGATCCCGTCACACAAGGCAGACTGTTTCGCCGCTTCGGTCAGGGCGATGACGGGGTCAGCCGGCGAAGCGGAGGTGCCGGACTTGGCTTGGCGGTCAGCCGGGAGCTGGTCACGTTCATGGGCGGCGAGGTGGGGGTCGAGAGCGAGCCGGGCGTGGGCTCCCGCTTCTGGCTTCGCCTTCGGCTGCCCTGCGCCGCCGCGGCGGATATCGCGAAGGGTCCGCTGGTCCACGACCGGGCCCTGGTCATCCTCTACGCCGACGACAATGAGAGCAATCGGCTCCTGATCAAGACGCTGCTCGAGAGCCAGGGACACAGCTGCGAGACGGTCAACGACGGCGCCGAAGCCGTCCTGGCGGTACGCGTCCGGCCCTACGACCTGGTGCTGATGGATATCCAGATGCCCGTCCAGGACGGGGTCAGCGCCACCCTCGACATCCGCGCAGACCCAGGGCCGCAATCGAGCCTGCCGATCCTGGCGGTGACCGCCAACACGCTGTCAGACCAGTGCGAGGCCTACCAGGCCGCCGGCCTTAACGACTGCATCGCCAAGCCGGTCAAGGTGGCCGACTTGTTCGACAAGGTCACCTACTGGGCGGCCGCGCGCCTGGAGCGACCACCCTCAGCACGGCCCAAGACCTCGACGGGCTGACGCGCGCTGCGTGCTTCGAACGCAGGCCGCCGCCCACTCTTCGAAGCCCCCACGCGCGCCCTCAGAGCACGCCCAGCATCTCCGCCACCAGCGGGTGGCGCACGATGTCCACATCCTCCAGCCGCACCACCGCCACATCGGCCAGCCGCTCCAGCCGGTCAGCGGCCTGGGCGAGACCTGAGATGCCCGGCAGCAGGTCCGACTGGGCGGGATCGCCGGTGATCACCATGGTGGAGTTCCAGCCCAGCCGTGTCAGCAGCATCTTGAGCTGGCCGTAGGTGCAGTTCTGCGCCTCATCGATCACCACGAAAGCGTTGTTCAGGGTGCGCCCGCGCATGAAGCCGATGGGTGCGATCTCGATCAGCCCCTCGGCCATGAGCGCGCGGACCCGCTTCATCGACAGCCGGTCGGACAGGGCGTCGTAGAGCGGGCGGAGGTACGGGGCGAGCTTGTCCTCCATGTCGCCGGGCAGGAAGCCGAGCGACTCGCCCGCCTCCACCGCCGGTCGCGACAGCACGATGCGGCCGACGCTTCCGCCTTCCAGCGCCTCCACCGCCTTGGCGATGGCGAGGTAGGTCTTGCCGGTGCCGGCGGGGCCCAGCGCCATGACCAGGCTCTTGGCGTCCACCGCCTCCAGCAGGCGGCCCTGCCCGATGGACTTGGGGCGGAGCGTCTTCACATAGCTCTGATCGCGCGGAGGGCCTTCGCCCTGAGGCGGCCCCAGCGGAGACCAGGCGCGTTCCACGGGCAGGCGGCGTATCTTGTCGTCATCTCCGAAACGGCCTCCATACTGGCCCGAAAATTGGGCGGCGTCGAACTCGCCTTCACGCACCAGACGCTTCAGGGCACGCTTGGTCATGGGGTCCTCCGTGGGAGCTGGAGACAACAAAAAAGGACGCGGCCCGGAGGCGGCGTCCTTGACGGGGGAGGCGGGGAGAAGCGCGGAGGCGACAGGCTCGCCCCCAGCCGCAGCTGGGATCGGTCGAGGCGACCTCCGAAATGATGCGCTCACGCCCACCTCATGAAGGCGACCCGCGACACGGCGAATCGCTACACTCGAGAATGCTAGCAGGTGGTTTCGCAGCGGTTAAGCCGACGCCTCTGCTCAGATGTCGCAGAGCGTAAAGCTTATGTGACGCTGGCTTTGTCTGAAGCTCGCAACTTTCTTAGCAGTAGAGCCGGAATGCCGCTGCAGGCGGTTCCTGATCATGTGATCCCCGTAGCACTCCAAAGGCGGCGCAGCTCGCGGTCGCGCGCAGGCTCGAGATTGAACCAGGCGACCTGTTCCAGCGGCGCTTCGATCACCAGCAGGGCGTCGGCGTCGCTGAGGCGTCGCGAGAGCAGGTTGCGCAGAGTCGCCGCGTTGGTGCGCGCCTGCACCAGCCACAGCCCCGGCCGGATGGTCACGCCCGGGCCCGCGGCGCCCAGGATGGCCAGGAAGTTCGGGGCGCTGGCGGCGGAGAGCTGCGCCCAGACCAGCACCGGCCGCGCCGGCCCCGCATCCACGAGCACCGCAGGTTCAGGCTCGATCTCCCGTTCAGGCGGAGGGGTGAGCGCGACCCCTAAGGCGGCCGCGCTTCCATGTGCGGAGGCGGCGAGTCGCGCGGGCGGGGCGGGCGCCCGTCGCGGCGCCTCCTCGAACAGAGGCCTGAATTCGGCGTTGGCGGCGGCAGCCTGGAACGGCCCGGCGGCCCAGGGCGACACGGGCGTCGTGGCGCTCACCCGCCCTTCGGCCACAAAGCCCGCGATGCGCGCTTCCGGATACGGGCCCCAGACCCCGCCAGCGGCCTTGACGTACCACATGTGCGAGGACGGCGCGGCCACGGTGACTCCCAACCGGCGAATCGAATGCTAGATTGCCCTGAAACGCTCGAGGGCGACACGGCTTTGAGGCGGGGAGGCGAATGTCAGAGCTGGGCCCGACCCTAACCACCGACCGCCTGATCCTGCGGCCGCCTCGACAGGAGGACTTCGAGCCATGGGCGGCGCTGATGGCGGACGAAGAGGCCGCTCGTTTCATCGGCGGCGTGCAGCCGGCGCCCGTGGCCTGGCGCTTCATGGCCGCGATGGCGGGGTCGTGGGCGCTGCACGGGTTCGGGATGTTCAGCGTGCTCGACCGCGCGACCGGGCGCTGGCTCGGCCGGGTCGGCCCCTGGCGGCCGATGGGCTGGCCGGGAACGGAGGTCGGCTGGGGCTTGGCGCGGGAGCACTGGGGTGAGGGCTATGCCGGGGAGGCCGCTGCGGCAGCCATGGACTGGGCCTTCGACCACCTGGGCTGGGCCGAGGTGATCCACTGCATTGATCCGGACAACCACGCCTCGGCCGCACTGGCCCGCCGGCTGGGCTCGCGCAACCGGGGGCTCAGCGCCATGCCGCCACCCTTCGAGGATCATTGCGTGGACATCTGGGGTCAGAGCGCCGCGGAGTGGCGTACGCGCCGCACCGCCTTGTAAGCGCGCCGCCCAGGGCGTAGGTCCACGGCCTTCCTGAGTACGGGACGTAGACGAAGTAGGAGAGCGCGGTGGGTTATCGCGTCGCGATTATAGGCGCCACGGGCAATGTGGGCCGCGAGATGCTAGTCATCCTCGATGAGCTGAAGTTTCCCGTGGACAAGCTCCACGCCCTGGCCTCGCGCAAGTCCATAGGGCTCGACGTCGAGTTCGGCGACCATGTGGTCAAGTGCGAGGACATCGAGGGCTTCGACTTTTCCACCGTCGATCTGGTGCTGATGTCGGCCGGCGGGACCGTGTCTAAGGCCTGGTCGGAGAAGATCGGCCGCGCGGGCCCGGTGGTGATCGACAACTCCTCGGCCTGGCGCATGGACCCCGACGTGCCGCTGATCGTGCCGGAGGTGAACCCCGACGCGATCATGGGCTTTCGCAAGAAGAACATCATCGCCAACCCCAACTGCTCCACCGCTCAGCTGGTGGTGGCGCTGAAGCCGCTGCACGACGCGGCCAAGATCAAGCGGGTCGTGGTCTCTACCTACCAGTCGGTCTCCGGCGCCGGGAAGGCCGCCATGGACGAGCTGTGGACCCAGACCAAGAACGTCTTCGTGCTGGGCCCGACCGATCCCAAGGTGTTCACCAAGCAGATCGCCTTCAACGTCATCCCCCACATCGACGAGTTCATGGAGGACGGCTACACCAAGGAAGAGTGGAAGATGACGGCCGAGGTGAAGAAGATCCTCGATCCGAAGATCAAGCTCACCGCAACTTGCGTGCGCGTGCCGGTGTTCGTCGGCCACTCCGAATCGGTGAACGTGGAGTTCGAGCGCGAGCTGGACGAGGACGAGGCGCGCGACATCCTGCGCGAGAGCCCGGGCGTGGTGGTGGTCGATAAGCGCGAGGACGGCGGCTACATCACGCCCAAGGAGAGCCAGGGCGAGTTCGCCGTCTATGTCAGCCGGCTGCGCACCGACCCGACGGTGGAGAACGGCCTAGCCTTCTGGTGCGTGTCCGACAACCTGAGGAAGGGCGCTGCGCTGAACGCGGTGCAGATCGCCCAGCTGCTCGACCAGCGGGACCTGCTGGTGAAGGAAGACGCATGACCACCGCTTACGACTTCACCGCTCAGACGCTCGACGGCCAGCCCAAGCCGCTGGCCGACTACAGGGGCAGGGCGCTGCTGATCGTCAACGTGGCCAGCAAGTGCGGCTTCACCCCCCAGTACACGGGGCTGGAGGCGCTTCAGCGCAAGTATGCGGGGCGGGGCTTCGAGGTGCTGGGCTTCCCCTGCAACCAGTTCGGCGCCCAAGAGCCTGGCGACGCCGGCGAGATCGCCAGCTTTTGCGCGCTGACCTATGGCGTCAGCTTCCCCATGTTCGCCAAGATTGAGGTGAACGGCGACAAGGCCTACCCGCTCTACACCTTCCTGAAGCAGGAGAAGCCAGGTTTGCTTGGCACGGAAGCGATCAAATGGAACTTCACCAAGTTCCTGGTCGGCAAGGATGGCCAGGTCGCGGGGCGCTATGCGCCGACCGTCAAGCCGGAGGCGCTGGAAGCGGATATCGAGAAGCTGCTGGCCGGCTGACCTCTCGGCGCGACACGGTTGAGCTGGTACCCTCTTCGATGTCCTGGAGACGTCGAGCAAACCGACTGTGTGCAGCCTGTACGCAGCCCGGTACACCCGCCTCGACCTCCTCCGCCATAATGGCAGTCGCTCGATTTAAGCGCAGAGTTCGTCAACGCTGAAATGGCTGGGCGGGTCTTTGAGTTCTCGAGCGAGCATCTACGCTTCTCAAGCTGTCGGATGGATCAGGACGTGCTGAGCGCGGCGTTTGTTAGCGTTGGCTTCCAAGGCGGCAAGTCACGCTAAATACAGTTATAGAGTTGATCCTTTCGGGATGAGCGTCAGCGCTTGCGGCTTCCAACCCGCCTAGTCTTGTACAGCCTCCCGATGGCGCTTAGGTTCCCCGCTGTAGACCCTGGCGTTCCCGCCGCGTCTCGCCCCCTTCCGCCGCCGAGCGCCGTCTCCATGTCCCGTCCAGACCTTCCATCCCCGCTCGCCCGGGCGCTCGACGCGCGCGGCTACGCCGAACTGACGCCCGTGCAGCTGGCGGTGATCGAGCCGCAGGCGGGGGGGCGTGACCTGCTGGTCTCCGCGCGCACCGGTTCGGGCAAGACGGTGGCCTATGGGTTGGCGCTTGCGGGCGACCTGCTGGGCGCCGACGAGCTGCTGCGGCCGCCCGGGGCGCCGCAGGTGCTGGTGATCGCCCCGACGCGTGAGCTGGCCCAGCAGGTGCAGCGGGAGCTGGAGTGGCTCTACGCCGACGCCGGTGCGCGGGTGGTGGCCTGCGTCGGCGGCATGGATCCCCGGCGCGAGCAGCGGGCCCTGGCGGCGGGCTGCCACATCGTGGTGGGCACGCCCGGGCGGCTCCGCGACCACCTGGAACGTGGGCAGCTGCGCACCGAAGCTCTGGCGGCGGTCGTGCTGGACGAAGCCGACGAGATGCTGGACCTGGGTTTCCGGGAGGAGCTGGAGGCGATCCTGGACTCCAGCCCGGGGGAGCGGCGTACCCTGCTGTTCTCCGCCACCCTGCCCAAGCCGATCGTGGCGCTGGCGCAGCGCTATCAAAAGCCGTCGGCTCTACGCATCACCGCCAGCGCTGGCGAGACGGCGCACGCCGACATCGACTATCGCGCCATCGCCGTGGCGCCGAGCGATGCCGAACACGCCGTGGTGAACCTGCTGCGCTACTACGAGGCCGGAGCGGCGCTGGTGTTCTGCACGACACGCGAGGCGGTCAGGCGGCTCCACGCCAACCTGGTGGAGCGGGGCTTCTCCGTCGTGGCGCTGTCGGGCGAGCTGACCCAGGGCGAGCGCACCCACGCCTTGCAGGCGCTCCGCGACCGGCGGGCCAGCGTGTGCGTGGCGACCGACGTGGCGGCTCGCGGCATCGACATACCGGACCTCGACCTCGTCATCCACGCCGAGCTGCCCAACGACGCGGAGACGCTGCAGCACCGATCGGGCCGCACGGGTCGGGCGGGACGCAAGGGCGTCTCCATCCTCCTGGCGCCCCACCCCCGTCGCCGCAGGCTGGAGGCGTTGCTGCGGCTGGCGCACATCCAGGCCAGCTGGGGACCTGCGCCCACGGCCGACGAGGTGCGCGAGCGCGACCAGGCGCGGCTGGTGGACCAGCTCCGCCCCGCTGGCGAGGCCTCGGAGGACGACGTGGCGGTCGCCCGCGCCCTGCTGGCCGACGCAGACGCCGAGCAGGTCGTGGCCGCCCTGGTCCGGGCGCGCCGCGCGAGCCTGCCGGCGCCTGAGGACTTGGTGGACGCCACGCCGGAGCCCGCCGCCGCCCGTTCGGCGCCGCGCGCGGGCTTTGATGGCTCGACCTGGTTCCGCATCGACATTGGACGCAGCAAGAACGCGGAGGCGCGCTGGCTGCTGCCGCTAATCTGCCGACGGGGCCACGTCACCAAGGCCGAAATCGGGGCCATCCGGGTCTTCGATCGCGAGACCCGCTTCGAGATCGCCGCCAGCGCCGCCGCACGCTTCGCAACCGCGGTCCAGGAAGGCGCTGACGATGTCCGCATCACGCCTCTCGCCGAGCCCGACCTGCCGCCGGCGCGGGACCGCAAGCGACCGCACGGACGAGGCGACAACGCCGCACCGGCCTCCCGCAAGCCCGTGTTACGGCCGCAGAGTTCGAAGCGGCAAATAGGCAAGCTGAAGGGCCCGCGAAAGTAACCCTTGTCCGTTAGGGGACTGGGCTAGGGCCGCGGTTTCAATGTGATCTGGAACAGCTTGGGCCAGTTCTTGCCGGTGACGAACAACCGGTCGTAGGCGGCGTCGTAGGCGATGCCGTTCAGCACGTCGGTGCGGCCCGGCGTGATGTCGGCGCGGGGCAGCAGGCCGGCCAGGTCAATCCAGCCGACCACATGTCCGCTCGCCGGATCGATCCGGGCGATCAGGTTGGTCTGCCAGATATCGGCGTAGATCTCGCCCTTCACCCACTCCAGCTCGTTGAGGTTGGAGACCGGGCGCCCCTCGTCGGTGACGTGAATGCGGCGCTCCTCCCCCATCGTCCGGGGGTCGAGCACGCGGAGGTCCGGCGTTCCGTCGCTCATGTAGATGTGGCGGGCATCCTTTGTGAGAGCCCAGCCCTCGCCCGGATAGTGGAACTGCGCGCGCACCGCCAAGCTCCGGGCGTCGTAAACGTAGCCGAAGTGCTCCTGCCAGGTGAGCTGGTAGAGAAGCCCGCCCCAGCGCACGATGCCCTCGCCGAAATCCCGCGAAGGCAGGTCGTGCTGCTGCAGGACCTGCCCGGTATCCAGCATCTCCTTGCGCACAAAGGAGTGGCCCGGCAGGCCCGTGCTCTCCCACAGCACTCCATCCTCGTAGAACAGACCCTCGGTGAAGGCCCCCACGTCGTGGGGGAAGGTGCGCACCACTTGGTAGGTGTAGACCGGAGTTGCGGCGCGGACGCTGCTCGCAGCGCAGGCCAGCAAAAACGAGAACAGCAGCGTTTTCAAGTCCACAGCGATCCTTGGCCTTAGCTATCCTGCCCTGCGAAGCGGGGGAGGGGGACCACGCATAGCGTGGTGGAGGGGCTCCCCGGGCGCAGCGGCCTGGATCACGCCCTACAAGCCCCCTCCGTCACGTTGCGTCCGCACCGCGCCACCTCCGCCGCTACGCAGCGGCGGATGAGAAATCAGCAGCTGTAGTACATGTCGAATTCCACCGGGTGAGGGTGGAGCTGCAGCCTTGCGACCTCTTCCATCTTCAGCTCGATGTAGGCGTCGATGAAGTCGTCATCCATCACCCCTCCCTTCTTCAGGAAGGCGCGGTCCTTGTCGAGGTTCTCCAACGCTTCGCGTAAGCTGCCGCAGACCTCGGGCACGTTCTTCTGCTCGGCCGCGGGTAGGTCGTAGAGGTTCTTGTCCATCGGGCCGCCCGGATCGATCTTGTTCTCGATGCCGTCCAGGCCGGCCATCAGCAGGGCCACGAAGGTCAGGTAGGGGTTGCCCATGGGGTCGGGGAAGCGGACTTCGATCCGCTTGCCCTTGGGCGAGGACACCCACGGGATGCGGATGGAGGCGGAGCGATTGCGGGCGGAATAGGCCAGCTTCACCGGCGCCTCATAGCCTGGCACAAGCCGCTTGTAGCTGTTGGTGGTGGAGTTGGCGAAGGCGTTGATGGCCTTGGCATGCTTGATGATGCCGCCGATATAAAAGAGGCAGGTCTCCGACAGGCCGGCGTACTTGTCGCCGGCGAACAGCGGCTTGCCGTCCTTCCAGATCGACTGGTGGCAGTGCATGCCCGAGCCGTTGTCGCCGAAGTACGGCTTGGCCATGAAGGTGGCGGTCTTGCCATAGGCCGAGGCCACGTTGTGGATCACGTATTTGTAGAGTTGCAGCCGGTCGGCCATGGTCAGGAGGTCGCTGAACTTCAGCCCCAGTTCATGCTGGGCGGGCGCCACCTCGTGGTGGTGCTTTTCGGGGTCAAGCCCAAGCTCGCCCATCACGCTCAGCATCTCGCCTCGGAGGTCCTGGGCGCTATCGGTGGGGTTGACGGGAAAGTAGCCGCCCTTGGGGCCTGGGCGATGGCCCATGTTGCCCTCTTCATAGATCTTGCCGGTATTTGCCGGCAGCTCCACGGAGTCGAAGCTGTAGCCGGTATTGTTGTAGCTGGTGTTCCACTTCACGTCATCGAAGATGAAAAACTCAGCTTCCGGACCGAAGTAGACTTGGTCGCCCACGCCGGCCGACTGGACGTAGGTCAGGGCCTTCTTGGCGATGGAGCGGGGATCGCGGTTGTAGGGCTCGCCGGTATCGGGGGTCACCACGTCGCAGAACAGGAAGAGCGTGGTCTGCTGGTAGAAGGGGTCGATGTAGGCGGTCTTCAGGTCCGGCCGCAGCAGCATGTCAGAGTCGTTGATCACCTTCCATCCAGCGATGGAAGAGCCGTCGAACATGGTGCCTTCGGTGAGGAAGTCGTCGTCCACGAGGTCCAGGTCGAAGGTGACGTGCTGCATCCGGCCGCGGATGTCGGTGAACCGGACGTCGACATACTTGACTTCCTTTTCCTTGATCAGGGCATGGACTTCTTCGGGCGTCATGTAGGGCTCCGGGGAGGGTTGCTGCGCGCGTAGATGAGCGGACGGCGCGCCGCTGAGGTTCTGTGTGGGCGAGACGGGCTAGTCGTGCATCGCCTCGCCGTGGAGCGCAAGGTCGAGCCCCATCACTTCTTCCTCCTCGGTGACGCGGAGGCCGGTGGTGACCTTGCACACCATCAGGATCAGGAAGGTGACCACGCCCGACCAGGCGATGGTGCCGACGCAGCCCTCGAACTGGGTGATCACCGAGTGCACCTTGCCCGCCGGGTTGATGGCGGCGTCGGCGAACACCCCGGTCAGGATCGCGCCAATGAAACCGCCCACGCCGTGCACGCCGAAGGCGTCCAGGCTGTCGTCGTACTTCAAGGCGTTCTTCAGGAACACCGCCGAGCAGTAGCAGAGCGCGCCCGCCGCAAGGCCGATCCAGAGCGCGCCGCTGGGCGCCACGAAGCCGGAGGCCGGCGTCACCGCCACCAGCCCGGCCACCGCGCCCGACGCCATGCCGAGAAGGGTCGGCTTCCTGCGATGCGCCCACTCCACCGCCATCCAGGCGATCGCCGCCGCCGCCGTGGCGATCTGGGTGTTGGCCATGGCCACGCCGGCCAATGCGTTGGCGCCGACCGCTGAACCGGCGTTGAAGCCAAACCATCCGACCCACAGCAGGCTGGCTCCGATCATGGTGTAGACCAGGTTGTTGGGCGCCATATTGTCGTGGCCCAGGCCCTTGCGCGGGCCGAGCACCAGCGCGCACACCAGGCCCGCCACGCCGGCGTTGATGTGCACGACTGTGCCGCCGGCGAAGTCGAGCACGCCGAGACCGCCCAGGAACCCGCCTCCCCACACCCAGTGGGCGATGGGCGCATAGACGAAGATCGACCACAGCACCGTGAACAGCAGCAGGGCGGAGAACTTGAATCGCTCCGCGAACGCGCCGCAGACCAGGGCCGGCGTGATGATGGCGAAAGTCATCTGGTACATCATGTATACGTACTCGGGGATGGTGAGCGTCGCGCCGGCGATGCTGTATGACTTGTCCATGGCCACGGACTTCAGCATGAAGTTGGCCGTTCCTCCCCAGACCTTGTTGGCCCCTGGGCTCGCATCGGTTCCGAAGGCGATGGAATAGGCGCAGACGAACCAGACCAGGGTGACTACCGCAGTGATGGCGAAGGACTGGGCCACGGTGGCGATGACGTTCTTCTTGCGAACCATGCCGCCGTAGAACAAGGCCAGGCCAGGGATGGTCATCATCAGCACCAGGGCCGCGGAGGTGAGCATCCAGGCGGTGTCGCCGCTGTCGGTCTTGAACGGTGCGGTGGAGGATGCCGCGGGCGTTGTCGTGACGGTCGAGGGCGCCGCCGCCGGCGACGCGGCGGGTCCCGTCGCGTTCAGGGCGGGGGTGGGAACCGCCGCAGTGGCGAGCGGCGCAGCGCTGGGCGGAGCGGGCTGCGCGTGAAGCGGATGGGCGGCCAGCGATACCGTGAGCGCGCTGGCCAGGGCGAGGCTGGCCAGGCCGCGCGAGCGCAGAAGCTTCGAACCGAGGCTGAGAGGGAAAGGGGCCATGTCGTTCGTGTCCCCCCCCATCACAGCGCCGCCGCGCCGGTCTCGCCGGTGCGGATGCGCCCCGCCTGCTCCACGTCCA
>CALMGB010000156.1:16823-17824 GCA_937863535.1 uncultured Caulobacteraceae bacterium
GCATCGCGCAGCTCTCCGTCAGCGTGATGCCCGCCGCCTGCTCCACGTCCAGCACGAAGACCTTGCCGTCGCCGATCTTGCCGGTGTGGGCTGCGGCGCGGATCACCTCGACCGCCCGCTCCACCAGATCGTCGGCCACCACCACCTCCACCTTTACCTTGGGCAGGAAGTTGATGGCGTACTCCGCCCCCCGATAGATCTCGGTCTGGCCCTTCTGACGGCCATAGCCCTTGACCTCGCTGATTGTCAGTCCGTCGACGCCGGCGGCGGTCAGGCTTTCGCGGACGTCGTCGACCTTGAACGGCTTGATGACCGCCATGATTAGCTTCACGGTTGTAATTCCCCTGCGCCCGCCTCATCCCTCGGAGACGCCCTCCGAGCCGTTTGAGGACGGGCGCCCCGGACGGGTCCAGTCCCACGACATCCCACGAGGCTGCACGTCAGCATTTTTCTGAGACCTGCCTTCGCATCGGGCTCTGGCGATCAGAATGCTTGAATAAAAAGCATATGCCGTCTTTATGCGATGATGCACACGAGCGGGCCTAGGAGTGGGAGATCGAAAAGCCGCTTCGTGTGGCAGAGCTGACCTGCATGCCGCCAACTCGGACAATCCTGCCGCAAGCCGACATGCGTGAGGCGCTGGGCGCGGCGGCTTTCGACGCCGGTCCATGGGCTGCGCTGGTGTTCGCGCCCGACGCCAAGGTGCTGATCGCCAACGAGGCTGCGGAGGTGCTGTTCGGCCAGGCGTTGGCCACCCTCTCGCGCCGATCCCTTCTGTCCATGCTGGCGCCGTCGAGCGAACTCGCCGCCTTGTTCGAGCAGGCCTGGCGCGAGGGCGGTGTCGCCCGCAGATCGGCGGTGGAGATCGCCCTGCTCGGCGCGCCGAGCTTCGAGGCGGAAGTCGCCTTCGTCGCCCGGCCGGGCGGCCGGATGCTGGGGGCCTTCTATGTGGAGAGCCAGGGCGCGCGCCTGGAACGCGCCCGCGAGGCGCTGCGCTCGGG
>CALMGB010000157.1 GCA_937863535.1 uncultured Caulobacteraceae bacterium
GAACTCATAGAAGCCCGGCCGGCCGGTGGAGGGCGCTGGCGAATCAGGGTGCACGGCATTGAAGATGGCTCATCGGAGGCGCCCGGCAAACCGCCTTCGGTCGTTCGCGCGCCGGCGTGGCCTCTTCGCCGGCGAGCGGCTAGACACGGCGCTCCGCTCGCGGCGCAGAGTGGGCTCGGCGGAGGAGCGATCTGGGCATGGGCGGAACACGAGCGACGCTCACCCGGGAGGCGGCCCGGGCGCTCGATGCGGCCGATCCGCTGCGCCCGTTCCGTGACCGCTTTCGCCTGCCGCCCGGGGTCGTCTACCTGGACGGCAACTCGCTCGGCCCGCTGCCCGCCATCGCCGTCGACCGCCTGCTCGGCGTCATGGAGGCGGAGTGGGGCGACGGCCTGATCCGGAGCTGGTCGGCGGCGGGCTGGATCGACCAGCCGACCCGTCTCGGCGCCAAGGTCGCCCGGCTGGTCGGCGCGGACGACGAGGAGGTGCTGGTGGCCGACTCCACCTCCGTCAACCTGTTCAAGCTTCTCGCCGCGGCGCTGAAGGCCGCCCCTGACCGGCCCGTGATCCTGACCGAGGCCGGCAACTTCCCGACCGACATCTACATGGCCCAAGGCCTGGCCGAGCTCATGCCGGGGGTGGAGGTGCGCACCGTCGGACGCGACAGCCTCGCCAGCGCCCTGGACGAACGGGTGGGCGTGCTCCTGCTCACCCACGTCCACTACCGGACGGGCGAGGCCTTCGACATGGCGGCGATGACCCGCGCCGCCCACGATCACGGCGCCCTGGCGCTCTGGGACCTGAGCCACAGCGCAGGCGCGGTGCCGGTCGAGCTTGGCGCCGCGGGCGCGGACCTGGCCGTCGGCTGCGGCTACAAGTTCCTGAACGGCGGACCGGGAGCGCCCGGCTTCCTCTACGTCGCCCGCCGGCTCCAGGCCCGGCTCCGCTCGCCGCTCGCCGGGTGGCTGGGCCACGCCGCACCGTTCGACTTCGCCGACACCTACCAGCCGGCCGACGGCCTGAAGCGCTTCCTATGCGGCACCCCGCCCATCCTCGGCATGGCGGCGCTGGAAGCCGGGCTGGATATAATGCTCGATGCGGACCGGGACGCCCTGTTCGCCAAGTCCCAGGCGCTGTGCGACGCCTTCATCTCAGCCGTCGAGGCGCGTTGCGGCGGCCTCGGCCTGGAGCTTGTGACGCCCCGGACGGGTCCGCGGGGGGCCCAGGTCTCCTTCCGCCATGCGGACGGCTATCCCGTCATGCAGGCGCTGATCGCGGAGGGCGTGATCGGCGACTTCCGCGCGCCAGACGTCCTGCGCTTCGGCTTTCCCGGCCTGTACCTCGGTTTCGAGGACGTCTGGCGCGCAGCGTCCGCCTTGCAGCAGGTGCTGGCCAGCGGCGGCTGGCGCGATCCCGCCTACAGCACCCGCGCCGCCGTCACCTGAAAGACCGCCTGGGAAGGCGCGGTTGGCTGGTCTGCACGCTTCGAAACGCGAGCAAGCTCGTTCCTCAGCATGACGAACGTCTGTGAATTGAACACCCTTCGTCTTCCTGAGGAGCTTCCACGGGAGGCGGTCCCTAAGCGCCGGCGTCCACCCGCATGAAGACCTCGCAGGGGCCGAGGTGGCGCGCCAGATCCGCCGCGGAGAGGCGGAAGCCTTCCGGGTCGTCGTCGATCAGGGAGGTGGTCTGGGAGCGGTGCGCGGCGATGGCGCTGCGCTTGAGATCGAGCACCAAGGACACGTCCAGCCTCAGGCAGGGCGCGATCGGGCCGACGTCGTCCTCTTCCGCCAGGGTCAGGCCCCAGACCGGATAGGCGAACAGCGCCGCGCCCCAGACGGCGGCCTGATGCGCGGCGATCCGAAAGGCGGCCTTGTGATCCGGATGCGGGTCGGCGGCCCAGGTCACGAACACCGCCGCAGGCGGATCAGGAGCGCAGACGCGGTCGAGCCAGCTCTGCGCCGCCGCCTCGCAGGTCTCCAGCCGGCCGTCCGGGGCGCCGAAGCTCTCGACCGCCAAGGCGGCGCCGCCGCCGAGCAGGTTCATGGCCGCTTTCAGCTCCGACCTGCGGAGTTCGGCGAGGCGCGCGGGCGGGTAGGCGCCGGAGTTCGGATGCGAGGCCTCCCCATTCGTGAGGGCGGCCACACGCACCTTGGCGCCGGCCTGGGCGCTCAGGGCGATCAGGCCGCCACAGCCCAGGCTTTCATCGTCGGGATGGGGCGCCACCACGAGCAGCGACCCTCTCGGGGACAGCGCGCCAATCGGTACGACCGGCGCCGAGGCGAAAGCCGCCCGCGCCCCGGCCGCCGTCCACCTCTCCTCGCCGACAGACTTCACCCCCGCGGAACCCCTCAACCTCGCAAGTGTTGCGTGTTTGTGCTGCGTCCCCGGTCCCACTCTTGAAGGCTCACGGGGCGCCCACCGTGGTGGCCGTGCCCGCCTGCAACGAGGCGGAGCGGATCAGCGCCTGCCTCACGGCTCTGCTCGAGCAGCGCGACCTGGAGGGAGTTCCCCTGCCCGCGGGCGCCATCCAGCTGGTGGTGCTGGCCAACAACTGCCGCGACGAGACCGCCCAGATCGCCCGCCGCTCGGGCGGCGCCATACAGGTGGTGGAGGCGACCCTGCCGCCCTGCAGCGCCAATGCCGGCGCCGCCCGCAAGGCGGCCATGGACCTGGCCGCAGACCTGATCCCCCAGGGGCGTGCGGGCCTGATCTGCACCACGGATGCGGACAGTCGTCCTCGGCCGGACTGGATCGCGCGGCTATGGAAGGCGGTGGACGCGGGCGCGGAGGCGGTGGCGGGCGCCGTCGACTTCGATCCCCACGAGGCTGACCAGATAGCCTTCAGCGACGCGCGGCGCCGCGAAGGCCTCTACTCCGCCCTGCAGGCCGAGATCGTCGCGCATGCCGATCCGGAAGCCCACAATCCCTGGCCGAACCACATCTGGGCCTGGGGCGCGAACCTCGCGGTGACCGCCTCGGCCTATCGCCGGGTCGGCGGCCTGCCGCCGCAGCCCCTGGCGGAGGATCGCGCCTTCGTCGAGCAACTGCGTCGCCACGACGTCCCGGTGCGCCACTGCCTGGACGCGCGGGTCTGGACCTCCGCCCGCCGCGTCGGCCGCGCCGAGGGTGGCTTGGCCAGCCTGGTCGCCGACCATGCGGGCGAGGACACCGCCGCCTGCGACGCCGTGCTGGAGCCTGCCCGCATCGCTTGGCGACGGGCGGCCTGGCGACGGCGGCTGCGCCGGGGCTATTGCGGAAGCGCGCCGGCCCCCGCCCGGGCGCTCCGTCTCGGCG
>CALMGB010000158.1 GCA_937863535.1 uncultured Caulobacteraceae bacterium
AACCCGCTGGGCGCGGCCACCGCGCCGTACGGGATGAAGCTGGCCGACATGGGCATGGACGCCGCCTTCGCCTCCGACCCCGGCTTCGCGGCGGGGCTGAACGTGAAAGCCGGCAAGCTGACCTGCCGCCCGGTCGCCGAGTCGCTCGGGATGCTGGATCAACTGGCTGCCTGAGCCCCATGGTGAGCGATCCGCCGGCTGTTCGCCTGCGGGCCCCTGCGACCCCCGCCGGCGTCGAGCTCTGCGAGCTGGACCTGCTCCCTGATCCTGGTGCGCGCGGTTTCGTGCTGCAGATCGGCGAGGCCTACTTCCACGGCTTCGTGGTGCGCAAGGATGGTGCGGTGCACGGCTATGTCGACCGCTGCCCCCACGCCGGCCTGCCCTTGCCGCAAGCGCTCGATGTCTATCTGACGCTCGACGGGAGCCTGATCCAGTGCAGCTGGCACGGCGCCCTGTTCCGCATCGAAGACGGAGGATGTGTCGGCGGCCCGTGCGCCGGAGCGCTACTGACGCCCTGGCCTGTGCAGGTGGTGGATGGAAGGCTGATGACGGCCTGATCCCTTCTCCCGCGAGGGAAGAGGGCGCTAGATCTGCCCCACCGTCTTCAGCCTCGCGCGCGGGTGGATCTCGTTCTGCGACATCACCACCGTTTGTCCGCGGAAGCGTTCGACGATGGAGCGCACGTAGGGCCGCACGCTCGGGCTGGTCAGCAGCACGCCGGTCTCGCCCGCCTGGGCCGCCCGGTCAAAGGTCTCGCGCACGCTACGAATGAAGCCCTGCAGCTTGGAGGGGGCGAGCGCCAGCTGCTTGTCCTCGCCCGAGCCGATCAGCGCGTCGGCGAAGCTCTGCTCCCAGTCGGGCGAGAGGGTTATGATGGGCAGACTCCCGTCGTCGGCGCGGTTGGCCCAGCAGAGCTGGCGGGCCAGCCGGCCGCGCACGTGCTCCACCAAGGTGGTGACGCCGGCGGACTGGCCGGCCGCCTCGCCGATCCCCTCCAGAATCATGGACAGGTCGCGGATCGACACCCGCTCCTTGAGCAGCGCCTGCAGAACCCGCTGGACGGTGGTGGCGGAGACGACGCTGGGTATGATGTCGTCGGCCAGCTTCTTCTGCTCCGGCGTCAGCTCCTTGAGCAGCTTCTGCACCTCCGCATAGGAGAGCAGGTCGCTCATGTTGTCCTTCAGCACCTCGGTCAGGTGGGTGGTAAGAACGGTCGCCGGGTCCACGATGGTGTAACCGCGGAAGCTCGCCTCCTCCCGCAAGCTGTCGTCGACCCAGGTGGCGGGCAGGCCGAAGGCGGGCTCGCGCATGTGCTCGCCCGGCAGCTCCACCTGGCCGCCGCGGGGGTCCATGCACATCAGGCTCCCGATCCGCACCTCGCCGGTCCCCGCCTCCATCTCCTTGATGCGCAGAGCGTAGCCCTGGTTGGGCAGGCGCATGTTGTCGAGGATGCGGACCGACGGCATGACGAAGCCGTAGTCGCTGGCCAGCGTACGGCGGAGCGCGCGAACCTGATCGGTCAGCTTTCGCCCGTCCACGTCGTTGATCAGGCTGAGCAGGCCGTAACCCAGCTCGATCTTCACGTCGTCGATGGCCAGGGCCGTGGAGATCGGCTCCTCCGGCGCCTCGGTCGGCGCCGCTGCGGCTCCGTCCGCCGTCACGGTGTTAGGTTTGTGCGACGACTTCCACGCCAGGGCGCCGGCGCCGAGCGCGATGCCGGCGAAGGGCAGCAGCGGCATGCCCGGCACCACCGCCATCACGCCCGCCGCCGCAGACACCATGCCGAGGCTCACCGGATTGGTGGCCAATTGCGCCACCAGCGCCTTGTCGGCCGAGCCTTCGACGCCCGCCTTGGAGACCAGGAAGCCGGCGGCGATGGAGATGACCAGCGCCGGCACCTGGCTGACCAGGCCCTCGCCTATGGTCAGCACAGTGTAGGTCGAGGCGGCGGTGGCGAAGGACACGTGGTGCTGCAGCACCCCGATCAGCATGCCACCGACGATGTTGACGCCCAGGATGATCATGCCGGCGACCGCATCGCCACGCACGAACTTGGACGCGCCGTCCATGGCCCCGAAGAAGGTGCTCTCCTGTTCCAGCTCCTTGCGGCGCTTCCTCGCGTCGTCCTGGTTGATCAGGCCGGAGGAGAGATCGGCGTCGATGGCCATCTGCTTGCCCGGCATGGAGTCCAAGGCAAAGCGGGCGGCGACCTCGGCGATGCGGGTGGAGCCCTTGGTGATGACCACGAAGTTCACCACCACCAGGATGATGAACACGATCACCCCGATGACGAAGTTGCCGCCCATCATCAGTGCGCCGAAGGCCTGGATCACGTGACCGGCCGGATCGCCGCCTTCGTGGCCGTGGGTCAGCACGAGCCTCGTTGAGGCTACGTCCAGGCCCAGCCGGAACAGGGTGGTGGCCAGCAGCACGCTGGGGAAGGCGGTGAACTCCAGCGGCTTGTTGATGAGCAGCGCCGTCATCAGGATTATTTTTTTTTTTGTTAGGGAGACTTCCTTGATCATGTCAATCATCTTCGCCGGCAGCGGCAGGATCAGCAGGGTGACGATGCCGACGACGCCCAGCGCCA
>CALMGB010000159.1 GCA_937863535.1 uncultured Caulobacteraceae bacterium
ACGGGCTGGCTATGTGGTCGTCTCAGGCATGGCCAGGGGGGTGGACGGCGCTGCGCACGAGGTCGCGCTGGCGAGCGGCACGGCGGCGGTGCTGGCCGGCGGCGTGGACGACGTCTATCCTCCCGAACACGTTGGCCTATATGAGCGCATCCTCGCCCAGGGCTGCATCGTGTCGGAGAATGCAGTGGGCCGGCGCGCCACCGCCCGGGACTTCCCACGCCGCAACCGCATCATCTCCGGCCTGTCGCTGGGCGTTGTGGTGGTGGAGGCCGAACCCCGCTCCGGCTCCCTGATCACCGCGCGACTCGCCGCCGAGCAGGGGCGCGAGGTGTTCGCCGTCCCCGGTTCGCCCCTCGATCCGCGCGCCAAGGGTCCCAACGAGCTGATCCGCCAAGGGGCGGCGCTGTGTGAGGGCGTCGACGACGTGCTCCGCGTCCTGGCCGACCTGCGACAGACGCGCGAGCCCCCGCTGGACCTGTTCGCGTCCGGGACGGAGGACCAGGTGGCGCTCGACGCGGCCGCGGACCGGCTGCGGGATCGCGCCTACGCCCTGCTCTCGCCCACGCCGATCCCGCGCGACGAGGTCGTGCGCGCCCTGGGCGAACCGGCGCCCGGTGTTCTGGCGGCGCTAGTGGAGTTGTCGCTCGCCGGACGGGCGGAGCTGCTACCTGGCGGCCTTGTGGTGCGGGTGGACTAGGCCTCCCAGCGGATCGTCCCGGCGCACAACCGCGTTCCTCCATGACAGGAGCGCCGCAGATGCCTGACCCCACCATGCCGGACGACCGCAACAATCCCCTCGACAGCGGTCGCGACCACAGCCACGGCACCGAGAACGATAACATGAAGTCGGGCGGCGACAACCCGCCCCGCCCCTCGACCGAGCCCGAGGGCGCCGAGCAGTCCTCCAAGACCGACAAGACCAAAACCGATCCTGCGACAGGCCGTCCGCAATAGCCTCGCGCCGCGACAGGCGTGTTGAGGCGCACTCGGCGAGGCCCTAGACCGGGTCGCTTACGCCGAAGCGGCGGAATCGGGAGGATACATGGCCGAAGAGCAGGAGCGCCCCTCAGACACACTGCCCAAGGGCGCGCTGATGGCGGGCAAGCGCGGCGTGGTGATGGGCGTGGCGAACAAGGACTCCATCGCCTGGGGCATCGCGCGCGTGCTCGCGTCGCATGGGGCGGAGATGGCCTTCACCCTCCTGGACAGCATGGAAAAGCGCGTCCGTCCGCTCGCCGAGAGCATCGGGGTGAAGACGCTGATCTCCTGCGAGGTCACCGACGACGCGTCCATGGACGCTGCCTTCAAGACGGTGGAGGAGACCTTCGGCGCGCTGGACTTCGTGGTCCACGCCATCGCCTTCTCCGACAAGGCCGAGCTGAAAGGCTCCTTCGTGGAGATCACCACCCGCGCCAACTTCGCGCGCTCCATGGACATCAGCGCCTACTCCTTCGTGGACGTGTCGCGGCGGGCGGCGAAGCTGATGCCGAACGGCGGCTCGCTGGTGACCCTGACCTATCTGGGTTCGGAGCGGACCATCCCGAACTACAACGTCATGGGCGTGGCCAAGGCGGCGCTGGAGGCCTCGACCCGTTACATCGCCCGCGATCTCGGCCCGCAGAAGATCCGCGCCAACGCCATCTCGGCGGGTGCGGTGCGGACGCTGTCTCTGGCGGGCATCTCCGGTGGGCGGGGCATGCTGTCCCTCGGCCGAACCTGGGCGCCGCTGCGCGAGGACACTGCGGTGGATAGCGTGGGTGGCTGCGCGCTCTGGCTGCTCTCGGACCTTGGACGCTCGACCACCGGCGAAGTCATCCACGTGGACGCCGGCTTCCACATCGTCGGCTTGCCGGACGAGGAGGAGTAACCCCTTCTCTCTGCGGGAGAGG
The DNA here is from genome assembly GCA_937863535.1 of uncultured Caulobacteraceae bacterium. Lineage (GTDB taxonomy): Bacteria > Pseudomonadota > Alphaproteobacteria > Caulobacterales > Caulobacteraceae > CAHJWH01. The sequence goes on from CALMGB010000159.1 coordinate 1,890, forward strand.
CAGTCAGGTGGGCTGCTTCACCGTCCTGAGATATGGCTTCAGCTCGGTCCATCCCGCCGGGAACAGCTCGCGCGCCTGTTCGTCGGTGACGGACGGGACGATGATCACGTCCTCGCCCGACTTCCAGTTGGCGGGCGTCGCGACCTTGTGTCCGTCGGTGAGCTGCAGCGAGTCGATCACCCTGATCATCTCGTCGAAATTCCGGCCGGTGGATGCCGGGTAGGTCAGGCTGAGCCGCAGCTTCAGCTTAGGATCGATGATGAAGACCGAGCGGACGGTCATGGTGTCCGAGGCGTTCGGGTGGATCATGCCGTAGAGGCTGGCCACCTTGCGGTCGTGATCGGCCAGCAGCGGGAAGTTCAGCTTCGCGCCCTGGGTCTGCTCGATGTCGGCGACCCATCCGGCGTGGTTGCCGGGTGCGTCCACCGACAGGCCCAGCACCTTCACGCCCCGCCTGTCGAACTCCGGCTTCAGCTTGGCGACCGCCCCGAGTTCGGTGGTGCAGACGGGGGTGTGGTTCTTCGGATGGGAGAACAGCACCACCCAGGAGCCAGCCGCCCAGTCGTACAGGTGGATCGGGCCTTCGGTGGAATCCTGGGTGAAATCCGGAACCGTGTCGCCCAGCTGCAATGCCATCGCCTAGCTCCCCGTCTCGTCATGCGAGGGGTGCATATAGGCCACGGCTCAGCGCCAGGGAACGCGGCCGGCGTGCAGCATTGCTGACGCGGACGTCAGCGAAGCTGGGGCGCCTAGGCGTGGCCGGCGACGGGCGCCCGGTTGGCCGCCCGGCCAACCAGGCGCTCCCAGTTGAACATGGAGATCAGGTGGGCGCTGATCTGGCGGAGCGCACCGCTGAGATGCATCTCGCGCAGGTCCTTGTCCGACAGGGCGTTCAGCTTCTCCTCCGACACCGCGAAGTAGTCGGCGATCTGGACCGGCTGACCCTGGGTCCCGTCGGCCATGCGCGGGGTGAAGGTGGCGGCCTTGGCTTCGAACAGGTCGAGCTCCTTGACCCTGGCTACGAACAGGTCGGTGCGCCGCCGCTCGGTCTCGAAGTTGCTGCAGAAGTCGACTGCGTTCTGGGCGAAGCTGGAGAGCTTGCCGTCCACAAACAGCGGCGTCTCGCCGCCTTCAGTCAGCATCGGCGCGTCGCGGTCGATACAGACGATCAGCTGCTCGTTCTCCTCCCCGCCCGCCAGCACGAAGGGGTAGCGGCGGATGAAGCTCGGGATGTAGGCGCCGTCTTCGTAGCGGCCATCGGAGCCCACGAACAGGTTGTCGCCCTGGCGGATGCCAAGGATGGCCATGGGCGTCTTCTGCTCGCCCGCGAAGATGACGGGGTAGTTGAGGGCGGCGAGGCCGAACTCGCTGACCTGCAGCGGCAGGATGTGGGCGGAGGCGGCGAAGGCGAAGGGCGCGTCCAGCCGCTTGAAGCCGAGCTTGCCGTGCGCCTCCGGCGAGAGCGGCTCGGGCTTGCTGTAGAACAGCACCTGGCCGGTGAGCTCGCCCGAAGGGGTGGGGACTTGCTGGATGGTCATCGAGAAAAGCTCCGGCGCGCAGCCACAGACGCTGCTTGTAGGAGAGCGTACGGGCTGCGACAAACCATCGGCTCTGGGCCGTTGGTCGCAGCCGGACCGCAACGGACCTCAGTCGCCGATCGCCACAGCCAGGGCGTGAGCCACCCGATCCACGTCGGCGTCGAGCATGGAGGGATGCAGCGGCAGGGCCAGCACCCGGCTGTAGTAGGCCTCCGCGCCCGCCAATCGCAAGGGGCCGTAACGCTCGCGGAAGAGGGGTTGGCGGTAGAGCGGGATGTAATGCACCTGCGCCCCGATACCGGCCGTCGCCAGGGCGTCGATGACGGCTCCGCGCCTGGCCGCCAGGTTCGGCTCGTCCAGCAGCACGGTGTAGAGGTGCAGGCCCCAGCGTGCGTGGGGCGGCCGGGAGACCACGCGCACACGAGGCGCCAGGGGCGCGAGCGCGGCGTCGTAGGCGGCGGCGAGTGCGCGGCGACGCTCGACGAACCGCTGCAGCTTGGCGAGCTGGCTGAGCCCGAGCGCCGCCGACATCTCGTCCAGGCGCAGGTTGAAGCCGAGTTCCAGCTGTTCGTAGGCCCAGGGTTCCGGCCGGCCTTCGGGGCCGAACGAGCCCGGCTCACCCATCAGGGCGGGGTCGCGCGTCACCCCGTGGTTGCGCAGCCGCCGCGCCCGCTCCGCCCGCGCAGGATCGTTCAGGGTGAGCGCCCCCCCCTCCCCCGCGGCGATCGTCTTGACCGGGTGGAACGCGAAACAGGCGGTGTCCGAATTCCGGCAAGCCCCGACCGGGCGGCCGAGCCCGTCGAAGCCCCCCAGCGCGTGGCAGGCGTCCTCCACCACTGTAGCGCCGGCTCCGTGCGCCAGGGCGGTGATGGCTTCCGTGTCACAGAGGCGACCGCCGAGGTGCACAGGCAGGACGGCCTTCACCGGGCCACCCTGCGCCAGCGCGGCGGCCAGGGTCGCGGCCGTCATCAGTCCCGTGTCGACGTCGACATCGGCGAAGCGGACCTCCGCCCCGAGCAGCCGGGCGGCCGTGGCCGTGGACAGGAAGGTCACCGCAGGCACGATGCAGACGTCGCCCGGCCCCACGTCCAGGCAGGCCAGGCCCAGTTGCAGCGCGGCGGTGCCGGAGGAACAGGCCACCGCGTGGCGCGCGCCGCAGGCTTCGGCCAGGGCCCGCTCGAACATCTCG
>CALMGB010000160.1 GCA_937863535.1 uncultured Caulobacteraceae bacterium
ACGAGACCGAAACAGAGGCGCTCGTCGCCGCCTGCGCCGCCGGCCTCGACGCGGAGGCCGACGCCCTGGTCGCCGCGCGCGCGGCCGCCTGAGCCGCACCGGCATGGTCTCGCTTACCCTGTTCGAGAAACTGTGGCGGGAGCCCCTGGTGGCCGACCTCGGCGGGGGCGAGGCCCTGGGGCTGGTGGCCCGGGTGTTCCTGCACGAGCGCACGGGCTCCATCGCCCTGGAGAGCCTGCAGGCGGCTGGCCGTCCCCTGCTGGCGCCACGCCAGGTGTTCTGCACCATGGACCACGTGGTGGACACCCGCCCCGGCCGCACCGACGAGACCCTGATGCTCACCGGCGGGGCCTTCATCCGCGCCACGCGCGCGGCGGCGGAGCGGGCGGGGGTGCAGCTGTTCGACCTTGGCGACCCGCGCCAGGGCATCGTGCACGTCATCTCGCCGGAGCAGGGGGTAGTGCTGCCGGGCCTGACGGTGGTCTGCCCGGACAGCCACACCTCGACCCAGGGCGCCTTCGGGGCGCTCGCCTGGGGCGTAGGCTCCACCGAGGCGGAGCACGCCATGGCGACCGGTACGCTGAGGGTGAAGCGACCTCGGACGTTGCGCATCACCGTGGACGGCCGGCTCGGCGCGGGCGTGACGGCCAAGGACCTGGCCCTGCACATCATCTCGCGGCTGTCGGCCAGCGGGGCGAGGAGTTTTGCGGTGGAGTACGCCGGCGAAGCAGTGGAGGCCCTGTCGATGGAGGGTCGCATGACGCTCTGCAACATGGCCGCCGAACTGTCCGCGTTTGGCGCGCTGGTCGCTCCCGATGCGGCCGCGCTGGACTACCTGCATGGCCGGCCCTACGCGCCGCAGGACCAGGCCTGGGACCGGGCGGCGGCGCACTGGTCCACGCTGCGGAGCGACCCGGACGCCGCGTTCGACCTGGAGCACCGCTTCGACGCCGCCGAGGTTGCGCCGACCGTGACATGGGGGACGAGCCCCCAGCACGCCGTGCCGCTCTCCGGGCGCACGCCGGCGTTCGAGGACGTCGCGGACCAGGACAGCCGCGAAAGCTACGACAAGGCGCTGGCCTATATGGGCCTGCAGCCCGGGCAGGCGCTCGCCGGACTGCCTGTCGACGCCGCCTTCATCGGCTCCTGCACCAACGGCCGCCTCTCCGACCTGCGCAGCGCCGCGGCGGTGCTGCGCGGGCGCAGGGTGGCGGCGGGCGTGCGCGCCATCTGCGGGCCCGGCTCCATGGCGGTGAACAGGGAGGCCGAGGCGGAAGGGCTGGACCAGGTGTTCAGGGCCGCGGGCTTCGAGTGGCGCGAGCCCGGCTGCTCCATGTGCTTCTTCGCCGGCGCGGAGAGCTTTGCGCCCCAAGCCCGGGTGGTGACCTCCACCAACCGCAACTTTGAGAGCCGCCAGGGGCCGGGCGTGCGCTCCCACCTTGCGTCGCCCGCGACGGTCGCGGCCTCCGCGGTTGTCGGCCGCATCGCCGATCCGCGGGAGCTCGGGCCGTGAGCGCCGCGCCCTTCACCCGCCTCGCCGCGGTGGCCGCGCCGCTGATCCGGCCCAACATCGACACCGACGCCATTATCCCCTCGCGTGAGATTAAGGCGGTTTCCAAGCAGGGGCTGGCGGAGGGTCTGTTCGCCGGCTGGCGCTATACCGACATCGGCGGCCGCGAGCCCGACCCCGGCTTCGTGTTGAACGACCGCGCCTATGCGGGCGCGCAGATCCTGCTCGGCGGGGTGAACTTCGGCTGCGGCTCCTCGCGCGAGCACGCAGCCTGGGCGCTGGCGGAGTACGGTTTCCGGGTGGTCATCGCGCCCTCCTTCAACCCGATCTTCCAGGGCAATTGCGTGCGCAACGGCATCGTCCCCGTGCCGGCCGCACAGGAACGGATCGAGGGCTTGGCACGCGCCGTCGCCCCCGATCCGCAGGTGCGCCGCATCTGCGTGGACTTGGCCACCCAGACCCTGTCCGGTCCAGACGGCGACGAGAACGCGTTCGAGATCGGGGCGGAGGCCAAGGAGATGCTGCTCCACGGCCTGGACGCCATCGACCTGACCTTCAAGCGGCGCGGCGAGATCGAGGCCTTCCGCGCCGCGGACGCCCAGCGCCGCCCCTGGGCCTATCTGTAGCAGGAGAGACGCGTGCGAGCCGATCCCAACCTCTACGACTACTGGCCCTATCGCGACCGGCCCAAGATCACTTGGCCTGGGGGCAAGAAGCTGGCCTTCTGGATCGCCCCCAACATCGAAGTCTACGAGTACGACCCGCCGGTGAACCCCCAGCGTTCCGGCTGGCCCCGGCCAAAGCCCGACGTGGTCGGCTACTCCCAGCGCGACTGGGGCAACCGGGTCGGACACTGGCGGCTGATGGAGCTGATGGACCGCTTCGCCGTGCGCGGCTCCATCTCGCTCTCAACCGCCCTGATCGACCACCACCCCGAAATCATCGAGGCCTGCGTGGCGCGGGACTGGGAGTTCTTCAGCCACGGCATCTACAACACCCGCTACAGCTACGGCATGGACGAGGCGCAGGAGCGCGCGGTGATCGAGGATTCCATCGCCAGCATCCAGGCCGCCACCGGCCAGCGCATCCGCGGCTACCTCGCCCCCGCCCTGACCCACACGGAGCGCACCTTCGACCTGATCGCCGATTACGACTTCTGGTACACCTGCGACCTGTTCCAGGACGACCAGCCCCAGCCCATCAAGACTCGCTCGGGCCGCCTGATCTCCATGCCCTATTCGCTGGAAGTCAATGACGTCATCACCTACGGCGCGATGGCCATGACGCCGGAGCGCTACACGGAGGTGCTGAAGCGCCACTTCGACCGGCTGCTGGCGGAGGGCGAGCGGTCCGGCACGGTGATGTGCATCCCGCTGCACGCCTACCTGGTCGCCCAGCCCCACCGCATCCGTCCCTTCGCCGAGGCGCTGGCCCATGTGGCCGCCCACGCCGACGACGTGTGGATCACCACCGCGGCCGAGATCGCCGGCTTCTACCGCGAGCACTGCTGGGACGCCGCCCAGGCCGACATCGCCGGCCGGGGCCTCGCCACCGGCGGGACGGGGTTCACGGATACGGAGGGCGCCCATGCCGCTGCTTGAGGACTACCTGGCCTATCCGCGCCGCCGCTACGGCGCCGACCAGGACCGCTACGCCTGGCGCATTGCAGGGTCTGCGCCAATCCGTTGGCCCTGGGGCGGGCCGCTCGCACTGATGATCGTGGTCCCGGTCGAGCACCACGCGCTGGACCCCTCCGGCAAGCCGTTCAAGTCGCCGGGGGCCATGGTCACGCCCTATCCGGACCTTCGCCACTACACCACGCGCGACTACGGCAATCGGGTCGGCGTGTTCCGCCTGCTCGACGCGCTGAAGGCGGCGGGGCTCAAGGCCACCTTCCCGGTCAATGCGCTCCAGCTGGAGCGACTGGAGCCGCTGGTGCGCGCCATCGCGGACGACGGCCATGAGCTCGCCGCCTACGGCCTGTCGCCCGAGCACATCCATTGGGGCGGGCTGGACCGTGCCACCGAGGCCGCCTGGGTGGCCGAGGTCCGGGCGCGGTTCGAGGCGGCGGGGCTCACGCCCCGCACCTGGCTGAGCCCGGCCCGCCAGCAGTCGTTCGCCACCTTGGACCTGATCGCTGCGCAAGACTTCGACATCTGCCTGGACTGGGAGATGGACGAGGCGCCGGCCCTGATGCGCACCGAAGCGGGGGCGGTGGTCGCCCTGCCGCTCTCCAACGAGCTGGACGACCGCACCCTTTTGATTGACCGCCGCCAGTCCGAGGACGACTGGGCGGCGCAACTGCTGGAGGCGGTGGACTACCTCAAGGGCGGGGCTGAACGCTGCGGCGGCCGCGGCCTGGGCTTCACCCTGACCCCCTACGTGTCGGGCCAGCCGTTCCGCATGGCCGCGGTGGAGCGGGTGCTGGGGACGCTGGGGCGCAACGCTGCGGTGCGCGCGCTGACCGCGAGTGCGATGGCGGAGGCGGCCGGGCTGGGGTGAGGCCAACTTACGTCAGGTCTTAGCGCTTGCGCCCGTGATCCT
>CALMGB010000161.1:0-381 GCA_937863535.1 uncultured Caulobacteraceae bacterium
CTCTGCACTCAAGGCGTTGGCCGAGCGCACCGCGTCGCCGAGGTTGAGCGGCGGCGCTTCCAGGTCCTGCGAGAAACGCTCCGCATCTCCGCCTTGGGCATCGAGCGGGTGGCGGCTGGCGGCCTCGAACCCCATGGGAACGAGCATGCCCGCGCCCGTCGCCGCCGCCAGGGCCAGACGCTGCTCGTAGGCGAGAGACAGTTCACCTGCGCTCGCAGTGCTGGAGGACAGTCTCGGGCCGAACGGCGGCTCGACCTCGGCGATGAGCGGCGCCACGGCGCGGAGCGCCTCGTGCTCCTCCACGAACCATCGCGCCCGGCCGTCCCACCATGGCAGCGAAGAGGTCAGGGCGTCGAAGCCGCAGCCAGCGAGGGCGAGGAC
>CALMGB010000161.1:391-11950 GCA_937863535.1 uncultured Caulobacteraceae bacterium
GTCCCGAGACGCCGCCTGGGTTTCGGCGATGAAGGCGAGGTCGGCCCCGCCCGCCCGGACGCGGCCGAGCAGACGGCGCCAGAAGGCCGCCGGGGCGGCGTGAGGCTGCAGCACCCGCACGCCCTTCAGCCCCGCGGAGGCCCAGTCGCGGAGCAGGCCGGCCATGAAGGTCGCGACGATCTCCTCGCCGTCCGGCGTGTCCAAATGCGCTCGCGCCTCGTCGGCCACCGGCCCTGAATGACGCGGATCGATCGCTCCATGCGGCGATGACGTGAACGCCTCGGGGTGGGCCACCACCAGCGGATGCCCGGCCGAGAGCCGGTGCACCGCCATATCCATGAACAGCTGCAGCCCGAGGCGCGTGGCCGCGGTTGCGAGGGCGGCCAGCGTATCCAGGGCGTCTCCGCCGCCCAGCGCGCCATGGGCTCGGGAATGATCGCTGGTCAGGAAGACGTCCCCGTCCGCGGCGACCTGGAAGATCGGGGAGACGAGCACGGCGTCGAAGCCCAGCCCTGCCGCGCGCGCCAGATGAGCTTCGAACCCGCCGCACGAACCGATCAGAGGAACGTGAAGGTAGTAGATGCGCCACGCCGCCGGGGGCCCTCCCAACTCCGCGCTCACCTGCATGCCATCTCGCCCCGGCCGCGGCGCACCAGCCGCCCGCAACCCGGCGTCAACGGCGGTCTGCGCTGACCGTTCCGACCCCGCCGGCGTGCTCATTGTTCGACAGGCGTCTCTGGAAGCTGATGCAGGGCGGCCACGAAGGCGTCGCGCCACCAGGCGGCGTCCTGAGTCTGGACGCCGTGGAACAGGCTCTCCCACCGGCGGATGCGCTCGGTCCTGGGCATGTCGAGTCCGCGCGCGATGGCGTCCGCCACGTCCTCCCGGCTGTAGGGGTTGACGATCAGCGCCTCGCCCATCTGGGTCGCCGCGCCGGCGAAGCGCGACAGCACCAGCACGCCGGGATCGTCTGGGTTCTGGGCCGCTATGTACTCCTTGCCCACCAGGTTCATGCCGTCGCGGAGCGGCGTCACCAGCCCCACCTTGGCTGCCCGGTAGAGCCCCGCCAGGGCGTCGCGGCCGTAGGAGCGGTTCACGTAGCGGATCGGGCTCCAGTCCACCGTGGCATAGGCGCCGTTGATCCGGCCGGTGACCGCGTCCAGCTTGGCGCGGATATCCTGATAGGCCTCCACGTCGCCCCGGCTGGTCTGAGCGATCTGCAGCAGGAAGACCTTCTCCACCAAGTCGGGATGGCTCTCCAGCAGCTCCTCGATCGCCAGGAACCGCTCCTCCAGCCCCTTGGAGTAGTCGATACGGTCCACCCCCACGATCATGTCGCGGAACACGCCGGTGGCGGCGGCGCGGTCGTAGCTGAGCATGGCCTCCGGCGACCGCACGATCTCAGCGAAATTCCGCGCGTCGATGCCGATGGGAAACGCCGCAGCGCGGATCGATCGGCCGAAGGCGCGCACGACCCCATCGTCCAGCACCTCACCCCCCGCTTCGTCCTGCACGTAGCCGTGGAAGGCGGCCAGCCAGTCCGCGGTCTGGAAGCCCACCAGGTCGTAGTCGAACAGCGAGCTGACCAGGTCCGCATGGCGCGGCAAGGTGGTGAGCAATTGGGGCGCCGGCCAGGGGATGTGCAGGAAGAAACCGATCCGGTTGCGGCACCCCATGCGCCGCAGCTCCCGCGCCAGGGGGATCAGGTGATAGTCGTGCACCCAGATGATGTCATCGGGCTGCAGCAGCGGGCGCACCGTCTCGGCGAAGCGGCAGTTGACCCGCGCATAGCCCTGGCCGAACAGCCGCTCGTAGTGGGTCAGGTCGATGCGATAGTGGAACAGCGGCCACAGCACCGTATTGGCGTAGCCGTTGTAGTATTCCTGGACGTCCTGCTCCTCCAGATCAATCGTCGCCACCGTGACGCCGTCAGTCTGCTTCATGTGCGGGACGCCCGTGAAGCTCGGAGCGACATCGCCGCTCCACCCGAACCAGACGCCTTCGTAGCGGGTGAGCGCGGCCGCCAGCGCCATGGTCAGGCCGCCAACGGAGGCGCCGCCGCGCTCGGGCATGGCGACGCGGTTGGAGATGACGACGAGGCGCGCCACGGTCAGGGTGTGGACTTTGGCCCGGCGGCGAACGCCTCCAGCCAATCCAGCACCGCGGCCACGCCGTTCAGGCGGAAACTCGCCGCCGTCTCCCGCTGCGGGCCGACCAGCACGCCGTGGCCCCCGAGATCGCGGGCCGCCTCGAAGGCGGACTCGTCGGTGAGGTCGTCGCCGATGAAAACGGGCGCGCCGCCCTGGAACGGCGGCTCGGCCATGAAGGTCCTCAAAGCGTCGCCCTTGTTGCGCCCCGGCGTGCGGACCTCGGCCATCATGTCGCCCTTCTGCAGCGCGACGCCGGTCTCGTCCACCATCCGTTGGGCGGCGGCGTTGGCCAGTTCCGCGAGTTCAGGCACGGCGCGGTAGTGCAGCACCAGGCCTAAACCCTTGTCCTCGAGCAGCAGTGCGGGATGGGCCTGGACAAGCCTTCGGAACTCCACCCTGGCCCGTTCCAGGCCGGGATGGGGCGCGGCCGTGGCCGTGCGCCCCTGCGCGTCGCGATGTTCCAGCCCATGCACGCCGGAGGCGGCGATCACCGCGCCGGCGGTGATTCGGTCCATGTCGGCCAGGGCTCGCCCACTGATCACGGCCAGCCGTCCGTTCAGGCGCCTCGCCAAGCCCTGCAGCAGGGTGGTGAGCCGCGGCGTGGGCCCCACTTCTTCCGGCCGCCGCTTGAACTCGGCCAAGGTCCCATCGATGTCGAGGAAAAGCGCCGTCCGGTTCAAGTCGGGCGGCGGCGGGAGCGACAGGGTCATCAGCGCCAGACTACACCGCAGCCGAACTAAGGCGAGCGTCCGTGACCCGTATCTGCGCCGCCGACCGAAGGCGACCGCCCCGCCGCGCGGCCGGGAGCAGCGGCGCGGGCCTATGACGCCTTGCGTGCGGGCGCCAGAGTGTCCGGGGTGTCGCGCACCCATCACTGGATCGTCGCGCGCCCGATCTCCAGCCGGCCGTCGCCGGCGTGCACGTCGATCACCGCGCCATCGGCCAGGTCGCCCGAGAGCAGCTTGCGGGCGATGGGGTCTATCAGCTCCTTCTGGATCACGCGCTTAAGCGGCCGCGCGCCATAGACCGGGTCATAGCCCTTCTCGCCCAGCCAGTGCAGGGCGCCCGGATCGAGCGAGATGGCCATGTGGCGGTCGCCGAGCATCTTCTCCACCCGCTGCAGCTGGATCGACACGATGCTGTCCATCTGCGCCCGGCCGAGCCGCTGAAACAGGATGATCTCGTCTACCCGATTCAGGAACTCGGGCCGGAAATGTCGGCGTACGCTGTCCATCACCAGCGGGCGGGCGGTCTCCACGTCCGCCTCGTCGGGCAGGTTGGCCAGCGCCTCCGAACCGAGGTTGGAGGTCATCACGATCAGGGTGTTCCTGAAATCGACCGTGCGCCCCTGCCCGTCCGTCAGCCGCCCGTCGTCGAGCACCTGCAGCAGCACGTTGAACACGTCCGGGTGCGCCTTCTCCACCTCGTCGAACAGCACGACCTGGTACGGCCTGCGCCGTACGGCCTCCGTCAAAGCCCCGCCCTCGTCGTAGCCGACATAGCCCGGAGGCGCGCCGATCATGCGCGAGGTAGAGTGCTTCTCCATGTACTCGCTCATGTCGAGCCGGGTGACCGCGGCCTCGTCGTCGAACAGGAACTCCGCCAGCGCCTTGGTCAACTCGGTCTTGCCCACCCCCGTGGGCCCCAGGAACAGGAACGAGCCGATCGGCCGGTTAGGGTCCTGCAGGCCCGCACGGGCTCTACGCACCGCGTCGGAGACGGCGACCAGCGCCTCCTCCTGGCCGACCACGCGGCCGCGCAGCACGTCCTCCATGCGCAGCAGCTTGTCGCGTTCGCCCTCCAGCATCCGCTCCACCTGGACGCCGGTCCAGCGCGAGACCACCTGGGCGATCTGCTCGGCGTCCACGACCTCCGGAGCCAGCTGGTCCTGGGGCTTCTCCGCGCCTTCCGCCTCGGCAAGTTCGCGCTCCACGATGGGGATCTGGCCGTAGAGGATCTCCGACGCCCGGGCGAGATCGCCCCGGCGCTGGGCCTGCTCCAGCTCGCCGCGCAGGCGGTCCAGCGCCTCGCGGGCGGCGGCGGCGGCGCCCACCTTGGACTTCTCAGCCTTCCACTTAGCGGTCATCTCCTCGGACTCGGCTTCCAGGTCGGAGACCTCGTCCTCCAGCTTCTCAAGCCGCTGTCTGGAAGCGTAGTCGGTCTCCCTCTTCAGCGCCTCGCGCTCGATCTTCAGCTGCACGAGCCGGCGATCGATCTCGTCGAGCGCCTCGGGCTTGCTGTCCACCGCCATCCGCACCCGCGACGCCGCCTCGTCCATCAGGTCGATGGCCTTGTCGGGCAGGAAGCGGTCGGCGATGTAGCGGTTGGACAGGGTCGCAGCCGCCACGATGGCGCTGTCGCTGATGCGCACCCCGTGGTGGACCTCGTACTTCTCCTTCAGCCCCCGCAGGATGGAGATGGTGTCCTCCACCGTCGGCTCGGACACGAAGATCGGCTGGAAGCGCCGCGCCAACGCCGCGTCCTTCTCAACGTGCTTCCTGTACTCGTCGAGCGTCGTGGCGCCGACGCAGTGCAGCTCGCCCCGCGCCAGCGCGGGCTTCAGCAGGTTGGAGGCGTCCATCGCCCCGTCGCCCTTCCCGGCGCCGACCAGCGTGTGCATTTCGTCGATGAACAGGATGATCTGACCGTTTGCGGACGTGGTCTCGGAGAGGACCGCCTTCAGGCGCTCCTCGAACTCGCCACGGTACTTCGCCCCGGCCACCAGCGAGCCCATGTCGAGCGCCAGCAGGCGCTTGTCCCTCAGCCCCTCCGGCACGTCGCCGTTGACGATGCGCAGCGCCAGGCCCTCCACGATGGCGGTCTTGCCGACGCCGGGCTCGCCGATCAGCACGGGGTTGTTCTTGGTGCGGCGGGACAGGACCTGGATCGTCCGCCTGATCTCCTCGTCCCGCCCGATCACGGGATCGAGCTTGCCGTCCCGCGCCGCCTGGGTCAGGTCGCGGGCGTAGCGCTTCAGCGCCTCATAGCCCTCCTCCGCCGAGGCGCTGTCGGCGGTGCGGCCCTTGCGGATGTCGGTGATGGCGGCCTCCAGCTGCTGCGGGGTGACGCCCGCGGACTTCAACGCCTTGGCCACCTCGCCGCCGTCGGTGGCGAGCGCCAGCAGCAGCCGTTCGGTGGTGACGAAGGCGTCGCCGGCGGCCTTCGACTTGTCCTCGGCCACCGCGAGCACCCGCGCCAGGTCCGGCTTCATGTAGAGCTGGCCCGAGCCGCCCTCGACCTTGGGTATCCTGTTCAGCGCCGCATCCACGGCGGCCACGGCCTCGTCCGGCCGGCCGCCGGCCTGGGTAATCAGGTTGCGCGCGAGGCCGGACCCGTTGGGCCCGTCCCTCTCGTCAAGCAGCGCCCTGGCCAGGTGCTCGGGCGAAAACTGCTGGTGGTTGCGCGCCAGCGCGACCTGCTGCGCCGCCTGGATCGCCTGTTTCGCGCGATCCGAATAGCTGTCGATGTTCATCGTCATTCCCCTTACGGCGGATACCTGAGCCAGCGCCTTCGGGAAGCACGCTGCCGGTGGGGGAGATGTGGGTGTGGCCGATGGGCCACACAAGGTCGTTTGACTTGGTGACCGCTACGCGCATTGCCTGGAAGCCGACATTCCGAATGTGTGCTTTCGACCCCAACTCGGACTCTCGTCCTCAGGACAGCACAACTCGGTCAGAGCCGCTTACATAGGAAGAAGCGATTGAAACCGCGAGGATGGTTCTCAAGCTGGCCGAACACTTTATAGCCCAAATCTTGATAGAAACCGGGAGCTTGGAAGCCATGGGTGTCGAGCCACACGCCGACGCATCCCGAGTCGCGCGCCCTTTGTTCTGCGGCGCGCATCAGTTTATCGCCGAACCCGTTACGCCGATGTTCCTCAAGAACGAATAAGAGTTCGACGAAAAGCCAGTCATAGGAGATTTTGCCCCAGATGCCCCCGACTGTTGCCTCGGTGTCATCGGCGCAGAGAAGCACTGCGACTTTGTCGTAGTTTGATGGACCGGCTGCAGCGTCGTTAAAGCTTATTAGACCGTTCAGAATAATGGCCTGGTCTGCATCCTCGGCTATCTCTGCGATTTTGAGCTTCGGCATTGGCTGCCCCGGAGAGGCACCTGCTTACGTCATAGATCGAGCGCTGCCAATCTGATGAGTCCGCTGTCCACCCGCTGCAGACATTAGACGGCTGTCCAAGAGCGAACATCCGCCGGGCTCTGAGGTGTTTGCCTAGCCGAACACCTCCGCCAGCATCACCGTCATCTGCGCCCACGAGCGCCGGTCGGCGTTGGCGTCGTAGCGGGCGAACTCGGGGCGGCCGAGGTGGTCGGCGCCGGGGTCGGTGAAGCTGTGCACCACGCCGCCATAGACGGTCAGTGTGTAATCCACCTCGGCACCGCCCAGCATCTTCATAAAGCTGTCTCGCGCTTCGGCGGGGATGGAGGGATCATCTGCACCGACCATCGTCAGCACCTTGGCCTTGATCTGGCCCGCGTCGCCGGGCGAGGTCACCGTCAAGCCGCTGTGGAAGCCGATGGCGGCGCGGAGGTCGGCGCCGGACAGCGCCAGCTCGTAGGCCATGGTGCCGCCGAAGCAGAAGCCGATAGCGGCCAGGCGCGAGGCGTCGACCTCTGGCCGGGCGGCCAAGACCTTCAGCGGCTCCAGCGTACGGGCGCGTACCTTGCCGGCGTTTTCGCGGAGCGGCTGCATCAGCTCGCCGATCCGGCTCATGTCGGCCAGCTGCGCCCCGCCCCAGAGGTCGCACTCCAGCGCAACGTAGCCCAGCGCCGCGATCTGCTCCGCCTTGCGGCGGGAGTGTTCGCCAGGACCGAAGGCATGGGGGAAGACAAGCACGCCGGGATGAGGTCCAGCGCCTTCCGGCGTCACCAGTGTGCCGATCATGTCGAGGCCGTCGGCCTGGTAGTTCAGCGTTTCGGTCTTCATGCGCGGGTCTCCGGGAGAGCGGGAGCCTTATAGCGCGGGCGTACGGCGGAACAGCAGCCTCTCATCCCTGTGCAGCGGAGGGACAAAATCTAGGCGCTCATCGCCTCCGGCTCGCGCCGCTCGCGCTTCACCAGCAGCTTGTTCAGCGCGTGCACATAGGCCAGCGCCGCCGACACCACCGTGTCGGTATCGGCTCCCTGCCCGTCCACCAGCCGGCCGTTCTCCTGCAGGCGAACGGTGCACCTGGCCTGGGCGTCGGTCTCCGGGGTCACCGCGCCGATGGAGAACAAGGCCAGCGTCGCCTCGTGCGGGAACAGCTCGCGGATGGCGCGGAAGGCGGCGTCCACCGGACCGTCGCCCTGGGCTCGGGCCGAGCGGCGCACGCCGTCGATGGTGAGCACCAGGTTCGCGGTCGACGGCCCCTTGGAGCCGGAGCGCACTTCCAGCTCTTCGAAGCGGACGCGTTCGTGGTCGCGCACCACCGTCTCGTCGATGAGCGCGATGATGTCGTCCTCGAACACGGTCTTCTTGCGGTCGGCCAGGTCCTTGAAGCGGCGGAAGGCTTCGTTAAGCCGATTGTCGCCGATCTCGCCGTAGCCGAGCTGCACCAGCTTGTCGCGGAAGGCGGCGCGGCCGGAGTGCTTGCCCAGCACCAGGTTCGACTTGGTCCAGCCGACGCTGTCCGGCGTCATGATCTCGTAGGTGGCGGCGTTCTTCAGCATGCCGTCCTGGTGGATGCCGCTCTCGTGGGCGAAGGCGTTCCGACCCACGATCGCCTTGTTCGGCTGCACGTCGAAGCCCGTGGTGGTGGAGAGCAGGCGCGAGGTCTTCAGGATGTTTGGCGTCTCGATGCCGTTTACGAAGGTGTAGGCGTCGGGGCGGGTGCGCATGGCCATCACCACCTCCTCGATGGAGCAGTTGCCCGCCCGCTCGCCGATGCCGTTGATCGCGCCCTCCACCTGGCGCGCGCCGCCGTCGATGGCCGCGAGCGTGTTGGCCACCGCCAGGCCCAGGTCGTTGTGGTTGTGGGCGGACAGGATCACGCCGTCCGCGCCGGGTACGCGCTCGCGCACGGTGGAGAAGATGCGCCGCAGGTCGGCGGGCACGGCGTAGCCCACGGTGTCGGGGATGTTGATGGTGGTGGCGCCGGCGGCGATGGCGGCCTCCACCGCGCGGCACAGGAAGTCGATGTCGGTGCGGGTGCCGTCCTCGGCGGACCACTCCACGTCGTCGGCATGATTGCGGGCCAGCGTCACCGAGGCGGTGATCGCCTCCAGCACCGCCTCGGGCTCCATCCGCAGCTTGTACTTCATGTGCAGCGGGCTGGTGGAGATGAAGGTGTGGATGCGCCTGCGTTCGGCGCCGCGCAGGGCCTCGGCGGCGCGCACGATGTCGCCGGGGGAGGCGCGGGCCAGTCCGCAGATCACCGGGCCGCGGACGGTCTCGGCGATGGTCTTCACCGCGGCGAAGTCGTCGTTGGAGGCGATGGGGAAGCCCGCCTCGATGACGTCGACGCCCAGTTCCGCCAGCGCCTCCGCCATGCGGACCTTCTCGCTCAGGGTCATGGAGAAGCCCGGCGACTGCTCGCCGTCGCGCAAGGTGGTGTCGAAGATGATGACGCGGTCGTGCGCCATCGCGCCGAAATTGGGGTGGGTGATGGTCATGGGTGTCGCCTGGATGGAGGTGGCCGTCGCTTCGTCAGGTGTCCGCCCAGCTGAGCGGCCCGCATCCCCTGAGCGCTCTAAACGCCTGGGGCGTCCGGCGTCCGCTCAGGGGCGGATAAGTCGAAGTCGACCGAGGTCCGCACGCGCCAACTGGCCGTACAGGCTGGCGTTCGCTCCGGGATCGAAGGCGGTCATGGGAGGTTCATGCCCGAGAGGGGTTGGCGAGGCAAGCCACAGCGAGGCGTTCGGCAAGATTTCACCGCAGCACGCCAAGTTTGACCAGGGAAGGGCACGCCTGTTGCGCGCCGGGGCCGATCAGCGTTTGCGTCGTAGCCGAAGTCATGCTTTACGGACGGTGTCGTTTCGGACCTGCCATGACCCTGATCGCCCGACTTCGCCGCTCCGCAGCCGCAGGCCTCGCCGCACGGGCGCGCGTAGCCGCGCTCGCTTCGGCGCCGGGATGCAGGATGTCCGCTCCAAGCTGAGACCCAGGTCGAAAGCTCACCGGACAAGCCCGCTCCCGGACACCGGCGGCGGGCTTTTTCTTGACCTGCGCCGCTCCCGGCTGAAAACCCTCCAGCTCCAACGACACGCGGCCCGAGCCGCCCGACCCTCCAGGCGAATGATCCCATGAACCCACCGATGAAGCCGCTGGCCGAGCACATCTGGATGAACGGCGAGGTGAAGCCCTGGGCCGAGTGCCAGGTGCACGTGCTGAGCCACGCCCTGCACTACGGCACCTCGGTGTTCGAAGGCATCCGGGTCTATGACACGCCCAAGGGGCCGGCGGTGTTCCGCCTCACCGACCACATCCGCCGCTTCTTCGATTCCGCCCGCATCTACGGCTTCCAGCCGCCCTATTCCGAGGCCGAGATCATCCAGGCCTGCAAGGACATCACCGCCAGGAATGGACTGAAGAGCGCCTACATCCGCCCCGTCGCCTTCCTGGGGGAGTGCGGCATGGGCGTGATCCCGAAGACGAACGCGCCGGTGGACGTCGCCATCGCGGCCTTCCCCTGGGGGGCTTACCTGGGCGAGGAGGGCCTGGAGAAGGGCGTGGACGTGTGCGTCTCCTCCTGGGCGCGCCTGGCCCCCAACACCGTGCCGGCCGCCGCCAAGGCCGGGGGCAACTACCTGTCCAGCTATCTGATCGGGCGGGAGGCGCGCGAGCGGGGCTTCGCAGAGGGCATAGGGCTGGGCACAGACGGCCGGCTGTCGGAGGGCGCGGGCGAAAACCTGTTCATCATCAAGGACGGCAAGCTGATGACCCCGCCCGCCGCCTCCTCGATCCTGCAGGGGATCACGCGGGACACCATACTGCGCCTGGCCGAGGAGCAGGGGCTTGCGGTGGTCGAGCAGGCGCTGCCGCGCGAGGCCCTCTACATCGCCGACGAGCTGTTCATGACCGGCACCGCCGCCGAGGTCACGCCGATCCGCTCGGTGGACGGGATCGTGGTGCGCTGCGGCGGGCGTGGACCGATCACCCAGCGGATGCAGGAGCTGTTCCACGGACTGTTCCACGGCCAGACCAACGACCGCTGGGGCTGGCTTGAATATGTGAACGCCGAAGGTGGAACGGCGCCGGCGGCGACGAAGGAAACGGTCTTGGCGGATTAAGCCCCTGCGCGGGGTTCAGTGTAGGCCTCATCCTGAGCCTGTCGAAGGACGACGCCGCCCCCCTGTGGCCGCCGGAGTGCGTCGCCCGTCCTTCGCCAGGCTCAGGATGAGGCGAGGAAAGGGTTGAGGATAGAGCGATGACCACCCCCACGTCCCTGTACGAGCCAAAATCCCTGTACGAGCCAAAATCCCTGTACGAGAAAGTCTTCGACGCCCACGTCGTGGAGCCGGAGACGCCCGAGCGTCCGGCCGTGCTCTACATCGACCTGCACCTCATCCACGAGGTCACCACGCCCCAGGCCTTCACCGAGCTGGAGGTGCGAGGCCTCAAGGTGCGCCGGCCCGACCGCACGATCGCCACCATGGACCATTCCACGCCGACACTGCCCCCCGGGCCGGACGGCGTGCGCCCCTACGCCAACGCCCAGGCCCGCAACCAGGTGGACCAGCTGGAGCGAAACTGCGCCGCCCACGGCATCGTGCTCCACGACTGGGACAGCCCCCACCGCGGCGTGGTGCACGTGATCGGGCCGGAACTGGGCCTGACCCAGCCCGGCATGACGGTGGTCTGCGGCGACAGCCACACGGCCACCCATGGGGCCTTCGGCGCACTCGCCTTCGGCATCGGCACCAGCGAGGTCGGCCACGTGCTGGCCACCCAGACCTTGCTGCAGCGCCGGGCCAGGCCGATGCGGGTGACGGTGGACGGGCGGCTGTCCCGGGGCGTCTCGGGCAAGGACCTGGCCCTGGCCATCATCGCCGAGCTGGGCTTCGGCGGCGGCACCGGGGGCGTGCTCGAATACGGGGGCGACGCCATCAGGGGGCTCGACATGGAAGGGCGCATGACCGTCTGCAACATGTCCATCGAGGCGGGCGCCCGGGCCGGCCTGATCGCGCCGGACGCCACCACCCTGGCCTGGCTGCACGGCCGCGAGGCGGCGCCCGAGGGCGAGGCCTGGGATCGAGCGGCGGAACGCTGGCTGACCCTGGCGTCTGACGACGACGCGGTGTTCGCCCGCGAGCTGCGGCTGAACGCCTTCACGCTCAAGCCCATGGCCACCTGGGGCACCACGCCGGACGCCGCCGTCGCCATCGACGCGCCCGTGCCCCTGCCCGCCACCACCGCCGCGAAGAAGTCGCTCGACTACATGCGGCTGGAGGCCGGCAAGCCGCTGGCGGGTGCGCCGATC
>CALMGB010000162.1:0-12887 GCA_937863535.1 uncultured Caulobacteraceae bacterium
ACGACGAGCGCAATCACGGCGACTTCCTTGGCCAGTTGACCCCCGGGCTCGACCTGCAGTTCGACAACTCCCAGCTGGTCTTGGACGCCTACATCAACGCCGAAATCGACCGCTTCGCCCAGTTCCACTCCGAGAACGAGAACCAGGGCACCGTCGGCGTCAATGTCAGCCGCAACCTGCCGGGCTACAGCTCGGTGTTCGCGGGCGGATCGTTCGGCTATGTGTCCTTGCCGCGCATTTCGCCGGAGTCGCCCGTCACCGCCGCGGCGCCGTTGCGCTACACCGACAGCCAGGCCGACGTGGGCGGAGCCTACGAGCAGAACCGGGTGCGGATCACCGGCCGCTTCGACTTGGAATCCTTGGCCTTCGATCCGGGCGTACTCATCGGGGGCGGCGAACTCCACACCGGCGACCATGACCGCGCCCGCTATACCGGCACCGGCCAGATCGCCTACGCCCTCAGCCCCGCGACCGACCTCTATGTCGGCGGATCCTACAACGTCCTGAACTATCGTCTCGACCCGCCGAACGTGGCTTTGAGGCGCGACTCCCATGGCTACGAGGCCTTCGCCGGCACCAGCTTCGAGGTGACCGGCGTCGCGCGCGCCGATATCCGCGTCGGCTACCTGGACCAGGATTTCGACGCCAGCCAACTCGGCCGCATCGCAGGCGTCGGGGCGAGGGGCCAACTCGAATACTTCCCGACC
The DNA here is from genome assembly GCA_937863535.1 of uncultured Caulobacteraceae bacterium. GTDB lineage: Bacteria > Pseudomonadota > Alphaproteobacteria > Caulobacterales > Caulobacteraceae > CAHJWH01. The sequence continues at coordinate 708 of CALMGB010000162.1, forward strand.
CGCCTGACCACCGTGACCTTCCAGGTCCGCCGTTCGGTGGAGGACTCCGGCATCCCTAACACCGGCGGCTTTCTGGAGACCGGCGGCTCCGTCGCCGTGGATCACGAGTACCGCCGTTACATCATGCTGAACACCAAGGTCAGCTATTTCGACGACCAGTATTCCGGGATCAGCCGTCACGACGGCATCCTGTTCTTTACCACCGGTGGGACCTACCTGTCCCACCATGGCTGGAACATCAAGCTGGCCTACGAGTACTATCACCAGAACTCGCACGGCTGTGACTGCAGCGTGAACTATGACGATCACCGCGCAGTCGCCACCCTGACGTTCAAATACTGAAGCCCAATACCGAAGCCCAAGGACAACGCCCCATGGACGCCCCCCTCGCGCTTCCCTATCCCGCCGGCGGCCTCGCGGCCGCTCCGCCCCAGCGCGACTCCGAAGGGGTGATGAAGGCGATCAACACCTATCGCCGCCACGCGCCGCTGTTCTTCGCCGTGCTGGGGTCGATCGTGCTGCTGGCCCTGGCCTACAGCCTGCTGGCGACGCCGCGCTACACCGCCGTGTCCTCGGTGATGATCGCGCCGCGCAAGGCCGAGGTCGGCGCCGAGAGCACCGCGCCCACCGACGGGGTCACCGATGCCAACGTGGACAGCCAGGTGGAGGTGCTGAAGTCCGGCCTGCTCGCCGGGGCCGTCGTGGACGCCCTGCGCCTGACCCGGGACCCGGCCTTCCTCGCCAGCCTGGATCCGCCGGGCAAGCTCGATTTTCTGCTTGGCGGTTCGGCGCCGGCGCCCGCGTCCATCAGCCGGGCGGCCGCGATCGAGAAGCTCGAGAAGCGCCTGGCCATCCGCAGGGTCGCCCAGACGCTGGTGCTGGAGATCGGCTTCTCCAGCCCCAACGCCGATCTCGCCGCGCGCATCGCCAACGGCTACGCCAACGCCTTCGTGGCCCAGTCCATGGGCTTCAAGCTTCAGGACAGCCGCTCGTCCAACGGCCTGCTCGGCTCCCAGCTGGACAAGCTGCGCGGCCAGGTGGAGGCGGCCGAGACCGCCGTGAGCCAGTACAAGGTCCAACACAACCTGCTCAGCGTCGCCGGCTCAACCATGGCCGAGCAGGAGATCGTCTCGCTGGACCAGGAGGTCGCCGCCAACCGCGCCTCCGCCGCCGAGGCTGCGGCCCGGCTTGGCACCGCCCGCCAGCAGATGGCCCGCGGCTCGCACGGGGACGATCTCGGTGAATCGCTCAATTCGCCGGTGATCCAAGAGCTTCGCAAGGAGCGGAGCGAGGCCAGCGGCAAGCTGGCCGACCTGCAGGTCCGCTTCGGTTCGCGCTTCCCCGAGGTCGTGTCCACCCAGCAGCAGATCGCCGACATCGACCGGCAGATCGACGCGGAGATCAAGCGGCTGATCTCCAACCTGGACGCCCAGAACCGGGTCGCCGCCCAGCGGGTGGGTTCGCTGGAGGGCAGCGTCGGCTTCGCCCGCGGCCAGCTCACCACCGCCAACACCGCAAGCGTACGGCTGAACGAGCTGCAGCGCACCGCAGACTCCGAACGCACCCTCTACGAGGGCGTGCTGAACCGGGTGAAGGAGACCCAAACCCAGGAGGCGACCGCTGAACCGGACGCCAGGGTGTCCAACTATGCCGTCACGCCACCGTCTCCGAGTTCGCCCAAGCTCGCCGTGAACCTGCTGATCGGCATCCTGCTCGGAACCGGCCTGGCCATCGCCTTGGTCGTGCTGCGCGAGGAGACAGACACCGGCCTTCGCACCCTGGAGGACGTGGAGCAGCGGCTACGCGTGCCCTATTTCGGGGCCCTTCCGACGCTGAAGTCCTCGGTGCACCGGCCGCGTTCGCGCAGCGCCACCGACTCGCTTCAACAGCACGCCTCCTCCAGCTTCGCCGAAGCGTTCCGGGGCCTGGCGGCCGCGCTGGTGAACTCCACCGGGCGGCCAGGGCCGAAGATCGTGGTCTTCACCTCGGCCCTGCCAAAGGAAGGCAAGACCACCGCCGCAGTCTGTCTGGCCCGGATCACCGCCATGGCGGGGCTGAGGGTGGTGCTGGTCGATTGCGACCTGCGCCGCCCCTCGGTCGCCCAGACCTGCCGGATCACGCCTCGCACCGGACTGCTGGAAGTACTGGACGGAAAGGCTTCGCTGGACGAGGCGATGATCACCGACGAGAAGACCAACCTAGCCATCCTGCCGCTCATGTCGGAGGTGACCGCAGACCGCTCGCCCGTAACCTCGCCCGAGATGGACAGGCTGCTGGCCGAGCTGAAATCGCGTTTCGACCTGGTGCTGCTGGACACCTCGCCCGTGCTGCCCGTCATCGAAAGCCGCCTGCTGAGCCAGAAGGCCGACGCCGTCGTCATGATGGTCCGCTGGCGCAAGACGCCGGCAAAGGCCGCCGCCATGGCGATCCACCTGCTGCGCGAGCTGAACGTGAAGATCGCCGGCGTGGCGCTCACCCGCGTGGACCTGAAGGCTCAGGCGCGCTCCGGCTACGGCGACCCCACGTTCTACTACTCCCGTTACAAAGGTTATTACGTCTCGTAGCCCCTGCGCTTGCTTGATCATAAGACTTCGCCAGCGCTGAACGGTGGTCACACAGCAGGTGGGGCGTCCGCGTTCAACTAGACCGAGGAATGCAGATGATACGCGAAGCGGTCCTGCTTGGGCTGGCGCTGATCACCACGGCCGCCGCGAGGGCGGAAGACATCTACAAGCCGTACCGCTTCTGTGTAGCCTCAAGCCTCGCTCGGAAAGAGATATACTACTCCGACGTATTCAAGCTGAACTCAGATGACTCGCTTGATAATGCCTGGCGGCAGCACCTCCTCCTGTATCACTCGGGCGCCGACCCAGCCTCAATGGATTGCGGCCAAGCTTCGGAGACGAAAGCCAGCGCCTTGGTCGCCAGGGACTCGGCGGTAAGCTATCTTCGTCGCGGCCAAGCGGATCTGCGCGCCGTAGACACGGAATGGACGCCCGGTCACTGAGCCGGACGCCGCTGCTTTACGCCAGCCTTCTCTCCGCATCGCCAAGACGGTGAGCGTAGCGACCCCGAAGGCGTGCGTCTAAACCACGCGGCGGACTCCCACTCTGTCCGAGGGATCGGAGGTGGCCGGCCACAAGCAAAACCGCCAAAGGCGGTTAAGGAACCACGCCGGGCGCGAGCAGCTCGGATCATGTGGCTGAAGCGCTCGTTCAGGAGACTAGGCCGAGTCGGAGAAAGCCATGGTCGCGACCAAGCTCGCCAAGTACCAGGAGATGCGGGACTTCTCGCAGACGGGTGAGCCATCGGGGAAGGACGCCAAGGTCGTCCCGTCCAAGGCGCTCCGCTTCGTCATTCAGAAGCACGCCGCCAGCCACCTGCATTTCGACCTGCGGCTCGAGCACGAGGGGACTTTCCGCTCCTGGGCCGTGCCCAAGGGGCCCTCGCTCGACCCCAAGGACCGCCGCATGGCCATGGAGGTCGAGGACCACCCCCTCGACTACGGCGATTTCGAGGGCACGATCCCGAAGGGCCAGTACGGCGGCGGCACGGTGATGCTTTGGGATCGGGGCTACTGGGCGCCGGAGAAAGGCTTCGAGAAGATCGAGCAGGTGCTGGCCAAGGGCGAGCTGAAGCTCGTCATGGAGGGCGAGCGGATGCACGGCTCCTTCGTGCTGGTGCGCACCAAGCGCGACAGCCGCGGCAAGGCTAGCTGGCTGCTGATCAAGCACCGCGATTTGGGGGCGGTGGAGGGCGATCCCGGGCCGACGGACGACGACCGCTCCGTCGCCTCGGACCGCACCATGGCCGAGATCGCCAACGGGAAGGGGAGGGCGGCGACGCCCTTCATGACCGCCGAATGTGCGCAAGCCGGGTCGGTCTGGCAGAGCGACCGCGACGATAGCGCGCCGGCCGGCCTGATCCCGCCGACCCAGGCGAAGGCCACGAAGCCGAAGAGCGTGGCCGCGATGCCGGATTTCATCGAGCCGCAACTGGCCAAGTCCCTGGAGAAGCCGCCGGTGGGCGCAGGCTGGGCGCACGAGATCAAGTTCGACGGCTATCGCATGCAGCTGCGGACCGTAGGAGGTAAGGCGACCCTCCTGAGCCGCAGCGGCCTCGACTGGTCCTCCAAGTTCCCGGAGGTCGTGGCCAGCGGCGCGGGCCTCGCCGACGGGATCATCGATGGCGAGGTTGTGGCGCTGGACCACACAGGCGCGCCGGACTTCGCCGCACTGCAGGCGGCCATCTCCAACGCCAAGACGGCCGATCTGGTCTACTTCGCTTTCGACCAGCTCTTCGCCGGCAAGCAGGACCTGCGGCCGCTCCCCCTGGCGGATCGCAAGGCGAAGCTCCAGGCCTTCGTCGAAGGCGCTCCGGCCAACATCCGCTACGTCGACCACTTCATCACCGCGGGCGATGCGGTCCTGCTGTCGGCCTGCCGCATGGACCTGGAAGGGATCGTGTCCAAGCGGCTGGATGCGCCCTACCAGTCGGGTCGCAGCGAGAGCTGGGGCAAGTCCAAGTGCCGCCAGGGCCACGAGGTGGTGATCGGCGGCTGGACCACGACGGGCGACGCCTTCCGCTCCCTGATCGCCGGCGTGAACCGCGACGGCGAGCTGGTGCACGTGGGCCGGGTCGGCACGGGCTTCGGCCGGGACGTGGTGGCGCAGATCCTGCCGCGCCTCCGGGCGCTGGAGACCGACGCCAGTCCGTTCAGAGGCAAGGGCGCGCCGAAGAAGGCGGCGGGCATACACTGGGTGCGTCCCGAGCTTGTGGCGGAAATCCAGTATGCCGGCTTCACCGGGGACGGCTCCATCCGGCAGGCCTCGTTCAAGGGCCTGCGCGAGGACAAGCCGGCGAACCAGGTCGAGGCGGAGACGCCTGCGCCCGCCGCGACCACGCAAGTAAGGGAGCCGCCTTCCGCGACCACCCCAGTCGAGACCACCTCGGTCAAAACCGTCGCGGTCAAGACCGTCAGGACGCGCGGGTCCGAGGTCGTCATGGGGATCACCATCTCGCATGCCGACAAGCCGCTGTGGCCGGACGCGGGCGATGGGAAGCCGGTCACCAAGCTGGAGCTCGCCAGCTACTACGAGGCCGTCGGCGACTGGCTGCTGCCCCATGTGAAGGGCCGGCCCTGCTCGATGATCCGCATGCCCGACGGCATCAACGGAGCGCAGAACTTCTTCCAGCGCCACGTGGCCAAGGGCCAGTCCTCGCTGTTCACCGAGGTGGAGGTCTCCGGCGATCGCAAGCCTTACATCCAATTCGACCGGGTCGAGGCGCTGGTGGCGGCGGCCCAGACCGGCGCGCTGGAGCTGCACCCCTGGAACTGCGAACCCTTCGAGCCGGAGCAGCCGGGCCGGCTGGTGTTCGACCTGGACCCGGCGCCTGACGTCGCCTTCGAGGTGGTGATCGAGAGCGCGCGCGAGGTCCGCGACCGCCTGGAAGAGCTGGGCCTGGTCAGCTTCTGCAAGACCACGGGCGGCAAGGGCCTGCACGTGGTGACGCCGCTGGACGGCGAGGGTGTGAAGTGGGACGTGGCCAAGGCCTTCGCCCGCGACGTCTGCAAGGTCATGGCCGCGGATGCGCCCGATCGCTACCTGATCAACATGGCCAAGAAGGAGCGCACCGGCCGCATCTTTCTGGACTATCTGCGCAATGACCGCATGGCGACCGCAGTCGCGCCGCTCTCGCCCCGTGGACGTCCCGGCGCGCCGGTCTCCATGCCGGTCACCTGGAGCCAGGTGAAGAAGGGCCTCGATCCTGGCAAGTACACGGTGCGTACTGTGCCGGCGCTGGTAAGAAAGCTTACCGCCTGGGCGGACTACTGCGACGGCGAGCGAAGCCTGGCCAGCGCCATCAAACGCCTGGGCAAGGTCTGACGCCCGATAGACGCCCATGGTCATCACAGGTCTCCTCTGCGTCGTACATGGCCAGGAAGACGAAGCAAGAGCGGCGATCGACGGACACATGGAGTAGCGCCTGCGCGTCTGTCGTCGGCTATATCTAGCTTCGGCAGGGGTTTGACGTCGATGTGGACGAACCGGGATCATAGTCCCTAAGCGTCCTTGGCCTTTCTCAGGAAGCGACGTGGGATTGGCGGTCGTCGGTTGAGGCCCTGAGCCTCGATTGCGCGCGCTTCGAAGAAGGCCCTCAGACTGGCCGTCCTACAGCCGGGCTATCCCGAAATGGCGCTCGACAATCGCGCGACCGACTTGGGCGACGTGAGCAAGAAACGGGCGTCATTAACATCCCATAAGTATTAATATACGTTGACGTTGATTTGTTATTTCAACTTGCAACCGAGGCGGGCGTCATATGTTATAGTGCCGTAGTTAGAGGAGTGCAGCAGTGAACATCTCTCAAACGAACAAGAAGTCAGTCTATTTTGGCACCGGTTGTTGCGCTGCAACAATCTTGTGCTTGAGCGCGGTCGCCAGCGTGGGTCAAGCGGCCACGGTGCCGAGTGTGGTCAGCGGACCGTTCGGAGCGGGAGTTCAATCCGTCGGCTGTGTCGTGTCGGCAGCGGGCGCAGGCCATGCTGGCATAGCGCCTACGGTCTACAGTGCAGCCCCGAGCCTCGAGCCGTTCGCCGACGGCGTGACCAACGGGCTCGACTCGGTCGGCGGGGGCATCTCGGCGAGCGGCCAGCGCATTCAGACCGGAGGGTTGGCGCTGAACCCCGTGGCTGGAGCGCAGACGGCCCTGCAGACGGTACGAGGCGGGTCCTTGGTTCAGGTGCGCGCGGGCTCGCTGAGCGTGGGCAAGGGTTCGCCCACCACCATCGTCGGCGTGGGCGCGCTCACCAGCTCTCCGCCGCAAGGAACGTTGGCGACCGCCGGCGTCGCAAACGCCAACGCCCTGCTGAACGCCAACGTCGCTCCGCAATAGCGGTGAGAAGCCGCCCCCGGGCCGGGTCGATCCCGGGGGCGGTCTTCACCCTGACTAACCTTACGGGCTTTCACGACAAGGGCATGAACAACCACAAGCCGATGGAGTACGTAACGTGGGACAGTCTTTCCACCTCGGTTCAGATCTGACGCAGGCCCAGGTCAACACCTTTAAACTCAGCGTGTCAGCAGCCTGTCGCAAGATGACAGCTGACCAGATACTCGAAATCGCTGATCTTCTTCACGAAATCATCCGTAAGCGAGGCGCCTGCTGCGGGTCGCTCGAGGTCGCCGCCTATGACTATCGCGCCGCCGCGGCCTCGGCTCAGGCGTCGCCCCAATGATCCCGACCCGCTTAAGGCTCGGTTGCGCCGGGCTACTGCTAGGCGGCCTCCCGTTGACGGGCTGTGCAGCCGGCCACCAGTTCTCCATCGCCATGACCAACCCTGGTTCGGCCCAAACCGTGCTGGTGGTAGGCGACGGCAGCCCCGGCGACGACCTGACGGCGGCGGGCCCTCAGGCTGCCGCGACCTCGATCGCCACGACATCCCTCATTACGTCTGGTCTGTTGGAGCAGACGACGGGGCTCGCCACAGCGACACGATCCCAGGCGCCCGCCACCCTCGGCCTTGCGGCCCCGAGTGCGAGGACTGCCGACGCCGCGCCGGCTCAGCCGACTTCAGCCATCCTCGCGACCTCGAGCGGCGCGCCGGCCGCCAGCGTGCAAGTCGTGGGTGTCATCTCCTCCGCGCCGGTGACGGTCTCAGCTCCACCTTTGCAGGTAACGGGCTCAGTCGTACCTGTGCAGGTGACGGTCTCAGCCGCACCTGTGCAGGTGACGGTTGCAACGTCGGCAGCCGGGGCGGCCGTTTCTACGCCCGCTGCGGCAGTTGTCATCACCACACCTGCAGTCCAGGTGGCCGTCGCAGGTCCAGCGGTGCAGGTGACAGTTCCTTCCAGCTCGGTGACCGCATCCGCCGGCGCCAGCGGGGTGCAGGCTGGCCTTGCAGCGCCTGGCGCAACGATAGCGGCTAACCTCTCTGCGAGTACGGGTGCGGCGACCCTGCAGGCGGTCACGGTCCCCGCCACCGCGACCGTCGCCGTGGCTCCGTCGGGGCTGCAGGTGGCGGTAATGTCGCCTGCGTCCACGCTGGTGACAGGCGCCGTCGCTTCCAGCGCCGCCCCTGCCCAGGCCGTGCTCACAGGCCTCGTCGCTTCCAGCGCCGCCCCTGCCCAGGCCGTGCTCACAGGCCTCAACAGCGCCGTCACCCTGGCGCCGCCTTCCCCCGGCGCGTCCACACCGACGTCGAGCGTGCTCAAGGCGCTGACGGGCGGCACGGCCAAGAAGCTGAAGCGCGGCTGAGCCCATGGTCCGTCGCCGACCTTTGGGCTCCCTGCTACTGGCGCTCTCTCTGGGAGGCCCGGCTCTGGGAGGTTCGGCGTTCGCCGCCCAGGCGCCCTCGGTGCTGATCCCCTCCACCCGAGCGGACCAAAGCCCCGTGGCGCCGGGCTACCGCCGCCCGGTGCTGGAGCCGAGCCTGCAGCCGGCGGCGCGCACCCCCGCGACAACGCCTTTCCAGCTCCGTGATGTTCAGGTGCAGGGCTCCAGCCTCTCGCCCGCCATCCTGCAGCGCGCCTACACGCCTTGGCTCGGGCGAACCGTCGGCGAGGCCGAGCTGAAAGCCGTCGCCGACGCAGTTTCGGCCGCCTACGCCACGCAGTCCGACATTGCGCTTTACGGCGTCAGCATCCCGCGCCAGTCCTTCCAGGGCGGCGTCGCCCGGATCGAGGTCACCGAAGGCTTCATCCAGGGCGCGCGAGTGACAGCGGCGTCCAAGTCCAGGCGCAGCAACGCGCTGCTGAAACGCTATCTGGACCGGCTGCTGGCCGAGCACCCTCTGAAGCGTTCGACGCTGGAGCGTTACAGCGCCCTGATCCGCGATGTTCCGGGGCTGAACCCCACGCTGGCGTTCGCCGCCGGGAGCCGCCCGGGCGCATTGGTGCTCGTGGTCTCCACCGCCCCTCGGACAGCCGAGTTCAGTTTCGGCGTAAACAATCGCGGCACCGCCTTTCTTGGCCGCACCCAGGTGGATGTGGACCTGGCCTTGCACAGCCTGCTGCGCCAGGGTGACGACACTCATCTCACCGTCGCCTTCCCGACCGTCCTGGACCGTTTCCGCTACTACGGCGTCAGCCACGCCCAGCCCCTGGGCGCCACCGGGGCGTCGATCCTGGCCAGCGCGGGCTATCTGCAGACCAAGCCGAGCTTCGCCGACCTGCATGGACACGCGCTGACGCTCGGTCTTTCGGCGACCTTGCCGGTGCTGCGCCGCAACGCGCAAAGCCTGTACCTCACCGCCGGGATTGACGGGGTGAACAGCGACAACGCCCTGTTGGGTGAGGTGATCTCCAGCGACCGCGTCCGCACCCTGCGGGTCGGAGCAAGCTATGTCCGCCAGAACGCCCGTCTGTTCCTGCTGGTGAACGGGTCGGCCAATTTCGGCCTGAACGCGCTGGGCGCCCAGGTCCTCGACCCGCAGATCAGCGACCTCGGCTTCCGCAAGTACACGGTCAAGGCGAACGCCAACTTGGCCCTGACGGACGACGTGGTGCTGCGCCTGGACGGCACGGGTCAGTACACGTCCGACCGGCTGCCCGGTTCGGAGCAGCTCGCGCTTGGGGGCGACGAGTTCGGCCGCGCCTACGAGGCGGCGGCCATCGCGGGAGACCGGGGCATAGCCGGTTCGGCGGAGCTGGCCTGGAAGCTGGCCCGCGTCACGCCGGCCGCGCTTCGCGCATCGGAGCTTTACGCCTTTGCCGATGGCGGCGAGACGCGGCGGTTGTCGCGCCTTACGCAGCCAGCGGCGCTCCAGCAGCTCGCCTCCGTAGGCGGGGGAGCGAGGATCGCCGTCACGGGGCGCGCCGTGCTGCAACTGGAGGCGGATCGCGGTCTGCTCGATCCGCTCCCGACGGAAGACCACGAGAGCTGGCGCGCCGTGTTCTCCATACGCTCGTCATTCTGAGCGCGGCGGCCCTTCGAGGAAGGCGGAGATGTTCGTGTTCAGGAACGCGCCGTCGGCGGGATCGGCTGCGGCCCCGGCCGGATGGCCCCAGAGCGAGGGGATGGGTTTCAGCACGACGTGGGGGATGAAGCGCGCCTCGTAGCGCGCGTCCTCCAGCGGGAAATAGAGGTCGGTCTCCGACGGCATGTAGAGCACCGGCGCCTTGATCGAAGCAAGCGCGCGGGGGACGTCGCCGCCGAAGCCTGGCGTGGCGCCCACGTCGTGCCGCTCCCAGGTCCGCATCTGCAGGATGAGGTCGTTGGCGTCCGCCCCCGGGATGAAGCCTGTGCGGAAGCTGGCCAGGACCTGGTCGAAGGTGGTCCCGGGCGGGAAATCGTCGCGCCAGAGCTCTTTGCGCCACCATTCCTGCGAATAGAGCCAGGCCGCCCACACCAGGCCGAAGGTCCCGATGCCGTTGGTCGGCTCGGCGCGGTAGTCGCCGCCCTGGAAGGCGGGGTCCGCCGTGATGGCGCCGATCTCGCTCTCCAGCCGGACGATGCCGTGGGGCCAGGCCTTGGCGGTGGCGGAGGTCACGACGATCCGGTCGGCGAAGTCGGGATGGCTTACCGCCCACTGGAAGGCCTGCTCGCCGCCCATGGAGAAGCCCACGATCGCGTGGACGTGGTCGATCCCGAAGCGCTCGTGCAGCAGCCGGTGCACCGCCTCCACGTTGTCGCGGATGGTCGTGACGGGGAAGCGCGGCCCGTGCTGGGGCTCGGGCGTGTTGGACGGGGAGGAGGATCGGCCGTTGCCGAACAGCTCGGTGGAGACGACGAAATACCTGGCCGGGTCGAGAGCCTTTCCCGGACCGATCAGCCACTCGTAGCCGTGGCTGTCGGCCATGTAGTGCGAGGGCGTGAGGACCACGTTGTCCTTGGCGGCGTTAAGCCGGCCATAGGTGGCGTACTCGACGCGCGCGTTCGCCAGCGTCGCCCCGCCCTCCAGTGACAGGGAGGAGATGGTGAAGACCTGCGGCGCCCCATCCGGAGCTGGGGCCGGCGCTGCGGCCACGGCCGGGCCGGCATGGAGGAGCGCCAGGGCCGCGGCCGCCGCGCGCAGAACGGGAACCATGCGACTCGCTTCTCCTGGGGCCCGGTTCGCCACCTTGGCGTCCAACTCGACGGACCGCCACCTATGTTTTGCGTACCGTTGCCGGAGTGGCCTTGACGTGCTTGCTGAGCCCTTCGCAAGGGGCGGGGACTTTCGATGCTGATCTGCTTGGCCATGATGGCGGCGCTTGCCGCCGACACGACGGCGGTGAGCGGACGAACGGCGATCGACCGGGATCTGATGGATGTCTCGGTCGCGCAGCTGCACGACCTGTACGAGCGGCATCGCTATTCCGTCACCCAGGTGGTCCGCTGGCACCTGGAGCGGATCGGGCGCTACAACGGCGTCTACCGGGCCGTGCAGACGCTCAATGACGGGAACCCCCTCGCCGAGGCTGCGCGCGAGGACGCGCAGGCGCACGCGCCCGGCTTCAGGCCGGGGCTGCTCTGGGGCGTGCCGATCGTCGTCAAGGCCAACACCTCGATCAAGGGGATGGTCACCACCGATGGTTTTCGTGGCTTCATGCTGCCAGGCCACGAGCTGGTCGCGCCCCGCGACGCCATGGTTGTCGCCCGGCTGAAGGCGGCGGGCGCGATCATCCTGGGCATCACCAACATGCCCGATTTCGCCGCCAGCGACACCACCCGCTCGACAGCCTTCGGCCGGACCGGCAACGCCTACGACGTGCGCTTCTCGCCGGGCGGGTCGTCCGGCGGCACGGTGACGGCGGTCACCGGGAACTTCGCCGTCCTGGGCACCGGCACCGACACGGGCAACTCGATCCGCATGCCGGTCGCCACCAGCAACCTGGTGGGCATCTTTCCTACCCGTGGGCTCGTCAGCACGGCGGGCATCGCGCCCATGGACTGGAAGCTCGACAACACGGGCCCGATCGCCCGCAGCGTCGAGGATGCGGCCGTGGCGCTCACCGTCATGGCCGGCGAGGACCCGCTGGACGCCGCCACCCGGGGGGCGGCGTCCAAGGCCCAGCCACCGCCCTACACGCGGTATCTGAAGCCGGGTTCGCTGCGCGGCAAGCGCTTCGGCGTGCCGGCCTTCGTCATGGACGGGACCTCGACCGTCTTCCAGGGCGTCTGCCCTGGCGCGGCGCCAGGCGTCGCCGCCACGGCGCGGGCGGGGCGCATCGCCGGCCCGCGGCGATGCTGCAGCGC
>CALMGB010000162.1:12897-18676 GCA_937863535.1 uncultured Caulobacteraceae bacterium
GCGGACAACCGCATGCCGCTGCAGCCCGAGACCCGCGCCGCCTTCATAAAGGCCGTGGAAGAGCTGCGCGCCGCCGGCGCCGAGGTGGTGATCGCCCCCGACATCCTTCCCGACAGCTTCGCCGACGCCGCCTCGCGCATCTGTACTCTGCCCTACCTTCAAGAGGGGTTCGACGGCTTCCTCCACGACTTCGGGCCGTCCGGCTTCCATTCCGCCGAGGGTTACCAGGCCGCGGTCGGAAAGCCCCTGCCGCCGGTGATCGTCGGTGGGGACGGCGAGGCGGGGATGTGGTCCGGCCAGCAGGTTCGCCAGGTCCGGCTGGAGGACGACCCGAGGGCGGAGGCGGCTTATCTCAAGCCTCGCCGCGAAGCCCTGGCGGCCTATCTCGCCGAGATGGACCGCCGCCACCTGGACGGCTTCGTCTATCCGGCCGCCCAGATGCCTCCCGTGGACGAGACGATGGCCCAGGACGGCAAGCTGTCCTCCGGCCCGCACAGCGCGACCGCCTGGGTGAACATGCTCGGCGTCCCGGCGATCAGCCTCCCGGCGGGCTTCTACGACGACGGGCTGCCGTTCGGCATCGAGATCAGCGCCCGCCCCTGGCGCGACGGCGACCTGATCGCCTGGGCCTATGACTACGAGGTCCACACCCACCACCGCCGGGCGCCTGTACTGGTGGAGCGTGGCCTGCTGGCCGAAGCGGCCAAGCCGCCTCCACCCTGAGATCGCGAAGCGCGCAAGCGTCCTCGCCGCGCTCGCCCGGAAAGGCCAAGTCCGCTGGGGGACAGTAGGTATGGGCCCGGATGCAAAAGCTCATCCTTGGCGTTGTCCGCCCTTCGCCGTGGGGACTTACAAGTCTGGATGCGTCAGCGGACCAATTGAACGCACCTAGCGCTATCGTCCTTCTTAGCCGGGCCGTCGCCTCGACGTTCGTGCGCGGTCCCGAGGGGTTGGATGAGAGCGCCGGCGACTTTGGAACTGGGCATTCGCCGGACGAAAGAGGCGTCGAACGAGCCGGGGCAGTGGCTGCTCGCCGCGGGGGTTTGATCGTGGGCAGCAGCGGAGCCGACGTTTGCAGCGGCGGCTAGGGACAGCAAGAGCGTGAGCATCGAGCACTCCTTAAATTGGCGGCATAACAACCGCGATCCGAGATGCGAACCAGCATCGCGCGCGGACGACCGACTACAGGTTGAGCGCTTCCGGTGCGAGCGGCGACGTCGCCTGTCCGGGCGAAAGGCTGGTCACGGGGCCAGGCGTGGGGCTAGCCAGGCGATCGGTCCGCTTCGGGCCTACTGGCTAACCTTCGAGCGGGCGGCGCTCTGTCTCTGATGCGCCACTCCCGATTTCGCGCTGCCGCTCGATATAACGCCGGATCAGGTCGGCGCCTTCGCTAGTGGCGGGATTGTAGACGACCATGCCGAGTTCCGGCCGGCCGTCGATGGCGAAGGCCGAGAACTCGAGCTCGAGCAGGCCAAGCTCGGGGTGATGGATGCGCTTCAGGCCCTCGCCACACGCCACGATATTGTTGTCGCGCCATAGCCGGTCGAACTCGGGGCTCGTGCGGGAAAGTTCGTCGACCAGGTTGGTGATCTCCGTCGTGGCGCCGGCCCGCGCGACGTCCGCCCGAAAGGCGCCCACGACGAAACGCGCCACGCTCAGCCAGTCTTCCTGGGCGGCGCGCACGCGCGAGTCGGCGAACATCAACCGAAGGATGTTGCGCTGCGCAGCGGGCAGTTGGGCGTAGTCGGTCAGCAGCGCCGCCGCGGCGCGGTTCCAGGCGACCACATCCCACGTCGCCGTCTTGATGATCGCGGGACTCACCGTCAACGTGTCGAGCACACGCTGAAGACGCGGGGAGACACTGTTGATCACCTTGTAGCGGACTTCCGGCGGACGCCCGAGGCCGAGCATGAACAGGTGCTCGCGCTCGGGGTCGGTCAGCATCAGCCCCGCGGCGATGCGGTCGAGGACGTCGGCGGATGGCGCACCCCCGCGCCCCTGCTCCCGCCAGGTGTACCAGGTCGGGCTGATGTTGGCGCGCTGAGCCACCTCCTCGCGCCTCAGGCCCGGGGTACGACGGCGGCCCGCCGGAAAGCCCAGCGCTGCAGGGTCGAGGCGGGTGCGGCGGTCACGCAGGTAGCTGCCCAGCCCATTGCCCGGGTCGGTCGACATGGCGATCCTGTTGGTGTCTGTACTAGGATGGTCTCACTACTTTAACAGGAGGAAGGTTAGGCCGATAGGTCGGTGTCGACAATCTTGGAGACTTCCCATGCGCGTGTTCCTCACCGGCGCGACCGGCTTCATCGGCTCGCGGGTCGTGCCCGAACTGATCGGGGCCGGCCACCAGGTGCTCGGGCTGACCCGTTCCGACGAGGGCGCGCGCTGGCTTGTGCGCAATGGCGCCGAGGCGCATCGCGGCACGCTCGATGAGCCGGACAGCGTCGCCAGCGGTGCGGCGCAGGCGGACGCGGTGATCCACACCGCCTTCGATCACGACTTCTCGCGCTTCGTCGAGAATTGCGACAAGGACCGCCGGGTGATCGAGGCGATGGCGGACGTGCTCGCCGGTTCGGACCGGCCGCTGATCATCACCTCCGGCACGGGGATGGGCAGCCCGCCGAATGGCGGGCTTGCCGTCGAGACGGAATTCGACCGCGACAACCCCAATCCGCGCCGCCTGTCCGAGCTGACCGGCGAGGCGGTGGCGAAGCGGGGCGTGTCCGTCGCCGCCGTACGCCTGCCGCAGGTCCACGATACGCAGAAGCAGGGGCTGATCTCGCCGGCGATCGACATCGCCCGCCAGAAGGGCGTGTCCGCCTATGTCGGCGAGGGCTTGAACCGCTGGCCGGCGGCGCATGTGAGCGACGTGGCGCGGCTCTACAGGCTGGCCCTGGACAAGCACGAGCCCGGCGCACGCTGGCATGCCGTGGCCGAGCAGGGCGTGCCGGTCCGCAAGATCGCCGAGATCATCGGCGCGGGACTCGGCTTGCCGGTCCGGTCCCTGTCACCTACGGAGGCGGTGGAGCATTTCGGCTGGCTCGGTCCCTTCGCCGGCATGGACCTTCCCGCGTCCAGCGCGTCGACCCGCGAACGGCTCGGTTGGGAGCCGCAAGGACCCGGCCTTATCGAAGATCTGCGAAACATGGATTACGGTTCGGCCAGGCCATCCTGATCCAGCACTTATCGTTACTTGCTGTCGGGCTTCGGCCCATGAGACAAGGCATCCCCTATGACAGAGCAGGCGATCTCGACGCTTTCCCGCGACGCCAAGGGCCCGCTGGCGCCGCCGCCTACGCTCGAAGGGCGGTTTCAGGCGGTGGCCGACGCGGTCGCCGCGTGGCCGGAGGTCGAGGCCACCACCCACTGGCACTTCGCCGACCAGAGCCGGGTGGATGGCGCAGACTTCTATGTCGGCGCAGACGAACTCGGTCACATCCATCTCGATGGCTCGATCCATCTGGCCACCACGCCCGAACTCGGGGCGAAGTTGGTCGCTGAGAGTCTCGGGCGGCCGTTCCCTTGGGCGCGAGGGTGGACAATGGCCAGCATCGATCGTTTGGGTGTCGACGCAGCCGTGGCGCTCATTCGCCGCAACTACGATCGATTGCGGCCGGACGCGGCGTGACTTGGCGCCCTTCGCCGCAGCCGCCCCCTGTCCATCCCACGAGCAGAAGAGCGCCTGCTGCGTTTTTGCGGTCGAGCTGATCCAGACTCTACAGCCGATCCGCCTGGAACGGCGCGGAGGTCGACCGCGACGCCGACTTGAAAGCGGCCGGCAGGACGAAGGGCCGGGGCGCCGGTAGATTGAGCTTCGGGGTTTTGGGGCTGAGACCATGAACAGGGAGATGAACGGCTGGGGTGTCCGCAACTGGAAGGCGGCCACCTTGGGGCTCCTGCTCGTCGGCGGCCTGACGGTTGCAGCCTGCCACAAGGCGGCTGAACGGCCGGTCCGGACGATGGCCTCCAAGGAAGTCCGGCCGGCACAGCCTCCGCCGCCGCCGCCCCCGCCCTTCTCGGCCCAGGACACGGCGGGGGCCCTGGACGCGCTCAAGCATGCCGCAGACCAGGGCTTGTCCGCGGCTAGATTTCCCACGGCGGCGATCGAGCGGGATCTTGACGCCGCCGATGCTGCAAAGCGGGCGGAGGGTCAGCGGCTGCTGCGGATCGCCGTGCTGGACTACGCCCGCGCACAGCACGGCCTGACCATCCCGGTCGGCGCCCTGCCGCGCGCCTGGAACCAGAGGCCGTCGCGCTATGACGCGGCGGCTGAGCTCGATGGGGCGCTGCGGGCGGGAGCCCTGCAGGCCTGGCTCGACGGCCTGCCTCCCCAGACACCCGAGTACCGCGCCCTGCAGGCGGCCTATGCCGCAGCGGTCGCCGGCCATCCCGATCACACCCGCCCCCGGGTCCAGGCCGCGCCCTTGGATACAGGCGAGCAGGACGACCGGACCCGGGCGCTCCGCGAGCGGCTGGCGGTCGAAGGCGGTGAACCTTCCGAGGTGGACGTCGACACCCCCGTGGACGAGGACCTCACCGACGCGCTGCGGGCCTACCAGGGCCATCACGGCCTGGAGGAGACGGGTGTTCTGGACCAGGGCACGGTGGAGCGGCTGAACGCGCCGACCGCCAGCAAGGCGGCCAAGCTGCGCGTCAACATGGAGCGGTTGCGCTGGCTGCCCCGTCCCGAGCCAGGCAGCCGCATCGACGTCAACATCGCCTCCGCCGAACTGGCCTACCTCCGCGACGGCGAGCCGGAGACGCACATGCTGGCCGTCGCCGGCAAGCTCGGCGACGAGACGCCGATGATGAGTTCGGCCATCGACAGCATCGTCCTGAACCCGCCCTGGTACGTGCCCGACGACATCGCCCGCCGGGAGGTCATCCCGAAGGGCGCGGCCTACATGCGCGCGCGCCACTTCGCTTGGCGGGGCGGGCGCCTGATCCAGCAGCCGGGCCCGCACGCCGCGCTCGGGCGGGTCAAGTTCGACTTCCCCAACCCCTACGCCGTCTACCTGCACGACACGCCGTCGAAGGCGAGCTTCAGCCTGGCCCAGCGCACGGCGAGCCACGGCTGCGTACGGCTCCAGCACCCCGTCGAGCTGGCCAGGCTCGTCGCCTCGCAGGAACCGGGCCTCTCGGCGATGCGCGTCGACAAGGCGCTGGCGTCGGGCAGGACCGTGCGCCTCAAGCTTGCCCACCCCGTGCCAGTGCGGCTGCTCTACCTCACGGCGGAGCTGAAGGGGCCGGGCGTGGCCTACATTCCCGACGTCTACGGCTGGGACGCCCGGCTGCTGGCGTTGCTCGACCGCTACTCAGGCCCGCGCCGGCGTTGAGGACCTAGAGCTTGGTCGCCACCAGCAGGCGGCCGGGTCCGAGCCGATAGAGCACCTTGGGCAGGTCGGCGGGGCTGACCGCGAAACAGCCCTCGCTTCGCCCAAGCCGGCCATGCTCAAGGACGATGTCGGGGCCGACGTACCAGGCCGCATGGACCACGATCTCGCGCTGTTCGGCGTTGCAGTTGGTGGCGTCCAGGCCCTGCAGGCGCATGGAAGGACCGTGGGCGCCGAGATAGTAGTCGCTGGTGAGGTAATCGCCCGCCGAAGTCTGTTCAGACCCCGGTGCATTGGAGAAGCTCTGCAGCCAGCCGGTATGCTCCGGATCGGACCCGCGTCCGTGCGCCACCAGCAAGGTCTCCACCCTGCCGCCCGCGATGTCCACGAGGTGGAAGCGCGGCGTGCGCGACGGCTTGGCGAAGTCGGCCACGCCCACGACGTCGCGG
>CALMGB010000163.1 GCA_937863535.1 uncultured Caulobacteraceae bacterium
GGTCTCGCGCCTGGCCGCCCGGGCGCCCCGGCTCTCGCCCTACGCCGCGAGCAAGCGTGACGGCGAACGCGTAGTGGCCCAGGTGATGGGCGACGGAGCGTGGATCGTGCGGCCGCCGGCGATCTACGGCCCCGGGGACCGCGCGACGCTCGGCCTGTTCCGCGCCGCCGCCAGCCCGGTGCTGCCCACGCTCCGCCCCGATGTCGCGGTTCCCCTTATCCATGTCCAAGACGCCGCCTGTGCGATCGCCACGCTCGCGGCGTCCAGAGCCCACCGCCGTACAGCGGCGCTCTGCGACGGCCGTTTGAACGGCTATGGACTGAGCGAGATCATGGGCCAGGCGGCCATCGCCGTCGGCGGACGGCCCCGGCTGGCCGTTGTTCCCCGCACCCTTGTGCGGGCGCTCGGCGTGGCGGGCGATCTGGCCGCTCTATGTGGCGCGACCCCCATGGTCACCTCAGGGAAGGTCCGCGAACTCCTGGATGGCGACTGGAGCCTCAACGCAGACGAACTCGCGCGAGGCCTTCCGGCGCCTTGCTTCAGTCTGGCCGATGGCTTCCAGGACACGGTGGCCGGCTATCGCGCCTTGGGTTGGCTGTGATCGGCGTGCTAAGGTATGACGAGTTTGTGGCCTTCGCGGCGGCGGCCTCCTATACGCTATGGGTCCTGCCAGCCGTGGACAGACGATTCTGACGGTCATGACCGTAAATGTGACGGACTTCACCCTCACGGAGATCGCCCGTGCGGCTCGCAGCGTGCTGGGCCGTCCGGTGACGGTCACGTCCGCCACCGACATCGCCCGCGACCTTAATGTGGATTCCCTGGCCCTGATGAACATCGTCATGGAGCTGGAGGACGCCTTCGACGTGTCGATCCCGCTCGACCGGCTGGCTCCGGTGCAGACCGCGGGCGACCTCGCCGCCCTGATCACCGAACTCCGCGAAAGGGCCTGAAGGCATGGGTCTTCTGGACAGGCACCGCGGCTACAGGGACGCCTACGACGCCATCCGCGCCTCGGGCGCCGATCCGTTCAACGTGCGCTTCGACGAGATGCTGTCGCCGACCGAAGGGCGGATGGGTGCGCGCCGCGTCATCATCCTGGGCGCCAACAACTATCTCGGCCTGACCTTCGACCCCGCCTGCGTGGAGGACTCGGTCAAGGCCGTGCGCGCCTGGGGCACGGGCACCACGGGCTCGCGCATCGCCAACGGCAGCCTGGACGCCCACCTGAAGATGGAGCAGGCGCTGGCCCGCTTCTTCGGCCGCCGCCACGCCATGCTGTTCACCACCGGCTATCAGGCCAACCTCGGCGTGCTCTCGGCCCTGGTCGGGCGCGGCGACCACCTGATCCTGGACGCCGACAGCCACGCCAGCATCTATGACGGCGCGCGCCTGGGCCATGCCGAGGTGATCCGCTTCCGCCACAACGACCCGGACGACCTCTACAAGCGCCTGCGCCGGCTGGAGGGCGTCCCCGGCGAGCGGCTGATCGTGGTGGAGGGCATCTACTCCATGCTCGGCGACACCGCGCCCCTGAAGGAGATCGCCGCGGTGAAGCGCGAGCTCGGCGCCCACCTGCTGGTGGACGAGGCCCATTCCATGGGCGTGCTGGGTGATCGCGGCCGCGGGCTGGCGGAGCTTGTGGGGGTGGAGGCCGACGTCGATTTCATCGTCGGCACCATGTCCAAGAGCCTGGGCGCCATCGGCGGCTTCTGCGTCTCGGACGCAGAGGACTTCGACCTGCTGCGCGTGGTCAGCCGGCCCTACATGTTCACGGCGTCACTTCCGCCCGGCGTGGTCGCCTCCACCCTGACCGCCCTCGGCCGCATCGAGCAGGACGCAGCCTTGCGCGCCAAGCTCGCGGCCAATGCGATGCGGCTCTACGACGGTCTGAACGCCATGGGCTTCGAGACCGGACCCCAGCCCACTCCGATCGTGGCCGTGGCCATGGCCGACCCGGCGAGCGCCCTGGCCATGTGGAATGGGCTTCTGGAGGCCGGTGTCTACCTCAACCTGGCGCTTCCGCCGGCGACGCCGGACAGCCGCCCTCTGCTCCGCTCCAGCGTCAGCGCCGTCCATACGCCGGAGCAGATCGACGCGGTGCTTTTCGCTTTCGCCGCCGTCGGCGGAGCGCTGGGCCTGGTGCGCACGCCTCAGCGCGTCTCCGCCTAGGCGCTAGACGTCTCGGCGCGACGAATGTTGGCGCCGCGGCCAGCCTTCGCCTCATGCTGAGGCTGGATCTAGTAAGGACATTTCCGGGGCGCCTGATCACAGGCGTCTTACGGCCCGTGGCGGCGCGAGCGCGGGATGGCTAAATAAGGGCACGCCCCGCTACGGCGATGTCGGAGGATCTTGACTTGCTGCGCCTGGACGTTCTCGCCGAGCGGCCCACCACGCCCGCGCCGTTCCCGCACCTGACGGCCGAAGACCTTATCGGCGAGGCGGAGAAGGCGGCGCTCGCGCGCGATTTTCCCGACGAGAGCAAGACGGGTTTCTTCCCTGTAGAGCAGCTGAGCTATGGCCCGGCGTTCCAGCGCTTGTTGGACGATCTGAACTCGCCCGAATTCTCTCGCATCGTGGGCGAGAAGCTGGACCGCGACCTGATCGACCGGCCCAAGATGATCGTGGTGCGCAAGTGGTCCGCCGCCAAGGATGGCCGCCCCCACACCGACGGGCAGGACAAGGTGGCCACAGCCCTTGTCTATCTGAACGACGACTGGTCGAGCGAGGGCGGCGCCCTGCGCTTCCTCGAAGGACCGAACCTCGACGGCCCGGGCACCGACCCCATCCCCGCCCGCTACGGCGGATTCGCCGCCTTCGCCCGAGCCGACGACAGCTGGCACGGCCACAAGCCGTTCGCCGGCGAGCGGCGTGTGGTGCAGGTGTTCTGGCTGAAGGACGCGGACGCCGCCGCTCGCAAGACCAAGCGCCACAAGCGCACCAACTTCCTCAAGGCTCTGTTCGGGTAGGATCACGCCCCATGGCCACCCTGATCGACACTCGCCCCGAGTTCGCGCCCGCAGCCGTCCTGCGCCACCCGGAGAAGCGCAACCGCCCGGAAAGCGAGGTGCTGCGCAAGCCGGACTGGATTCGGGTGCGGGCGCCGGGCTCCGCCAGCTACACCGAGACCCGCGACATCGTGAAGGCGCACGGCCTGACCACGGTGTGCGAGGAGGCGTCCTGCCCCAACATCGGCGAATGCTGGTCTGTGCGCCACGCCACCATGATGATCATGGGCGACACCTGCACCCGCGCCTGCGCCTTCTGCAACGTCAAGACTGGCCTGCCCGAGGCGCTGGATCCGACCGAGCCCCAGCGCGTAGCCGACGCGGTGGCCAAGATGGGCCTGAAGCACGTCGTCATCACCTCGGTGGACCGCGACGACCTGGACGACGGCGGCGCGGCCCACTTCGCGGAGGTGGTGCGGGCGATCCGACGTTCATCGCCCGCGACGACGGTGGAGATCCTCACCCCCGACTTCCTGCGGAAGCCGGTCTCGGCGGCCGAGACCATGATCGCGGCGGCCCCGGACGTGTTCAATCACAACCTGGAGACCGTGCCGCGGCTGTATCTGAAGGTCCGCCCGGGCGCCCGCTACTATCACTCGCTGCGCCTGCTGGAGCGGGTAAAGGAACGCGACCCGGCCCAGTTCACCAAGTCCGGCGTCATGGTGGGCCTCGGCGAGGCCAAGGAGGAGGTCATGCAGGTCATGGACGACATGCGCTCGGCCGGCGTCGACTTCATCACCATCGGCCAGTACCTGCAGCCGACTCGCCGCCACGCGGCTCTGGCCCGCTACGTCCCGCCGGATGAATTCAAGGCGCTCGAGTCCATCGCCTACGCCAAGGGCTTCTCCATGGTGTCCGCCAGCCCGCTGACACGGTCGTCACATCATGCGGGCGAGGACTTTGCACGCCTGCGCGACGCGCGTCAGCGGGAACTCGGTAAGGCGTCGTTGGCCTGAGCCATGGCGACCTACCACGTCACGCGCCTGCTGCCCTACACGCCCGAACAGGTGTTCGAGCTGGTGGGCGACGTGCAGGCCTACCCGCAGTTCGTGCCTTGGATCACCTCCATACAGGCTGGCGAACCCGTTCAGGAAGGCGAGGGAGTCAGCGTTCTGGAGACTACCGCCTCGGTCGGCTTTTCCTTTCTGAAGGAGGCCTTCGCCACTCGGGTGCGCCGCGATGCGGTGCGGCGGCTGATCACCGTCAGCCTGATCTCCGGCCCGTTCCGAAGGCTCGAGAACCGCTGGGCCTTCAACCCGCATCGGGCGGGATGCGAAGTGGTGTTCGACATCGACTTCCAGTTCAAGGCCCGCATGCTCGACCTGCTGCTGAAGGCCAATTTCGGCTTTGCGGTGGACAGGCTGATCGCCTGCTTCGAGGGCCGGGCACGTCAGCTCTATGGCGAAGGCGCTAGCCCAACCGCGCCGACAGCAGTCCTAGCGCCGTCCTGACCGCCGCCAGCCGCACCGCGCTCCGGCCGAGATCGCCATAGCGGGCCGCATGGCTGAGGATGGGCTCGCCCGCCTGGGCGGTGGCGAACCACACCAGCCCCACAGGCTTGTCGGCCGATCCGCCGCTCGGGCCCGCCACTCCGGTGATCGCCACCGATAGCTCAGCTCGGGACGCGGCGAGCGCGCCTTCCGCCATCGCCATGGCCACGGCTTGCGAGACCGCGCCGTGGGTGGTGATCAGCTCCGCAGGCACCCCGATCGCCGTGGCCTTGGCGACGTTGGAGTAGGTGACGTAGCCACGCTCCACGACGTCCGACGAGCCGGCGATCTCCGTCAGCAGGGCGGCCACGAGGCCACCGGTACAACTTTCGGCGGTGACGATGCGGACGTGCCGGGCGCGGGCGGCCGCCAGCAGGGCTTCGGCGTCCGCGAGCAGTGGGGTGGGAAAGATCGACATGAACTCGCTCCTTAACCTTCCCTGCCATTGTGGGAGATAGGGTCCGCCTCTCGAAGACACGGGGGGTGTAAGAGGTCGCGCCGTCCCAGCCGCCGAAAGCACCGGCTGGATGCAGCGTCCGATCATACTTCCCAGCGTCGCTGGGCCCCGTCCCTCTTCCGCAGGGGAAGAAGGAAACGCTGGCCGCGTACCGACTTCAGGCCGGCGTCTCCACCGTGCAGACCGCCTGGGCCGCCAGCCCCTCGCGGCGGCCGGTGAAGCCCATCTCCTCCATGGTGGTCGCCTTTACGCTCACCCGGTCGAGGGGCAGGTCGAGCAGTCCGGCCAGCCGCTGGCGCATGGCGGCGCGGTAAGGCTTCACCTTGGGGCGTTCGCAGATCAGGGTGACGTCGGCGTTCAGCACCCGGCCGCCTCGGGCGTGCACAAGCTCCAGGGCGTGGAGCAGGAACTTGTCGGACGCCGCGCCTTTCCATTGCGGGTCAGTGGGGGGGAAGTGGGCGCCGATGTCGCCCTCGCCGATGGCGCCGAGCATCGCGTCCGTCAGGGCGTGCAGGCCGGCGTCGGCGTCTGAATGGCCGACGAGGCCTTCGCTGTGGGGCACCAGCACCCCGCACAGCCAGCAGCCGTCACCAGGACCGAAGCGGTGGGCGTCCACGCCCTGGCCGACACGGGTTATACGTGCGGCCCCCGCCAAGGCTTCGGCCATGGGAAAGTCCTCCGGATAGGTCAGCTTCATCAGCATGGGGTCGCCGGGCGTGAGCTGGACGCGCCCGCCGGCGCGCTCCAGCACCGCGGCGTCGTCGGTGGGGATCTCGCCGTCCGGCCAGGCGGCGTAGGCCTGCTCGATGGCGGCGCGGCGGAAGGCCTGCGGCGTCTGGGCGCGCCAGAGGCCGGCGCGGTCGGCCGTGCCGGTCGCCACCCCGTCCTCGTCCGCACGCTTCAGGGTGTCGCTGACCGCCAGGGCCGGCAGGGCGCCATCGGCCGTCTCGAGGGCGGCGAGAAGGGCGTGCACGCAGGCGGAGGTGACGAAGGGACGGGCGGCGTCGTGGATCAGCACCGCCTCCACTCCCGGCCGCACCGCCGCAAGGCCTGCGCGCACCGAGTCGATCCGCTCCGCGCCTCCCGTCGCCACCTGCACATCGGGCAGGCCGCCGAAGACGGTCGAGGCATGGTCCCGGTCCTCCATCGAGGCCACCACGATCACCTGTTCGGCGCCGGCGGCCCGCAGCGCCTCAACCGACCACAGCACCACGGGTCGGCCGCCCAGGCTCCGCCACTGTTTTGGCGTGTCCCCTCCGGCGCGGCGACCGGCCCCGGCGGCCACGATGACGGCTGCAAATCGCATGGAGCGCGCTTTTGGGGCGCCCTGGGCCGCTTGTCCATGAGAAGGCGGCGGTCCCCTCGTGGCGCGGCTCTGCAACAACCTGTTGAATCCGCGTCACAGGCCGCTAGCCTAGCGACATGTCCATCTCGGCCTCGCCCCACTCGCTGGAGCCGTCGCTGGAGCTGTTGTCGGAGCGGTTCGACCCCCGCCTGGACAACAGCGCCTTCATAGAAGCGCCGGGTCGGCCCCGCGCCCGCTATGTCTTCGGGGCGGCCTTCACGGTGGCGGTGCTGCTGACGGTCGCCTGCGTGCTGCTCACCCTGGGGGCTCCGGTCAGCCGGCCTATGGCGGCTCCGAGCCGCTACGTGTTGGCCCTGCTTGCGCTGAACCTAGGGCTGATCCTGACGCTGGCCGGCGTCGCCGCCTTCCGTGTGGTGGCGCTGTTCGGTCCGCGCGCCAAGGACGCCGGCGTGCGGCTGCACCGACGCTTCGTGATCACCTTCGCCCTGTCGGCCGTGGCGCCTGCGGTGATCATGGCGCTGTTCTTCGGCGTGCTGATCACGCAGGGAGTGGAGACCTGGTTCTCCAACCGGGTCCGCACCGTGGTGGACAACGCGGCCACCGTCACCCGCGCCTACATCGCCGAGCAGAAGGAGTTCATGCGCAACCGCATGGGTCCCATGGCCGAGGACCTGAACCGTAACGAGGACGGTTTCGAGCGCGCCCGGCTCCAGTTCAGCACGCTGCTCGCCTACGAGCTGCCCGAGCGGGACATGGCGGCGGTCTACGTCATCGACGGGGAGGGCCGGGTGCTCGCCCGGGCCGAGCAGCCTTCGGCGCCGCCCTTCCTGGCGCCGCCCCCGGCCGATTTCGCCGCCGCCGCGCACCGGGACCAGGTCGCCCTGCCGTTCTCCTCGGACTACATCCGCGCCCTGATGCGGCTGCGGGCCTATCCGGACGCCTATCTCTATGTAGCGCGCCCCATGGGAGAGGGGATCATGGCTCAGCTCCGCCGATCACAGGAATCGGTGGCCGCCTACCGCTTGGCCGACCGGTACAGCGCCCGCATCCAGGCCATCTTCACGTTGAGCTATGTGGAGACGGGCCTGCTGGTGCTGGTGGGGGCCATCTGGGTGGGGGTGACGGTGGCGACCGGTATCGCCGCCCCGGTCTCGCGCCTGGTGCAGGCGGCCGACCGTGTGGCCGGCGGCGATCTCAGCGCCCGGGTCGACACGTCCCGCGATCCCGAGGAGATCGCGGTCCTGAGCCGCGCCTTCAACCGCATGACCGGCGACCTTCAGGACCAGCAGACCGCCCTGACCGCCGCGAACCGCGACGCCCGGGACCGCACCCGCTTCATCGAGGCCGTGCTGTCGGGGGTGAGCGCCGGGATCATCGGCCTGGACCCGCTCGGCCGCATCTCGGTGATGAACGCTCGCGCTGGGACCTTGCTCGGGCTGGAGGAGCGGCTGTCGCTCGGCCGCCCGCTAGCCGTCGTGGCGCCGGAACTCTCGGAGGTGCTGGGCCGGGCCCGCGCAGCCCTCGCCGACGCCGACACCGAGCTGGACGTGGTGCGCGGCGGCGAGACCCGGCGGCTGAGGGTGCGCGCCTCGGGCCGGGGCGAGACCGGGCTGGTGCTGACCTTCGACGACATCACCCGCCTGCTCACCGCCCAGCGGAACGCCGCCTGGCGCGATGTCGCCCGCCGGATCGCCCACGAGATCAAGAACCCACTGACGCCTATCCAGCTCTCCGCGGAACGCATCCGGCGGCGGTACCGCAAGGAGATCACCTCCGACCTCGACACCTTCGACCGCTGCACCGACACCATCATCCGCCAGGTCGGCGACATCGGGCGAATGGTGGACGAGTTCTCCTCCTTCGCGCGCATGCCCGCGCCCAAGCTCGCCGACGAGAACGCCGCCGAGCTGCTGCGCCAGGCCGTCTTCTCCCAGAAGGTCGCCCACCCGGAGATCGAGGTGGACTGCGAAATTCCTGAAGGGGTCGCCCCGCTCACCTGCGACCGCGGCCTCGTCTCCCAGGCGCTCCTGAACGTGCTGAAGAATGCGGGCGAGGCGGTCGGCGCGCGCATGGTGCAGACGCCCGAGCCCCAAGGCCGCATCCTCGCCCGATTGCGGGTCGAAGACGGGGAAGTGGTGTTCGAAATCGAGGACAACGGCGTAGGCCTACCCGCCAAGGACCGCGAGCGGCTCACCGAGCCCTATGTCACCACGCGGGAGAAGGGCACGGGCCTGGGGCTGGCCATCGTCAAGCGTATCCTGGAGGAGCACGGCGGCGAGTTCGTGCTCGGCGATGCGCGAACCCTGTCGGGCGCCCGGGCCCGGCTGCAATTCCCGGCGGTGCTTCGGACAGGGGCTGAGACGCCCGTCCGTGTCCCTGCCGCGCAAGGAGCTTAGATGGCGACCGATATCCTGGTGGTGGACGACGAGGCGGATATCCGCGAGCTGGTGGGCGGCATCCTGGAGGATGAGGGCTACAGCGTCCGCACCGCTCCGGACGCCAACGCCGCGCTCGCCGTCATCCGCGCGCGCCGCCCGGCCCTGCTCATCCTGGATATCTGGATGCAGGGCGGCGGCATGGACGGGCTTGAGTTGCTCGACGTGGTCAAGGGTTTCGACACCGATATGCCGGTGCTGATGATCTCCGGCCACGGCAACATCGAGACCGCCGTCAGCGCCATCAAGCGCGGCGCCTACGACTTCCTGGAAAAGCCCTTCAAGGCCGACCGCCTGCTGATCATGGTGGAGCGCGCCCTGGAGACCACATCGCTGCGGCGCGAGAACCGGCGGCTTCGCACCCAGGCCATCGCGCCCGAGGCCCTGGTCGGCCGCTCCGCCTCCATGCAGCAGCTCCGCACCATGATCGGCAAGATCGCGCCGGCCAACAGCCGGGTGCTGGTCTCAGGTCCGCCGGGTTCGGGCAAGGAACTGGTGGCCCGCTTCATCCACGACGCCAGTCCCCGCGGCCGGGGGGAGTTCGTGGCCCTGTCCGCCGCCGGCATCTCGCCGGAACGAATGGACCTGGAGCTGTTCGGCGAGGAGGGGGAGGGCGGCCGGCCCAAGAAGATCGGGGCCTTCGAGCGCGCCCACGGCGGCACCCTGTTCCTGGACGAGGTGGCCGACATGCCCCGAGAGACCCAGGGCCGCATCCTGCGCGTGCTGGTGGAGCAGCGCTTCCGCCGGGTCGGCGGGGAGCAGAACGTGCAGGTGGACGTGCGGGTGATCTCGTCGACCTCCAAGAACCTGCGCGACGAGATCGAGGGGGAGCGTTTCCGAGAGGACCTGTTCCACCGGTTGAACGTGGTGCCGGTGCGAGTGCCGGGGCTCGGCGAGCGGCGGGAGGACATCTCCGAGCTGGTGGACTACTTCATCGACCGGATCAGCGAGGCGACGGGCCTGCCCAAGCGCATCCTGGGCGAGGACGCGGTCGCGACGCTCCAGGTGCACGACTGGCCGGGCAATGTCCGCCAGCTGAGGAATAACGTGGAGCGGCTGATGATCCTGGCCTCCGGCGATCCCGGCGAGGTGATCACCGCCGAGATGCTGCCGGCCGAAGTCGCCGCCGCCGGCATCGCGGGCTCCGTCGGGCCCGAGCGCATCATCGCCCTGCCGCTCCGCGACGCGCGCGAGGTGTTCGAGCGCGAGTACCTGACCGCCCAGATCCTGCGCTTCGGCGGCAACATCAGCCGCACCGCCGCCTTCATCGGCATGGAGCGTTCGGCCCTGCACAGGAAGCTGAAGTCGCTGGGCGTCGCACCGCTGCGGGGCGGGGCTGAGGACGAGGACGATTGACGATGGCGGCCGTCCTTTTCTCTCTCTCCCCTTGCGGGAGAGGGAAGGCGCCCATGCGTAAGCATGGGAAGGGTGAGGGGTCGCACTGCCGTTTGCAGCTGCGGCCGTGGCGCGACCCCTCACCCTCCCACGTGCCTATTGACACACGGGCCCCTCCCTCTCCCGCAGGGGGAGAGGGGTTTAGGCTCCCTCTCCCGCAAGGGCGGACGGTATGAAGGTCGCCTACGTCAACGGACGCTACGTCCCTCAGACGAACGCGGTCGTGCACATCGAGGATCGCGGCTTCCAGTTCGCCGACGCCGTCTATGAGGTCTGGGCCATTCTCGACGGCAAACTCTC
Source organism: uncultured Caulobacteraceae bacterium (assembly GCA_937863535.1). Classification (GTDB taxonomy): domain Bacteria; phylum Pseudomonadota; class Alphaproteobacteria; order Caulobacterales; family Caulobacteraceae; genus CAHJWH01. The sequence continues at coordinate 10,392 of CALMGB010000163.1, forward strand.
GGACGCTGAGGGCCACTTCGTCCGGCTGGAACGCAGCCTGGGCGAACTCTCCATCGCCATTCCTCGCTCGCGGCCCGCGCTTCTGGCCATCCTGCGCGAGGTCGTGCGCCGCAACCGGGTGACCGACGGCATCGTCTATCTCCAGATCACCCGCGGGACCGCGCCCCGCGACCACGCCTTCCCGCACGCCGACACGCCGCCGACCGTGGTGGCGACCGCCAAGTCCCTGGACCTCGCCCACCTGGAAGCCTCTGCCGCAAAGGGGGTCGCCGTGGTCACCCGTCCGGACACCCGCTGGGCCCGTTGCGACATCAAGACGGTAGGCCTGCTGCCCAACGCCCTGGCGAAGCAGTCGGCGCACGAGGCGGGCGCCTATGAGGCGTGGCTGGTGGACGGGGACGGCCGGGTGACCGAGGGCGCCTCCACCAACGCCTGGATCGTTGACGCGGGTGGCCGCTTGCGCACCCGCGACACCGCCGCCAACATCCTGCGCGGGATCACCCGGGGAAACCTCATCACCCTCGCCGGCGAGCTGCAGATGCCCGTGGACGAGCGGCCCTTCACCGTGGCCGAGGCCAAGGGCGCGCGCGAGGCCTTCCTGACCGCCGCCAGCGCCTTCCTCACCCCGGTGGTGAAGATCGACGAGGCGGACATCGGCGACGGGCGGCCCGGTCCTGTCACCCTGCGGCTGCGCGCCCTATATCTGGACCACGCGCGGCGGAACGCCATCTGACGCCGCGCCGACGATCTTCGACCTTGGAGGTTGCGGTCGGCCCTCTCGCCGACGTAGCCTAATCTCGTGTGTGGCGGACGTATTGGTCCGCTGAATCAATAAGAAGACGAGGACAGCCGTGACAGCGGAAAAGAAGCAGAACCTGCAGGACACCTTCCTGAACAGCGTGCGGCGCTCCAAGACGCCGCTGACCATCTTCCTGGTGAATGGCGTGAAGCTGCAGGGCGTAGTCACCTGGTTCGACAACTTCTGCGTGCTTCTACGCCGCGATGGCCAGTCGCAACTGGTTTACAAGCACGCCATTTCCACCATCATGCCGGCCCAGCCCGTTCAACTGTACGAGCCGCCGGTCGAAAGCGACGACGTTTGAGCCGAGACGAGACCGACACCTCTTCCAACTTCATCTCCGAGCCTCGGGGCAAGGGGCGTGCCGTTGATCGGCGGCCGCCCACCGAGGCGGCGCTGGTCCTGCACCCGCGCCACGGGCAGGACACCGCGCTCCGCGGGCCCGAGGCGCGGCTGGAAGAGGCCTGCGGCCTCGCCCGAGCGCTGGACCTGGAGATCAGGGGCGCCGAGATCGTCCCCATCCGCACCCCCAAGCCCGCAACCCTGTTCGGCTCGGGCCGGGTGGAGGAGTTGGCGGCCCAGGTGCGGGCGCTGGACGCCTCTGTGGTGGTGGTGGACGACGCCCTGACGCCGGTGCAGCAGCGCAACCTTGAGAAGGCCTGGCAGGCCAAGGTGGTGGACCGCTCCGGCCTGATCCTGGAGATCTTCGCCAGGCGCGCCCGCACCAAGGAGGGCAAGTTGCAGGTCGAACTCGCCCGGCTTTCCTACGAGAAGTCGCGCCTGGTACGCACCTGGACCCACCTGGAGCGTCAGCGAGGCGGCTTCGGGTTCCTGGGCGGCCCGGGCGAGACGCAGATCGAGGCCGATCGGCGGCTGCTCACCGACCGCATGGTCAAGCTGAAGAAGGAGCTGGAGGAGGTGCGCCGCACCCGCACCCTGCACCGCTCCGCCCGCCAGAAGGTCCCGTACCCCACCGTGGCGCTAGTCGGCTACACCAACGCCGGCAAGTCCACCCTGTTCAACCGCCTGACCGAGGGCGCGGTCCTGGCCCAGGACATGCTGTTCGCCACGCTCGACCCCACGCTTCGCACGTGCAAGCTGCCCGATGGCCGCCCGGCCATCCTGTCCGACACGGTGGGCTTCATCTCCGACCTGCCGCACGAGCTGGTCGCCGCCTTCCGCGCCACCCTGGAGGAGGTGCAGGAGGCCGACGTGATCCTGCACGTGCGCGACATCTCCAGCCCCGAAACCGCGGCCGAGGCCAAGGATGTGGAAACCGTGCTGGAGGAACTGGGCATCGACGCCCATCCCGAGCGGATGATCGAGGTCTGGAACAAGCTCGATCAGGTGCCCGAGGACGAGCGGGCCGGGCTGGAGAGCCGTGCCCGCCGCGCCCACGAATTGGGCGCCGCTGACGCCCTCCCGGTGTCCGCCCTGACCGGCGAGGGCTGTCAGGCGCTTCTGCAGGCGATCGCGGTGCGGGTGGACGACGACGAGCCGCTGGACCTGGAGCTGCCCGCCGGCGAGGGGGAAGCCCTGGCCTGGCTCTACCGCAATGGCCGTGTGACCGACCGGCACGAGACGGCTGAGGGTGGACTGCAGCTCTCGGTGCGCCTCGACGCCCAGGCGCGCGGCCGGTTCGAGCGGCTGTTTTACGGCGCCCATCCCCATCCCGCGGGCGAGCCGGCCGGCCACGTCACCGCCGCAACAGGAACCTGACCAGGTCCACCAGCGCGTCCAGTGAGATGGGCAGGACGAGCAGACCGATCGCTGCCAGGAAGATGCCTACGCACAGCAGGGTATCACGAGGCGCGGGCGGGGCCGCCGGCTTGGGCTGCGGCTCGAAGTCGGTCCCGTCGAAAGGCATGGCGGTCCGGTCTCCTCGCGCGCTATCGCCGTCTTTGCTAGATGAGCGCCTGTACGGGCTGAGCCGCCGTCAAAGCCTTACCGTTCAGCGTCCGCGTACGCCGATCTCAAAGCCGAGCAGCGGCAAGGCGATGAAGCCGAGGCCCATCACTGCGGGCCAGACCACCGCCTGCCAAACAGCCAGGAACGATGACGCGCGGGCGGTGCCGACCGGGTCAGCCGGTCGATACAGAACCTTTACCGTAGAACCAACCCGGGTCGGACCCATCCCATCCTGCTGGTAGGATATGTTGCGTCCATCGGCCGTCTTGAAGGTGATGGTTGGATGGCCTGCGGTCTTCACGCTCGTCGAGTCCGGCGTGTCGGGAGCGACCAAGCCCTGCACCGCCACAGCCGAATGCAGGAACGACAGAGTCTGGAAAGCCTGCCAGCCGGCGAAGGTGAGCGCGCATAACCCAATGACGATGAACAGCATAGCTCCCCACCGTTGAGACCCGGCCCCGGAAGACAGATCCGCTTTTGTCATGCGTCCCCCGACTTGGGCCACATGTAGCCCAAGGTTTCACTTACTCCGATGGAGGCTTGCGGACCTACGGTGAAGCCGCGGGACAGCACCATGGCCTTAGGACTGAGCGAAGGGCCGATCCAGGACAGAGCCGGCCCCTCTACCGCCTGAGCGGCGAGCGCCAGCGGATTTTCGTTGATGAGCAGCGCTGTGCCGGCGTACCCCACGAGGACTCCACCGCCGACGTCCAGGGATATGCAGACGCCTTTGAAGTCGTCGCGGTAAGCTCGTCGGCAGTCAGCCCGTCCATGACATAGACGACGCCGTGATTCCAAAAGCTCTTGGGAGCAGCGTTCGCCGATCCCTTCTCGGAAAGCCCCCGGCTGTCGATGATGCGGCCGATCTTCGGGATTCTCTTGATGCCGGCGCCGATGCCGACGCCGGCGGTTCCAAACCAGAAACCCCTGAGAGGACCTGACGGCGGCTTGAGCACCAGTTCGCCGCCAACGGCTGCAAAGAAGCCAAGGCCAAGCCCACCCGTGCCGGACGTGTTGAACGTCCACGCGCTGGTCTTCTTAATGCGGACCTCTTCCCCAAACATGCGAGGAGACTAGCCGGAGGCTGATCCGGACGAAACCGCTTTCTCTTCGCCTTTTGCCTCGTCCCACAGCCCATCCATCTCGGCCAAGTCCGACTGCTCCGGCGTGCGGCCCTGGGCCGCCAGGGCGGCCTCTATGAAGGCGAAGCGGCGGATGAACTTGGCGTTGGCGGCGCGGAGCGTGTCTTCCGGGTCGACGTCCAGCTTGCGGGCCAGGTTGGCGCAGACGAACAGCAGGTCTCCCAGCTCCTCGCGGGCCTTGGCCTTGTCGCCGGCGGCGATCTCGGTCTCCAGCTCGGCGGTCTCCTCGCGCAGCTTCTCAAGCACCGTCAAGGTATCGGGCCAGTCGAAGCCCACCCGGGCCGCCCGCTTGGTCAGCTTCACCGCGCGCACCAGGCCCGGCAGGCCGGCCGGCACGTCGTCCAGCACGCCCGCCCGATGCGCGCCCTTGGCGGCGCGTTCGGCCGCCTTGATGGTCTCCCAGGCCGCCCCTTGTTCAGCCACGCTCTCGAACGCCGCCTCGGCGAACACGTGAGGATGGCGGCGCAACATCTTGTCACAGATGGCGGCGGCCACGTCCTCGAAGGCGAAGGCGCCCTGCTCCTCGGCCATGCGGGCATGGAACACCACCTGCAGCAGCAGGTCGCCGAGTTCCTCCTTCAGGTCATCCAGATCGGCGCGTTCTATGGCGTCGGCGACCTCGTAGGCCTCCTCCAGCGTGTAGGGGGCGATGCTGGCGAAGGTCTGCTCCAGGTCCCAGGGGCAGCCGCCAGCCGGGTCGCGCAGCCGCGCCATGATGGCCAGCAGGCGGTCGAGCTGGGCGGCGTGGTTCACGCGGTCTCCAGCGCGGCCGGCCGGGCCCGGACCTGCGCAGGCTCCGGCGGGAGGACGGGCATGGCGTCGGTATCCATCCAGCGGTCCCAGGCGCGCGAATAGAGGCCGTAGTTGCAGCGGAAGCGGGTGTGATGGAGGCTGTGGTGCGTGGCGGTGATCAGCCAACGCCCGACCGGGCCCCGCACCCAGCGCTGCGGCCACAGCTCGAAACCACAGTGGTTCATCAACGAAGACAGGGTCATCAGGCTCAGCAGGGTCAGCGCCACGCCCCAATGGATGGGCACGAAGAAGGTCAGGGCCGGCAGCACCCAGGCCGTGCCTGCCGCCTCCACGGCGTCGAAGGCGAAGGAGGCGAACGGCGTCGGTTCCCGCGACAGGTGATGGCCGCGATGGGTCCAGGCGAAGGCCCAGCGGTGATGCATCGCGCGGTGCGCCCAGTAGTAGTAGGTATCCTGGACGACGAGGTAGATGAGCGCGCTCGCCGGCAACCACCAGAGGCCGTAGCGCGCGGGATCGGCGTACATGAGCCCACGCCCATGCTCGAACGCCTGCAACGCTACGGCGGCGGGAAGGGCGTAGATGGGCGACGAGACCAGGGACGCGCGCAACTCGTGCAGGATCGCGGGCCGGGTGGGCGCGCGCGTGTTCAGCCGGGTGGCGCGCAGCCGCGGTTCGCCCCGACTCCACAGCAGCCGGTAGAGCCCCGCCGCCACGATCAGGTAGCGCACGGCGATGATCGCGCTCAAGGCGGCGGTCGTGGCTATCAGCTCCATCGCGCCTGCATACCGCTTGCAAGCCCCTCCGGCGAAGGGTTTCACACCCGCGGTCACCGCTCGAAGCCGCTGAACCGTAAACTTGCCTCGAAGGGGGTGATCATCTGACGGGTAGTTCAGAGCCCCGGCCTGAGCGTCCGGTCTTGGGCAAAGGGTTGATGCGAAAGAACGACCCTGAGCCGACTCTTCGCTTCATTGCACGAGAACCAGCGTCGGCGAACCAAGTGCGTCAGCAAGCGCTCGCCATAAACTTGAAAGATGGCTTCCTCCAAATACCGTCAGAACGCGTCGTTCTGTGTCCAAAAGATTGATCATCAGACCAAAGAGACGCTGATCTCTTATGAGGTTTTGAGCGTTGCCAATCCGGCCCGCAATTTCGGGCTCTCCTGGGCCGCCCCGATCCAGCCACTTTGGGTCTGTTTCGATTGGCTTGCCGTAGATGCGAGCATACCAACTCGCGAATGCCAAAACATCGGATGGCATAGCAGCGGGATAGGCTGGGGAAATCTCAGCCCGCCAGCGGTCGTACGCCGCCTTGAAGCGCGGATCAGAAGGCCCGCTGAAGGCACCTGCGCGTGCATCTTGGGTAAGAGGCCCAAACATGGATGCGAAGAATACGTCTTGGGCGGCAAAGCCCTCAGCGTTCAGCGCTTTCAACAATTCTGCGTCGGTTAGTTCTCCGCCGTAGAAAGGCACATGGCGCTTTAAGGCCAAGCTTGCGGCATGAACATCTTCGCCCCTTGCGTAGGAAGAAGCGGCGGGACTGTGACGGTTTTGAACTTGTCGAACGATACGCCGCGGATCGGGTCCAAGCGACCATGGAAATCCCTCGATCACTACGACAGAGGGTTGAATTAATGCGAAACCCTCAGCAACGGCTCTAAATGTCGGACTGTCAGCCTCCGTGCCGTGAACAGCAGCGACGAACGCTAGGGCTAAATCTTCTTTGCGATACACTGCGACGAGTGGCAGTTTCCCGCCGTAGAGAGCATCCTCCCTCTCAGGGGAATATTTGTCCACGAGAGAGGAATGGCCAGTCAGCTTGTAGGGGGTCGCCCCCATTCCGGCAGCTGAGATAAGTGCCAAGAAGTCTCGTCGCCCCATGCTCATCGCGCCAGCCTATGCGGCAAGCCGGTTTGATCAAGGTCTCCTTTCCACCCTTCGCCCGCATTCGGGAGGTCCGCTTCCGGGCGGAGAGGCTGGGCGCGCCAAACGGCGAGTTCTTGGAGCCGTGCGCGCCTGCGCTGCCGACCCAAAGCGCATGCCGGCTTATTTAACGCGGTCCACTTTGATGATGTCGTAAGCGCCATTCGGCCTTCGAGTTAGGTGGAAAATGAAGTCTCTATTCATAACAAGTCTCGCAGCAGAGTCTTTCATTCCGATGATCTCATAACTTCGCTCTTCGCCAGATATCAAGCGACTTACAAGAATCTGATAAGTCCGACGTGAAGCGAGAACAACATAGTTGGGTGTCTGAGGGAGGGGCTCAGCCGTCTCGCGCATTACACGACCTTTAACGATTAAGTCGGCGGCCTGTTGAGGCTTCTGTTTGGTTAACGCATCTTGCGAACTGGCGATGGAGCAAGGCGTGCCCACGAGAGCTGCGATGAATGCTAAGCTTAAAAGAAGCGCGTTCCTCATGAACTTAGCGTAACTTGAAAGACGTCCGCTCGCCACCCTCCTGAGACTCTGCCGGCGTCCGCTTTCGGCTGTTCGCTCGCGCCGGTCGCGCCTCCAGAGGCTTCTGCGTCAAGGCCGGCGCGAACAGCCCCACTCTTTCCCGTCCCCATCGAGGGGAGGGAGCGCCTCAGTCGCATAGCGACCCCGCTGTCCGGAGCGAGAGCATCTTAGTTTCGATCGCCCTTAGGCGTCAGGCCATGGCCATACCTTCAGCTAGTCCCCGGACGGTCCGGCCAGCTCTCGTTGCATCAGCACCACGTCGAGCCACCGCTCAGCCTTGAAGCCGATCCGGCTGAGGATACCGACGTGCTGGAAGCCGAGCGCCGCGTGGAGGCGGATGGAGGCCTGGTTGCCGCTGTCGCCGATCACCGCGACCATCCGGGTGCGGCCAAGCGCCGTGCAGGCGTCGATCACCGCCGTCAGCAGTTGGCGGCCGAGCCCACGACCGCAGGCTCCGGGCGCGACGAAGACGCTGTCCTCGACGCAGAAGCGGTAGCCGGAGCGTGGATTGTACGGCCGGGCGCAGGCGTAGCCGAGTATCTCGTCGCCCACCTGCGCTACGAACCAGGGAAGTCCCGTCTCCGCGACGGCCGCCATGCGCGCCGCCATCTCCTCAGCGCCTGGCGGCGTCTCGTCGAAGGTGCCGACGCCGTGCAGGACGTGATGGCCGTAGATGGCCGCGATGGCGCCGGCGTCCGCGGGCGTCGCCGGCCTGATCTCAATCCGCCGCGGCGCCTCGTCCATGGGTCCAGCCACGCTCTATCGCCCAGATCGCGAATGCGTAGTCGAAGGCGATCTCCTTGAGGAAGTCGAAACGGCCCGAGGCCCCGCCGTGGCCGGCGTCCATGTTGATCTTGAGCAGGACCGGCCGGTCGCTTGTGGTGTGCGCCCGCAGCCTGGCCACCCACTTCGCCGGCTCCCAGTAGGTCACGCGCGGGTCCGAGAGGCCCCCGGTGGCCAGGACCGCCGGGTAGGGCGCGTCGGTGACGTTGTCGTAGGGACTGTAGCCGGCGATGCGCGCATAGGCGGCCGCGTCGGTCAGGGGATTGCCCCACTCCGGCCATTCGGGCGGGGTCAGCGGCAGGTCGGCGTCGCTCATGGTGTTCAGCACGTCCACGAAGGGCACCGCCGCGATGATCCCGGCCCAGAGGTCCGGCCGGAGGTTGGCGATCGCCCCCATCAACATGCCGCCGGCCGAACCGCCATAGGCCACCGTCCGCTCTCGCGCGCCGTAGCCCGCAGCGTGCAGGTGCTCGGCGCAGGCGATGAAGTCGGTGAAGGTGTTGGGCTTCTTCTCCCCGCGGCCGTCCAGGAACCAGCCCCAGCCCTTCTCGGTGCCGCCGCGGACATGGGCGGTGGCCCAGATCCAGCCGCGGTCCACAAGGCTCAGAGAGCGGATCGAGAAGCCCGGCTCCATGGGAATGCCGTAGGCTCCGTAGCCGTACAGCAGCAGAGGCGCGGAGCCGTCCAGCGGGGTGTCGGCGCGCATCAGCACGGTGATCGGGACCGAGGCGCCGTCCTTGGCCGTCGCGTGCAGCCGACGGGCCACGTAGCGCGATGGATCGTGGCCGCTGGGCACCTCCTGCACCTTGCGCAGGGTCCGCTCGCGGGTGGCCATGTCGTAGTCGTAGGTGGAACGCGGGGTGGTCGGCGACTGGTAGGTGAAGCGCAGGATGGCGGTGTCGTACTCGTAGCCGCCGTCCACGCCCAGCGCGTAGGCTTCCTCGTCGAAGCCCACCGTGTGCTCGGCCAGGCCGTCGCGGGCGGTGACGACGATATGGTTGTTGGCGTCCACCCGCTCCAGCCGCACGAACCAGTCCCGGTGCGCAACCATGCCGGCGATGAAGCGGCCCGGCTTGTGGGCGATCCAGTCCCGCCAGCCGGCCTTGGACGGATCGGCCGCCTCGGCGACGCAGAGCTTGTAGTCCAAGGCGCCGTCGGCGTTGGTCAGCACCACGAAGCGGCCATCCCAGTGCTCCAGCTCGTAGCGGAGGCCCACCTGGCGGGGCTCGACCAGCCGCGGCTCGGCGGTGGGATCGGAGGCGGGGATCAGCCGCACCTCGCTCGTTTCATGGTTGGCGGAGCCGATGACGATGAAGGCGCGGCTCTGGGTGACGTCCACCGACAGGAACATGCCGCCGTCCGGCTCGGCATAGACCAGCACGTCCTCGCCCCCGCGCAGCGGCCGGCGGAGGATCCTGGCGGGACGGCCGTTCTCGTCGCGCCAGACCCAGAACAGCCACGCGCCGTCCGGCGAGATGGCGAAGGCGCCGGTGGAGCTGTCGACTGGGTCCGGCATCAGATCGCCGGTGGCCAGGTCCTTGACCTCGATGCGGAAGTATTCCGACCCCTGCTCGTCCAGGGCGTAGGCGAACAGGGCGTGGTCGTTGCTGTGCTCCGCCGCCCCGATGTCGAAGAAGGCCTTGCCCTTTGCGGCCGCGTCGGCGTCCAGCAGCACCTCCTCCGGGCCACTCCCGGCGGGCGTCCGGGCGTAGACGGGATGCTGGGCGCCGGTCTCGTAACGGGCGTAATAGTCGTAGACGCCGTCGGGGGCCGGGACCGAGCTGTCGTCCTCCCTGATGCGGCCTCGCATCTCGCCGAACAGCTCCGCCTGCAGCGCCTCGGTGGGGGCGAGCATGGCGGCGGTGTAGGCGTTCTCCGCTTCCAGGTGCGCCCGGACGTCGGCGCGCAGGACGCCGGGGTCGCGCATGACCTTCTGCCAGTTCTCGTCCTTCAGCCAGGCGTAGTCGTCGATACGCACACGGCCGAGCTGCTCGACCTGCAAAGGGCGTCTGTCGGCCGCCGGCGGTTCGGGCGGGGAGATGCGGACGGAGGCGTCATCCATGGGCGATAGGGCTCGGCTGTTTGTCGGCGAAGCCGTGGACGTCGGCAGATGGGCGGTCCGGTCCAGCGACAGGGACCTACCGGCGCGTTCCACCGGATGATCGCCCTCCACATAGAGGCTGCGCGCCGATATGTCTCGTGCGCCGTACATGGCATGGTACGGCCGCCCCGCTCAGGGTTCTGGCGGCTCGGCGCGCGATCAGCTCGCTTGGCAGCGGGAGAGGCTCCGGCGGCAGTCAACGAGCCGCCGGAGGGTGATCGTCAGACCTTCTTGGCGATGGTGAAGCCCAGGATGAGGAACAGCACGCAGATCACGACGAACAGGAAGAAGAGGATTTTCGCGATCCCCGCCGCGGCTCCGGCGATGCCGCCAAAACCCAGTGCACCGGCGATCACGGCCACGATGGCGAATATGATGGCCCACTTCAGCATTGCCCAACCCCTTTTTTCGGCGTTCCCATTACGGCAACGCTTGTCCAGCTGGACTGTTCCTCAGCCGCAGGCGCCCACCTCATGGCTCACGGCGTGGCTGATCTCCAACATCAGGGCGAACAGCCGTTCGATGGGATCGAACACCTCCTCGGTCTCGCGACGATAGCCCTGCGCGCTCGTGGCCGCGTAGCTGGAGGGTTCGCCGAAGTCACGGTCCGACGGCGGCTCACCGCGCTGCGGGAAGAACTGCCGAAGCAGCTCAAGGCTGGCGGTCACGTCAAGCCGCAGCAGACGCTCCTGGATGACCGCGAGGGTCACCTCGCCGCGCGGGTTGAAGTCCGGCGCCTGGACGACCAGCCGGTCGCTCGCCTGGATCAGGGCCAGCCGAATCACATGCAGGAGCGCCAGCCTGTCGTTCTGGGTGGTGCGGACGCCCGCCGCCCGGATGCGGACGTCTTCCGACTTCAGCCGCCGATCGATCCGACGCAGATGTTCGCTCAGCTCCGTCCGTTCCACCACCGCGGCCAGGGCGAGGTCGCAGGCGGGCGAGCCGGTCGCCGTGGCTCGGGCCAGCCAAAGCGCGGGCTGGAGGGAGGCCCCGTAGCCCTCCAGCACGGTCAGGTCGCTGGCTGCGGCCGCACTCTGGGCCAGGGCGAGGGCGCGCCGGAAACGCGGCGAGCTGTGGCGCATGCGATCGAAGGTGGCGCGGTCCTTCTCCGCCGCCCGCCCGAGTCCGTAGAGGCAGTTGGCCAGATAGCCGAGCTGCTGCAGGACGCCGTTGTTGGGGATGGCCCGCAGTTCGGAGACGCTGGCCAGGGTGCGCGGACGACCTCCATCGGCCGACTGCCGCTGCACCGGCCGCGAGCCGGTCTTGGGCAGCAGGTGGGTGGCGAACAGGCCGACCAGGGCTGCGTAGTCCGGATCGGCCACCAGGCTTGAAAAGTCCTGCTCGCAGGTGGCGAAGAACTCCGTAGCGAAGTCCGGATCGTCGTAGATCGGGTCCTCTCCGGCCTCAGGGTCGGCCAGCAGCACCGTCTCCAGGGCCGTGGTCATCGTGGCCAGGGCCGCGGGCGGGATCATCAGCGGCAGGTAGCCCTCGCCGCCCTGGAAGGCGTCCTCCTCCTTCACGCGGATGCCCACGCGGGCGAACTCGGCGCGGGAGCGGGGCGGGGCGGCGTAGCGGAAGCGGTCGCCCAGGCTCCCCGGATGGCCGCCGCGGCCCAGCGACTCGCCGTGGGTGTTGAAGAAGACGATCTCCAGCCCGGTCAGACCCTGTTCGCGCATCATCTCCGCCAGGCGGAAGCGCAGCCGCTCGATGCGGAAGGTGGCCGCGAGCTGGCCGATGAAGCGGCCCGAGTCGGAGAAGCCGAACTCGATCGCCAGCCGGCCCTGGCGCACCAGGTAGTCGCGGAAGTGGCGCGAGCGCAGCGCCTCCTCCATCACCTTCTCGCCCCGCTCGAGCGCCTCCTCGGTCTCGAACAGGGGCGAGATCTCGACATGGTCCTCCACCCCGAACAGGCGCGCGAAGTAGAGCGCGGTGAGAAGGGTGAAGCCCGTCTCCGTCTCCGCGATCAGGAAGCGGACGGGGGTGGAGGCGTCCACGAACTTGCGCATCTGGGCTACCGTCATCATCAGCCGCCGCGCCGAGGCCGGCTCGTGCGCCAGGTCGCCGAAGTTGATCTCCACGGGCTCGGCGCTGGCGATCAGCGCGTCGATGGCGGCGAAGTAGGTGCGCCGGTTGGCGGGATCTCTGGGGGAGCCCTCCAGGCCCACGTCGCGGCGGATGGCGTTGTGCAGCTGGCCCGAGTTGAGGCGCACGTGCACGCCGGCCAGGCTGACGCCCTCGACGGCGATCCCGGCGCGCAGGATCAGCAGCGCGCGCCGTCCCTCGTCGTCGGGCGCCGCGTCCAGAGCGTCCTCCAGCCGGCGCAGCAGGGGCGCGGGTTCCACCAGGGCCAGCCGACGCCCCTCCACCATGGTGCGGGCGAAGGCGGGAAGGGCGGCCGGGTCGTCTCGGGCGGCGTCCAGCGCTGCGAGTTGCACTGAGGTCGTTTCCAGGGCCCGGTTCAGCAGGTGGTCCGTCGAGGCCAGGGCGGAGCGCCAATCCCCCTCCGCACCGTCCAGGAGACCGCCGAGGGCGGTGCGGCGGCGCTGCAGGGCGCCGATCTTCAGCTGCAGCCGCTTGCCGACGCTGACCTCCCAGGTGACGTCGGTGCGGCCGTCCTGGTCGAAGCCGACCCAGGTGGCCAGCGTCATCAGCCGCGGCGACAGCTGGGTCCACCGCCTGGGCCAACGCCGCCGTCCTACATCCAGGGCGCACCCGTGAACGGTTTCGAGTGCAGTGCGCGCGCTACAAAGCGCCTCCACCGACCAGGCATGCTCTACATCCAGGCTCAGCTCCGCAGGCGGCCCGTGCGGGTGCGAGCTGGCCAGGGCCAGGCGTGCGGCGCGTTCCGCTTCCGTCAGCGGGTCGCCGCCCGCGGTGCGGCCCGCAGCCAATTCGATCAGGGCGACCGACAGGTCGTGGTTCAGGGCGAAGGTCGGGTGGGCCGTCAGCACAACGCCGAAGGCCGCCCCCTCCACGGCCTTCGCGTAGGCGTCGAAGTCTCCTCGCGCCGCGATCGCCTCGAACATGGCGTCCAGCCGCGCGTGCAGGGGCTCCGGCGAACAGTCGCCGAGATACGCGGACAGCCGCTCGGCCCTGGCGGTGAAAGCCTCGGCGGTCAGCCGCGTGACGACGGCATGCAGGGCGTCGAGCCCAACCTCACCCTGTGAAATCTCCCGGCTGAGACTAAGGGCGAACAGCAACGGCGCACTGGTGAACGGGTCCGCCGCGGCGCGCGCCCGAGCCTCGACCAGCCGCCGCGCCAAGTCAGCCCCGAGCGTCTCGGCGGCGGCGGGATCGGCTGGGTCGCGGGCGGCATCGAGCATGGTCCTACATAGCAGTGCGTCGCGAAGCCCGCGAGCGCGGCCGGGACGCGGTCAGCCGGAAGGTTCGGCCGCCCCCCAGAAGGCGCTCAGCTGGCGGGCGATCGCCCTCGGCGGCGGCAGGGTGATGTCGCCCTCGTTCGCCAGCAGCTTCACGACCTCCGCCCGCTCCAGCCAGCGCACCGCCTCCAGCTCGGTCTGGTCGGCCTGCGCCTCGCCCGGCGCCACGTCCGCGATCAGGCCGATCATCAGGTTGCTGGGAAACGGCCAGGGCTGGCTGGAGTGGTAGCGGACAGCCATCGTCCTGAGCCCCGACTCCTCCTTGATTTCGCGCGCGCAGGCCTCCTCGATAGACTCGCCGGGCTCCATGAAGCCGGCCAGCGCCGAGAACCTGCCCGGCGCCCAGGACGTCTGGCGGCCGAGCAGGCACCGGCCGTCGCGCACCGGCAGCATGATCACCACCGGATCGGTGCGGGGGAAATGCTCCACCTTGCAGGCCGGGCAGAGCCGCTTCCAGCCGCCTTCGGCCACCTGGGTGGGCTGGCCGCAGGCGGAGCAGAATCGGTGTCGACGACGCCATTCGAACACCGCCTTGGCGCTCGCCGCCATGCCGCAGTCGCTCGCGGGCAGGACGGGGGCGAGGTCACGCAGGTTGGCGAACCGCCCCCGCCCCCGCAGCAGGCCCTCCGCCGGATCGGCGCCGCCTTCGAGGTCGAGCGCGAACACCGCGCACCCCTGCTCGTCCAGCCCCATGAACAGGAGCCGTTCGTCGCCCCCAGCGAGTTCGACCGCGAGGCCCGGCGCGATCCGCGCCAGATGCGGGCCGCCGTCCCCTTCCTGCACGAGGGCCGAGCCGTTCCAGAACGCCAGCACCGTCGTGCCTTCCGTCTCCAGCTGGTCGGCCAGCCACTCGGGCTCCCGCCGGCGCTCGGAAACGCGGTCCAGCGGGTTGCCGGCGAAGGTGTTCAAGTGTGCGGACAGCGGCATGGCGTCTCGAAGGGCAGGGCGGCTCACGCCTACCATCCCACGGTGAGCCGGGGGAAGGGTGCGAGACAGCTTGCTTTCCGGAGCGAAATCCGTATTTTCGCGCGCTTCCCAGGAAGGCGGTCTGCGTGCAGCGTTCCGGGCGGCCTTGTGTCCGCTCCCCATGCGCGCAGATCCATCGTGGCGCGCCGGGTCTTCCGCCGGCGCCCGCGCCGCCTTTTGCTTCCGGAAGAGGATGAACATGTCGCTCTACGAACACGTCGTCATCGCACGGCAGGACATCTCCCCCCAGCAGGCGGAAGCTCTTAACGACACCATGAAGGCCCTCATCGAGGAGCATGGCGGTAGCGTCGCCAAGATCGAGTACTGGGGTTTGCGTAACCTCACCTACCGCATCAAGAAGAACCGCAAGGGCCACTATTCGCTGCTCGCGCTCGATGCGCCTGCCCCGGCGGTCAAGGAGATGGAGCGCCAACTGTCCATCAACGAGGACGTGCTGCGCTACATTACAATCAAGGTGGAGGAGCTCGACCTGGAGCTCTCTCCGATCCTGGCCCGGCGTGACCGGGAACGCGAGCGCGCCCGTGAACGCGGCGGCGATCGTGACCGCGACCGTCCGCGCGGCGGCTACGAAGCCCTCTCGGCTTAAGAGAGCAGATCATGACC
>CALMGB010000164.1 GCA_937863535.1 uncultured Caulobacteraceae bacterium
CGTATGGGCTTTCGGGCGGATGTCCGGCGAACACCGGTGTTCGGCCTGGGCTGCGGCGGCGGCGCGGCAGGGCTGGGGCTCGCCGAACGGCTGGCGCGCGCCGAGCCTGAGCGGCCGGTCCTGCTGGTGGTGGTGGAGCTGAGCACGCTCGCCGCGCGCCCGGACGCGGCCACCAAGGAGAACATCATCTCCTCGGCCCTGTTCGGCGACGGCGCGGCTGCGGCGGTGGTCTCGGCCGCGCCGGATGCGCCCGGCCGCGCCATCGAGGGCAGCGGCGAGCACCTGTGGCCCGACAGCCTGGAGGTGATGGGCTGGCGCATCGATCCCGTCGGCTTCGGGGTGATCCTCTCGGCTGCCGTGCCGGCGTTCGTCGAGAAGCAGCTGCCCCGGGCGGCCCAGGCCTTCCTCCATCGCTCCGGCCTCAAGCCGGAGGACGTCAGCCGCTACGTCTGCCATCCCGGCGGCGCCAAGGTGGTGCCGGCCATCGAGGCTGCCTTGGGGCTGGCGGCGAGCTCCCTTGACGTGGAGCGTCAGGTGCTGGCCGAGTACGGCAACATGAGCGCGCCCACGGTCCTGTTCATCCTCGACCGCGTGCTGAATGGCGGCTCGGCTTCGGCGGACGGCAGCGGCCGCGTGGTGGTAAGCGCCATGGGGCCGGGCTTCACCGCGCAGTTCGTGACGCTGGGGCCCGTCGGGGCGTGAGCCTGCCCGCACTCCTGCTGCTGGTGTTCGTGACGCTGCAGCGGCTAGCTGAACTCGCCTGGAACCGCAGCAACGAAGCCGGCCTGCGGGAAGCGGGCGCGGTGGAGGCCGGGGCGGCGCACTACCCCGTGATGGTGGTCCTGCATGGCGCCTGGCTTGTGGCGCTGTGGGTGTACGGGTTGGACCGTCGGCTGGTCTGGCCCTGGGTGGCGCTTTACCTGCTGCTGCAGGTCGGCCGGGCCTGGGTGCTGGCGACCCTGGGACGGCGCTGGACCACCCGGGTGTTCGTGGTCCCGGGCGAGACCCTCGTGCGGCGCGGCCCCTACCGATTCGTCAACCACCCGAACTATGTGGTGGTGGCGCTGGAGATTTTCGCCCTGCCGCTGGCGTTCGGCTTGTGGGCCTTGGCGCTGGTGTTCGGTATCGCCAATCTGGCCCTGCTAACCTGGCGCATCCGGGTGGAGAGCCAGGCGCTGAGTGCTGCAGTCCGCACATAAGTTCTGAGGACCTATTCTAACCGACCGCTTACGTTCGCCTCGTCCTGGGCTGTCGAATAAGGAGGTGTCGCGCTGCGGCCCGCAACCTCGTCCTTCGGTAGGCGGGACCAGGTTGAATGAGAGGATTGGCGTTATACTTCGGCTACAGGTGATCCGCGCCCGGGTCGGCGCCCATGTGGTCGCGCGCCTCCACCGCCAGCTCGGCGACGCGGGCGCGGACGTCCTTCGGGCGCACCGCGACGCCGTGCTCGCCGAAGTCCGCCACGACCTTCTGATAGACTTCTTCGGTCCCCGGCGTGCTCAGGTCCGCGTGCACGAGGCTGGCCACATAGGTCTCCAGCTCGGCCTCCTTCAGCCCCATCAGCCCGCCGGCCCACAGGCCCACCAGGCGGTCGCGCCGCGCACGGACCTTGAATTCCAGCTCCTCTTCGAAAGCGAAGTGGGCCTCGAAGGCGTGTTCCCGGTCGTCGAAGGTCGTCATCGTCAGCTTTGTCCGTCGTCGAATGGGAGAGTGAACGCCGCAACGCCCGGGAGGATCATTGGAGCTGGGATCATTCCGGCGCCTCGACGACCGCCTCCTCCACCAGGTCGTGGAAGCGGCCGTAATCGAGGTATCTGGCGCCGGTCTCGTCGGTCAGGATGATGTCAGCCATGCGCCTTCCCCACACGATCTCGTGGGGAAGGTAGGAATGGCGGGCGTGGATGCGCTGGGCGAAGGTGTCGTCCACGCCGGAGAGCACGATAATGATCTCCGCGATGTCGGCTTCGAGGGACTCGCGGGTGGCGCCGTACAGCGGGCTTTCCTCGTCGACGACGTGCATCATGGTCCAGCTCAGGCCGAACAGGGGTGAGTGCGAGCGGACCATCTTCAGGTCCACGAACCCGCGGTATTCGACCCCCTCGCGGCTGAATCTTCTCCAAGCCAGGGTGACGCTGACGTCAGCCTCCAAAATCTGGTTGTTGCGGATGTTGCCAGCGCGAAACATCAGGTTCAGCTGGCCATTTCGCGGCGTCATCACCGCGCAGCGGCTGAACATCACTCGCGCGGTCGGCCGCGAGACGCGCGAGAAGATCAACCCCGTCCCCACCGCCGTGAGCGCCAGGCTGGTGAAGGCCTCCACCGTCACCAACACGTTGGCGTAAACGCTCTTCGGCCACATGTCGCCGTAGCCGATGGTGCCGAGCGTCTGGACGCTGAAGAAGAAGTTGTCGAGCAGCGACCAGGGGCGCGCCTGGGCCACGCCTCCGGGCTGCAGCCAGAACAGCAGGGCGAACAGGGCGACGACGCCTAGATAGACCCCCACCCACAGCAGCAGGAACCGCGCCCAATTCAGCTTCATCAGCCAGTGATATCCGTCGCCGAACCGCTGCTGCTTCAGCCCCATGATCCGGATCGACGGTTGGCCGTTAGGCGAGACGAAGCGGGGGTAGGGATCGTGGTCTCGCGAGGCGCCGTTGTCGACGGCGCCGGGCACGCGGTTGGGGTGGGTCGCATCTTTCACGGCCAAGCCCTTTAGCCTACCGGCTGGGCGTCCTGGAAGCTGAAGTCGTCTGGACAACTTCGACCGGCGCCTCACAACCGCCGATCGCCTCGGCGAACATGCGGCAAAGGTTCATCTCCAGAGCAAAGCCCTCTAAGACCCCCTCCGACGCACGGTCTGGAGGTTGGAGATGGAGAGGGTGGTGGCCCGCGGTCCGCGCAATCTCCTGCGCCAGATCCGCGAGGCCCTGGCCGGCGGCGGTCCGGCTCAGGATAGGCTGGACAAGGTCGTGCGCGTCATCGCTGGCTCCATGGTGGCGGAGGTGTGCTCGCTATATCTCCGCCGGGCGGCGGGCGACATGGAGCTGTTCGCCACCGAAGGTCTGAAGCGCGAGGCGGTGCACGTCACCCGCATGAAGCCCGGAGAGGGGCTGGTCGGCGAGATCATGCGCCAGGGCCGGCCCATCAACCTGTCCGACGCGCCGTCGAACCCGCACTTCTCCTACCATCCGGAGACGGGCGAGGACCCTTATCACGCCTTTCTGGGCGTGCCCCTGCTGCGGGGCGGTCGGGCCATTGGCGTGCTTGTCGTGCAGAACCGCACCGAGCGCATCTATGACGAGGACGAGATCGACGACCTGCAGACCATCGCCATGGTGCTGGCGGAGATGGTGGCCGCGGGCGAGGTGGTCGGACAGGCCGAGTTCAAGGGCGTGGAGCTCCAGCCCCACCGCCCCGAGCGGCTGAAGGGCATGCGCTTCGCAGACGGCTTGGCCATCGGGGTGGCGGTGCTGCACGAGGCGCCGGTGGCGCCCGAGAAGCTGCTGGCCGACGACTCCACCCACGAGGCCAAGCGGCTTGAGCAGGGCCTGCAGCGCCTGCGCCGCCAGATCGACGAGATGCTGGACGGCTCCCACGGCCTGGTCGGCCAGACCTTCGAGGTGCTGGAGGCCTATCGCATGTTCGCCCATTCCAGGGGCTGGAACCGCAGCCTGGAGGACGCGGTGCGCTCCGGCCTGACGGCGGAAGCCGCGGTGGAGCGGGTGCGCTCCGAACAGCGGGTGCAGATGAGCCAGACCCGCGACGCCTACCTGCGCGAGCGGCTGCACGACCTGGAGGACTTGGCCGACCGGCTGCTGCGCATCCTGGCCGGCGAGACGCCCGGCTCCCGCGTTCTGCCCGAAGACGCGGTGCTCATAGCCCGCAACCTCGGCCCTGCTGACCTGCTGGAATACGACCGTACCAAGCTGCGGGGTCTCTTGCTTGAGGAGGGCTCCAGCGCCAGCCACGCCTCCATCGTCGCCCGTGCGCTGGGCATTCCCTGCGTCGGCCGCCTGCAGAACCTGCGTGACCGGGTGAACGCTGGCGACCCGGTGATCGTCGACGGCGAGATCGGCGAGGCCTTCCTGCGCCCCCGTCCCGATGTGATCGAGGCGGTGCAGGCGCGCGCGGCCGTGCGCGAGCAGCGCCGGGCCGAATTCGACCGCCTGCGCGACACCCCCGCCTTCACCCGTGACGGCGGCAAGGTCACCCTGCTGATGAACGCCGGCCTGGCTGTGGACCTCGAGAGCTTGGAGATGACCGGGGCGGAGGGCATCGGCCTGTTCCGAACCGAGTTCCAGTTCATGGTCGCTGAGGAACTGCCGCGCCTGGACGCTCAGACCGCCCTCTACGCCCGGGTTATGGAGGCGGCCGGTGATCGCCCCGTCACCTTCCGCACGCTGGATCTCGGCGGCGACAAGGTGCTGCCCTACCTCCAGGCCGAGCGGGAGGACAATCCCGCGCTCGGCTGGCGCGCCATCCGCATGGGGCTGGACCGGCCAGCCCTGCTGCGCATGCAGCTCCGCGCCCTGATCGCCGCGGCGCGCAGCCGCGAGCTGCAGGTCATGTTCCCGCTGGTGGCCACGGTGGACGAGTTCCGCACGGCGCGCAGCCTGGTGGACCGTGAGCTCGCCTGGGCCCAGCGCCGCGGCCGCCCGATCCCGGAGCGGGTCCGCGTCGGCGTGATGATCGAGACGCCGGCGCTGATCTGGCACCTGGACGCGCTGCTGCCGATGACGGACTTCATTTCCGTCGGCACCAACGACCTGATGCAGTACCTGTTCGCCGCAGACCGAGGGAACCCGCGGGTGTCGGACCGCTACGACCTGCTCTCGCCCCCGGCGCTGCGGGCGCTGAAGACCATCGGCGACGCTTGCGCCGACACCGGCACGCCGGTTTCGGTGTGCGGCGAGATGGCTGGGCGTCCGCTTGAAGCCTTCGCGCTCATCGCGCTCGGCTTCACCCGCCTGTCCATGCCCCCGGCCGGGATCGGGCCGGTTAAGGCCATGGTGCTGTCGCTGGACGCCGGCGCGGCGCGGCGAGGGTTGACCGCTGCACTAAAATCAGGCGCGGGCTCGGTTCGTAATGAAATCGAGACACTTGCGCGCAAATTAAATGTCGCAGTGTGAGCGCATTGTCGCCTTCACGCCTTTCTTGTTAGTCACGGATCGAACGGACAATTCGAGCCGACCGGATGCGGATCGCGCGGCCGGCGGGGGAGCGTAGGGGGACACCGGACGCCATGGCGCCGTTGGATACCGGCTCAGTGACCAATGTGGTGCGCCTGGCCGAGCCCCTCGGCCGCGGCCCCGGCCCCCTCGCGACCGATTCGCCCACACTCGGCGCCTACCTTCGGGCTGTGCGCGAGCACAAGGGTCTGAGCCTGATCCAGGTGGCCGAGGCTACCCGGGTGCGTCGCCTCTATCTCGAAGCGCTGGAGCGCGACGACATCGCGCCCCTGCCGTCGCGTCCCTTCGCTGTGGGCTACGTGCGCGCTTACGGCCGGGCGCTGGGCCTGGATGGCGACACGGCGGTCGCCCGCTTCAAGGCCGAGAACCCGGAGGCCACCCAGGCGCTGCGCGCCCCGCTCGGCGTCAGCCTAGACCCCAATCCGCGCCGCCGGGTGATCTATGCCGGGGCGGCGGTGCTTGTGGTGGCGGTGGCGCTCTGGAACATCGCCCAGCACACCCTGATCTCCAACGCCCACTCCGACGCCATACTGGCGCCTTCGGCCCAGAGCTGGCCCGAAGCCCAGCGCCCGGTCGTGATCAGCGCGCCCACCCCGCCGCCCGCGGACCAGACCACGCCCAAGCCCTACGTGACGCCGGGCCTGGGCGTGCCTGGCGTCGACAAGAACGCGCCCACCGACCCCGCCGCCGTGGCCGCAGCCGCCACGACGGCCGCCGCCCAGCCGGACC
>CALMGB010000165.1:0-6982 GCA_937863535.1 uncultured Caulobacteraceae bacterium
GGCCTCGCCGCCGCGAGCGACGGAACCCTCTACATCGGCGCCAACGGCAGCGGAGCCCTGCTCGCCGCGCGGCCGGCGTGACGGGCCTGGGCGACCGCCGCGCCGCCGCGCCGTCCTTCGCCCTCGCGCGCGGGTGGCGGGCGCGAGCGCTCATGCCGCCGAGCGCGCTGTTCGGAGCGAATGGGGTCAAGCTCGGCCCCGACGGCCGTCTGTACGTCGCGGAGGCGTTCGGAAGCCGGATCAGCGCCATCGACGTCGACAGCCGCGAGGTCACGACGATCTGCGACATCGGCGCGTCCATCGTCGCGCCGGACGACATGGCCTTCGACAGCCGGGGCGTCATGTACGTTCCCGACGTGATGAGCGCCCGCGTCAGTGCGCGCATGCCCAACGGCGAGGTCAGGGTCGTCGCCGGCGACCTGCCCTGCGCCAACGGCATCACGGTCCACCAGGACCGCATCTTCATGGACGAGTGCCGGCCGGGCGGCCGGCTGGCGGAGATCTTCCTCGACGGCTCCGCGCCCCGCGTGATCGCTGAGGCGCTGCCCGCGCCCAACGCACTGGCCGTCGGCCCCGACGGCCTCCTCTACTTCCCGCTCGTCACCGAGGGGGAGATCTGGCGGGTGGCGCCCGCAGGCGGCGCGCCGGAGCGCTTCGCCGGCGGCCTCGGGGTGCCCACCGCAGTGAAGTTCGACGGCAAGGGCGCCCTGCTGTCGGTGCAGGCGGCGACCGGCGAGCTGCTGCGCTTCGACCTCAGGACCGGCGCGCGGACCGTCCTGGCCCGGCTCCGCCCCGGCCTCGACAACCTCGACGTGGCGGCGGACGGGCGCATCTTCGTCTCCCACTACATCGACGGCGGCGTCGAGGAGGTGCTCGCCGACGGGCGCGAGTCCCCGCTGTCGCCGCCCGGCCTGCTCGGGCCCTACGGCGTGGCCGCCGCGCCGGACGGCGGCGTCTATCTCTGCGACGGCCTCTCGCTCGTCGTGGTCGCACGTGACGGGACGCGCCGCGCGGCCGGCCACCGCATGGACGGGGCGTTCCCGGGCTGGGTCCGGGGCATCGCCCTCGCCGGCGAGGGCTTCGTCGTCGTCACCACCGCCGAGGGCCGTCTCGTGCGCTACCACCCCGACACGCACGCCATGGAGACGCTGGCGAGCGGTCTGCAGGAGGCCATGGACGTCGCCATCGCGGCGGACGGCGCGGTGATGCTGACGGAGGCGGGGTCCGGCAGCCTCGTGGCCGTCGGCAAAGACGGCAAGCGCGTCCTCGCTTCCGAACTGGAGCGGCCGATGGGCCTGGCACTCGGGGGCGACGGGGTCGCCTACGTCGCGGAGGCGAACGCCGGACGGGTGGTCGCGGTGGACGCCGCCGGCGGCGTCACGGCCTTGATGAACGGGCTAGTCGAGCCGCACGGGGTCGCAATCGTCGACCGGACGCTGTTCGCCCTGGACGTGGGAACGCGCCGCCTCCTCGCCTGCGATCTGGCGGGACGCGAGGTGGAGATCGTGGCCACGGGCCTTCCGGTCGGCTCTCCGCCGGGAACGCTCGCTCCGGTGCTGCCCGGCATCCCTCAGCGGATACCGGGACCGCTGAGCGCCTTCGCCGGCCTCGCCGCAGGGATGGACGGGACGCTCTACCTGTCGGCGAACGGGGCGGGGGCGGCCATCGCCTTCATGAGGAGCGCCTAGTCGCAGGCGGTTGCGCGCGTCCGGCGACACGGAAGAGCCGCCAAGCCCAGCCCCCGGCGCTTCCTCCGGATCGCCAAACAGCTTTGCGCAGGCCTTGATACTGCGGCCGTTGGGCGGATGCTAAGAGGCCGCGCTGACACCTGACCGGACGGCCAGCGGCTTGATCATCAAGCCGCTGGCGGCGCGTTTCTCTGCAACTCCACCATGTTCATCGGGCTCAGCTTTGTGCACCGTGCAAGGTTTCTTCGGCTGCGGGCGGCATACCGCCCGGCTTTCACATCGTAGAAACTTCGTCGGTCGCTCGGCCGATCGCCGAGATGCAACCCCTCTTCGATCAATGTCGCACACGTGTACGAATGCAAGGATGGAACCGATGAGCGAGTTGCTCACATCCAGTGATGAGTTGATAGACAACGCGGTCACCTACGCCGATCCCATGGCGCTCCGCGGCGCCCTGCATCTGCTGACGAACGATCCCGATCTCGCCGACATGGAGCTGGTGAGTTCGCTCGATGCGGATCTTTCCGTCCGCAGCCTGAAGAACAAGTCCGACGTCACCCTCCTCCAGTCGAAGGCGGCAGCTTACCTGAAGGGTCGCCGGGAGGGCGGACCCGCGCCCGAGCCCGGCTCGTCCGACCATGTGCTGCACAGCCTGAGCATGACCGCGGGCTACGAGATCCCGCAGGACGAACGCGACATCTGGATCGAGCTGGCCGCCTTCGACCCCTTCGCCCGGGGCGTTCGGTGGAAGGCGACGACTAAGCCCGAACAGATCGACGACTTCCTTGTCGTGGTCGTCGGCTCCGGCGTATCGGGCCTGAACGCCGCCGTTCACCTCAAGCGGGCAGGCATACCCTTCCTCGTGGTCGAGAAGAACTCCGAGGTCGGCGGAACCTGGTACGAGAACCGCTATCCCGGCGCGCGCGTCGACACCGCCAGCCGCGGCTACTCCCACCAGTTCGGCGTGAAGTATCCATTCCCCGACTCCTACTGCGCCAGGGACGCCCAGCTCGGCTACTTCAAGTGGGTGGCTGACGAGTTCGGCCTCCGCGAGAACATCGTCTTCGACACCGAAGTGGAGTCGATGACCTGGGACGACCAGGGCGGCAAGTGGGATATCGCGGCACGGGGGGCGGACGGGCCGCGTCGCTGGCGGGCGAACGCGGTGATCTCCTGCGTCGGCTTCCTCTCCCGCCCCAAGCTCCCGGTCATCGACGGCATGGAGAGCTTCGAGGGGGTGGCGTGCCATACCGCCCAGTGGCCCGAGGGGTTGGACGTTGTTGGCAAGCGCGTCGCAGTGATCGGGTCGGGCGCGTCCGGCTACCAGACCTTGCCGATCATCGCCAGGACCGCCGCCCACACCTACTTTTTCCAGCGTACGCCGAGTTGGTGCTTCGACGATGCGGAGTACCTGAAGCCGAAGCCGCCGGGGCTCCTCTGGCTGGAGGCGAACTTCCCCTATTACGTCAACTTCGTGCGGTTCCGGCTCGCCGCCCTGCGCGGTCCGGACGTCTTCAAAAAGACTGCGCGCATCGATCCGGCGTTCCTGGACCCGCATGCCCGCAGCGCCTTCAACAAGGCCGCCCGCAGCGGCCGCATCGCCTTCATCGAAAGGCAGCTCGCCAGCCGGCCCGAGCTGATCGAGAAGATGATACCTCCGGCCCCGCCCTCCTCGTCCCGGCCGATCCGGATCGATCCCAAGGAGAACGTCTACTCGGCGCTTCTGAGCGACGAGGTCACGCTCGTGACCGACGGAATACAGGAGATCATACCGGAAGGGATCCGGGCAGGCGACGTCGACTATCCGCTCGACGTCATCGTCTATGCAACCGGCTTCAAGGCGAACGATTTCCTCTGGCCGATGGAGATCGTCGGACGCGGCGGCCAGACGGTCGAGGCGCTCTGGGCCAAGGACGGGCCGCGGGCGTACCTGGGCGCCATGCTGCCGGGCTTCCCAAACCTGTGGATGTCCTACGGTCCCAACTCGAACAACTTCGGCGGATTCCAGGTGATCGACCTCCTGGAGCTCGTGATGCAGTTCGCCCTGCGCTCCATCGCCGGCCTGATCGAGGGCAACTACAAGGCCGTGGAAGTCACTTCGGAAGCCTACTGGCGGTTTGCCGAAGAACTCGATGGCGACGACGCCCTTATGATCTACCGGGACCAGCGCGTGTCCAACTACTACAAGAACGAGCATGGCCGGTCCGCCGTGAACGGCCCGATCGACATCCGCAGGATGTGGCGGTGGTTGAAGGATCCTGCGGGGCCTCGTCCGGCCAAGACCGACGCCGGCATAGCCCCGCATTTCGGCGAAGACCTTCTGGTTACCTGACGCCGGCTAACGGGATCGGTTGGTCGTGCAGAGAGCCGCCACAGGCGTGGCGCTGCACGCGAACCGCAGTCTGCCGGAAGTGGAGAACGTGATGAGTGGCGAGATCACACAGATTTCCGTCGAAGACATGGGCTTCGACCCGGATCAATTGCGCGAGAAGTACCGCCTGGAACGGGAACGCCGTTTGCGGAGGGACGGGAACGCCCAGTACGTCGACACCCGCGGCGAGTTCTCGCGCTACGTGGAGGATCCGTATGCGGATCCGGACTTCAGCCGCGCGCCCGTTCGGGAGACCATCGAGGTCCTGATCCTCGGGGGCGGGTTCGGCGGCCTCCTGTCCGCGGCCCGGCTGGTTGGGATCGGCATCGACGACTTCCGCATCGTGGAGCGGGCGGGAGACTTCGGCGGGACTTGGTACTGGAACCGCTATCCCGGAGCGGCCTGTGATACCGAGAGCTACATCTACATGCCCCTGCTCGAGGAGACAGGATATGTCCCCTCCACCAAGTACGCCAAGGCTCCGGAACTCTTTGAACACTGCCGGCGCATTGGCAGGCACTTCGACCTCTATCGGCGCGCCGTCTTCCAGACTACGGTCACCGAGGCCCGCTGGAACGACGAGAGTTCGCGCTGGACGGTGAAGACGAACCGTGGCGACGTCTATTCGAGCCGGTTCATCATCATGGCGGGCGGTTCGACGCTTGGGCGACCCAAGCTGCCGGGCGTCCCGGGGGTGCAGGACTTCAAGGGGCACACCTTTCACACCAGCCGCTGGGATTATGACTACACCGGCGGCGACAGCACCGGTCACCTGGACAAGCTCCGTGACAAGCGGGTGGGCATCGTCGGCACCGGCGCGACGGCGGTCCAATGCATCCCGCACCTAGCCCGGTCGGCGAAGGAGCTGTACGTCTTCCAGCGCACGCCGTCATCGGTCGACGTCCGCAACGACTCGGTGACAGACCCCGAATGGGTCGCCAGCCTCAAGACAGGATGGCAGAGGGAACGGATCGACAACTTCACCGCCGTGATTTCCGGCGCCGACTTCGATGTCGATCTGGTGAACGACGGCTGGACCGACCTGATCAGCAACATTCTGCTCGCGGCGCGCCGACGCGCCAATCCAGGCGAGGGCGTCGACGTCGACGCCCTCGTCCAGCTTGCGGATTATCAGAAGATGGAGAAAGTTCGCGCCCGGATCGACTCGATCGTCTCGGACCCCCGGACGGCCGAAGGCCTCAAGCCTTGGTACAATCAGTTCTGCAAGCGACCCTGCTTCCATGACGACTACCTCCAGGCCTTCAATCTTCCCAGCGTACATCTCGTCGATACGGCTGGTAGGGGTGTGGAGAGGATCAATGAAGATGGCGTCGTCGTCGCTGGCAGGGACTACAAGCTCGATTGCTTGATCTACGCCACGGGCTTCGAGGTCGGACACGACTATACCCGCAACGTAGGCTTCGAGATTTACGGGCGTGACGGATTGTCGTTGACGGAGAAGTGGAAGGACGGGGCCTCCACGCTCCATAGCCTGATGTCACGTGGGTTTCCGAATTGCTTCATCCTCTCGACCATACAATCGGGTCAGAGTCTTAACTTCCAGCATATGCTCGACGTCAAGACCCAGCATATCGCCTTCATCATCGCCCAGGCGAATGCAAGCGGCGTCATGGAGCTGGAGCCGACCGCTGCGGCGGAAGCGGAGTGGGTCGCGACCATCCTGAAGTACGCCAACAAGCGCAAGGCCTTCCTGGCCGAATGCACCCCCGGGTACTACAACAACGAGGGTGGAGACCTAGATGACCGGATCGCCCGCAACCACTACTACTGGCGCGGACCTGTCGCCTTTTCGAGGCTTCTGCAGAGCTGGCGTGAAGACGGCCTTATGTCCGGCCTGGAATTGACCCGCTGACCGAACGCCGACCCGCCGGGCCTTCGCCCGGTGGCCGCGACTTGGCTCAGATCTCCTCCGGCTCGAGCCCGAGCAGGTCCCGGTAGATCGCCGCGTTGTCCGCACCCGCCAATTTCGGCGGCTGGATTGGACGCTCGTCCATGCCGCTGCCGAACTTGGGGAAGACGCCGGGATGCAGCACGCGGCCGAGCACGGGATCGTTGACTTCCACCACCGCGCCACGAGCCTGGAAGTGGGGGTCGCCGACGCTGTCCTCGATCGAGAACACCTTGGACGCCGGGATGCCGGCCTTCTCGAGCAAGGCCTCGCACTCCGTCGCCGTATGCCTGCCCATCCAGTTGTTGATGATGCCGTCGAGCTCCGTCCGGTTGGCGACACGCTCGGCGTTGCGGGCGAACTTCGGGTCGTCCACCAGTTCGCCGCGCCCGATCAGGACCGCCAGCCGCTTGAACAGCTGCTCTCCGGTGGCCGCCATGCAGATCCACTTGCCGTCGCTGGACGGATAGAAGTTGGACGGCGAGAAGTTTGGGCTGGAACTGCCGTTCGGCTGCCTCACGACACCGGCGGCTCCGTATTCGGTCAAGGTCGATTCCAAGAGGCCGAACACCGCTTCGTACATCGCCGTGTCGATGGTCCGGCCGACCTCCCCGGCTCGGCGGCCGTGCAAGGCGGCCAGGATGCCGTTCACGGCGAACAGGGCAGCGATGGTGTCGCCCAGGCTCAGGCTAGCGCGGATGGGGGCGGACCCGGCCTGCGCCGGATCGCCGGTGATGTAGTGGAGACCGCCGACAGCCTCCCCGATCGACGCCAGGGACAGGCGCCCGGCATAGGGCCCCGTCTGGCCAAAGCCGGAGATGCGGCAGACGATCAGCCCGGGGTTGTCCGCCCGCAGGACATCGGGACCGATGCCCCAGCGTTCGAGCTGGCCGGCCCTGAAGTTCTCGATCACGACGTCGGCTTTGGCGGCGAGACGCTTCAACACCGCCTGTCCCTCGGCCACACCGAGATCCAGCGTGACGAACCGCTTGTTGCGGGCCAGCGACGACCACC
>CALMGB010000165.1:6992-16279 GCA_937863535.1 uncultured Caulobacteraceae bacterium
GCCCCACCTTGATGACCTCGGCGCCGTAATCGCCGAGCAGGCGCGCGGCGAACGGCGCGGCGACGAAATGGCCGAGCTCCAGCACCCGGACCCCCTCCAGGGGCGGTGTGGCGGCGGGCGTGGCTGGCGTCATCGGTCTTCCTCTCCGCTGTCGTCGCGCCAGACGGGCGCCCGCTTGGCCATGAAGGCGGCCCGCCCTTCCGCCGCGTCCCGGCTGCCCCGCACCCGCGTCACGAGCGTCTGCTCCAGCGCCAGGGATCTCCCGGCGTCCTCGGCCTCCGCATGGACGACGAGCTGCTTGATGGCCTGGGTGGCGACCGGGCTGTTGGCTGCGATCTGACGCGCCTTCGCCATGCACCAGTCCAGCACGCCCTCGGCCGGCAGTACGACGTTGACCAGGCCGATCCGGAGCGCCTCCTCCGCGTCTATCAGGCGTCCGGTCAGCAGAAGGTCCATCGCGGCCGCGCGCCCGATCTGCCGGACAAGCTTCAGCGCGCCGCCGCCAGAGGGGAATACGGCGCGTGCGGCTTCGGGCAGGCCGAGACGCGCTCCCAACGCCACGGCCCGCAGATCGCAGGAGAGCATGAGCTCCAGCCCTCCCGCGACGGCGTGGCCGTTCACCGCGGCGATCAGCGGCTTTGCGATGCCGGTCACCTTCATGAGGGCGCGGTCGATCAGGACGTCGATGTCGTCCGGCCGGTCCGCCACGTCTTGACTCAAGTCAGCGCCGCTGCAGAACGCGTCGCCTGCGGCGCCCGTGACGACTATGCACCGCGCCGGCCCACGGCCGATCTCCGCCCAGACTTCGGCAAGCTCGCGGAACATGCCGTAACTCAGGGCATTGCGCCGGCGAGGATTGTCGATGATGACGATGCCAATTTGACCCTGATCGGTCCAGTCTAGCGTGACGCTGGCCACTGTTCCCCCGACACGGTCCGTCTACCTGGCCAGCTCGCGATTGCGCGCCTGGGGCCCACGACGGCGACAGCTCCATCATGCGTCACCCTCATTCCGCTGACCGAGCCAGGTCATCGTCGCTGCAGCAGACGGAGTACCGATACCTGGGCGGCTCCACGCCTGCGTCGCCTTTTTGGCCGCTTCGAGCGCAAAGGTTCTTGCTGGATCACGCGGCGGACATGCGCGGGACAGCCCGTTTCATGCCGCCCTTCTCGAACTTCCGGAGAGCGCGTGGCGGAAGGCGTCAGCCCGCCAGGGAGAGGAGCACGCCCGATCCCGTCACCGCGCCGGCGGCCGGGGACAACAGGAAGGCCACGACCTTGGCGGCGGCCTGCGGCCTGACCCAGGCGGAGGTGTCCGCATCGGGCATGCTCTCGCGGTTGGCCACCGTGTCTATGATCGTCGGCAGCACGGCGTTGACCCGGACCCCCGTGGACCGGCACTCATCCGCTAGGCTCTCGGTCAAGGCCAGCACGCCCGCCTTGGAGGCCGCATAGGGCGCCATGCCCGCTCCCGCCCGCACCGCGGCCGCCGCGCCGACGTTCACCACCGCCCCCCGCGAAACGAGCAGGTGAGGCAGGGCGCAGCGGCAGGAGTTCGCCGCCGTTCTAAGGTTGATCCGGTACATGCGGTCGAAGCTCTCCAGGGAGCCCTCCTCGAACGACTCCCACACGAAACCGCCAGCTATGTTCACCAACCCGTCCAAGCCGCCGAAGCGCTCCACCGCCTTGAGATAGGCGGCCGAGACCTCGGCCTCCTCGGCGAGGTCCACGCCGCCGAGCGCAAGCGCGCCGTCGAACGCCGCAGGCGCGGGCGCGCGATCCACCGCGACGACCGTATCGCCCTGCGCCGCCAGCTCGGAGACAACAGCGGTCCCCAAGGCGCCGAACGCGCCCGTCACGATCACCACGCCCACGACAGTTCTCCTCTCGCGCTAAGTTGTCGTCCCCGTACGGTGCACCGATCTGGACGCGCCGGGATCAAGCCGCAATTGAGTCCGACGCGTCCGATCCCTCGTCCGGCGCCGGCTCGGAGGCGGGCTCTTCCACGTTGTGCTCGCGGAAGAGCTCGATCAGGAAGTCGACGAAAGCGCGCGTCTTCGGCGGCAGGCCATGGCTGTGCGGGTAGACCACGTAGAGGGGCACGTCGAGGCCCACGGGGTTGGCGTCGTAGTCCGGCAGCACCCTCTGGAGGCTCCCGGCCTCCAGCGCGTGGGCGACCATCCACTTTTGCGCCAAAGCTACCCCCAGGCCGTTGGTCACCAAGTCGTAGAGCACCCAGCCGGACTGGGTGCGCAGGTTGCCCGCGACGGGCACCTCCACGGCCTGGTCTGCGCCGGTGAGGCGCCAGACGTCGCGGGAATACTGCGCGCCGTCGAAGACGAGGCAGTTGTGCTGCTCCAGGTCCTTCGGCTCGCGGATCGGCGGCGCCTTCTCCAGGTAGGCCGGACTAGCCACGAGCACGCGTTCAGTGAAGGTCAGCCGACGCGCGATGTAGCTAGAGTCCTCCAGCGCGCCGAGCCAAACCGCCAAGTCGACTCCGTTGGCGACCAGGTCGGTGCGCTGCTCGGTGAACGTCAGATTGAGCTTGACATCCGGGTGGGCGTCCAGGAAGCGCCCGAGCTCAGGGATGATGATCCGCGCGATCGAGCTCCTGAGATGCACGTTCAGCGTGCCGCGAACTTCACCGCGATACGAGGCCACGACTTCATTGGCCGACTCGAACTCACTAATCAGCTTCTTCATCTTGTCGTAATAGACGTGGCCGATCTCGGTCAGGCTCTGATGCCGCGTCGTGCGGTTCAGAAGGCGAACGCCCAACCGATCCTCCAGGCCCGAAACCTGCCTCGCGATCGAACTGACGGACATATTGCGTCGCCTCGCCGTCGCGGAGAAGCTTCCATCGTCAGCGACCTGCAAGAAGATTTTGACGGTTAGTAGGTCGATCATGGTTCGCCGTCCTCCCCATGCAGGCGGCGCATCTCCGGCACCGTCCAATTTGGCGTAAGCGCCAGGATGGGCGGATAAGTATGACTATTCTCACGTCTGGAGCAAGGTGAGGCCGGGATTGTTGCACGAGACGCGCTAAGTCGAAGGCCGGGCTCTAGGGCCTGCACGACGCTCCCAATCGGCCCCGGAAAGGTGTTTTGCGAAGGGAGTCAAAGCAATGAACGCCGCCGAGCTGTCCCGAGGCAGGCGCGAGCGATAAGCCCTCCCGAAAGGGTGGTCTTCCTTGAGCCTCCCTGCCACCATCGAAGGTCGCCATGAGACAGGCCGGAACCAGACTGGCCGGGAAGGTCGCCATCGTGACCGGCGGCGCCCACGGCATGGGCGAGGCGATCACGCGCCTGTTCGCCGCCGAGAGCGCCTCCGTCGCGTTCTGCGACCTGCGCGCCGACCTCGGCGAGGCGGTGGCGCAGAGCCTCCGCAACGCGGGCGGGACGGCCGACTTCACCCCGGCGGACGTGTCGTCGGATGAGGACTGGGGTCGTCTGGTCCGCGACACTGCAGATCGCCACGGGCGTATCGATATCCTGGTCAACAACGCGGGGATCAGCGGAAGCAGCTTCGCCGACCCAGACGACCGTGCGGGCTGGGACACACTGATGGCGGTCAACGCGCGAAGCGTGTTCCTGGGCGCGACCAGCGTGGTCCCGCACATGCGCGCGGCCGGGGGCGGCTCTATCGTCAACGTCTGCTCCATCATGGGGATGGTCGGCAGTGCGAGCGGACACCCCGCCTACCACGCCTCGAAAGCGGCGGTGCGCAATTACACGCGCGCGGCGGCCTGCCGCTATGGCGAGCACTGGATCCGGGTCAATGCCATTATGCCCGGCTACTTCCCCTCCATGCTATCTTCCGCGCGACGGAGCCAGTCAGAGGGCGAGGGGGTCACCATCGAACATCTCGCCAATCAGCTGCCGCTGCGGCGGGTGGGCCGCTGGGAGGAGATCGCCTTCGCCGCTCTGTTCCTGGCCGGGGACGAGTCCCAGTACATCACTGGGACCGAGCTGGTGGTGGACGGCGGCTATGTCGCTCGCTGATCCCGTTAGCACCGTCGATCCGGGCATCGTCGCGGCCCAGCGCGCGATAGCGGGACGGGTCGTCCCGGTCGATCCGCTGAGCCAGACCCCGGAGGAAAGCCGCCGGCTGTCGGAGGCGTCCGCCGTCCTCTGGACGGACGGGCGCCCGGAGGTGGGCGAGGTCCGCACGCTGGAGATCGAGGGACCGGGCGGTCCCTTGCGCGCCCGCTGGTTCGACCCCCGCGCTGAGCGGACGCCTACCGGCGCGCTCCTGTTCCTGCACGGGGGCGGCTGGACGCTTGGCAGCATAGACACCCACGACCGGCTGATGCGCTGCCTGGCGGCGGACACCGGCCGGCCGGTGCTGGGGCTGGACTACCGCCTGTCGCCCGAGCACCCCTTCCCCGCCGCCCTGGAGGACGCCCGGTCCGCGTTCGCCTGGATGGCCGGGCGAGCGGACGCCCTGGCGATCCGACCCGAGCGGATAGCCGTGGCCGGTGACAGTGCAGGGGGGAACATCGGCTTGGCGCTTGCCCTGGACCATCGCGACCGAGGCCTGCCACCGCCATGCGCGCTCGCCCTCCTCTACCCTTGCCTCGCGCCGGACTTCGAGACAGCGAGCCACCTCTCCAATGGAGACGGCCGCTTCGGCCTCTCCACGTCAAAGATGAGGCGCTACTGGAGCAACTATCTTGGAACCCGGATGGACGCTCCGCCCGCGCTCGCAGCCCCGCTGCGGGCCGACCTGGGCGGCCTCGGCCCGACCTTCATCGGCTATGCGGAGCTCGATCCCCTGGCTGACGACGGCCGGCGCCTGGCCGCCCTGCTCACAGCCGCCGGAAGCGAGGCGTCGCTCGTCTGCTGGCCCGGAGCTGTCCACGGCTTCCTGCAGATGACGCGCAACGTTCCCCTGGCCCGTGCGGCGGTGGCGGAGGTCGCCAGCTTCCTGCGGCCCCGCCTTTGACCCGCCGCATCGGCGCTCCGACAGGTCACATGCCGAGGTGGTCGATGGTCCCGCGCCAGGCAAGCGAGCCGCCGTCGACCAGCCATGCCACTCCGTTGATGAAGCGCGCTTGATCCCCGGCGAGGAAGCAGGCCAACTCGGCCACCTCCTCCGGCGCGCCGAGGCGCGGAACCAAGTTGGTCTTGATCAGGTCGCGCACCACTTGATCGGCGTTCGGCGCCTGCTCCAGAAAATCTCGGAGCATGCCCGTTTCGATCACGCCGGGGCAGTAGCAGTTCACGCGTATGCCGAAGGGTGCAAGCTCCACCGCCAACCCTCGGGTCAGGGCGGCCACGGCGGCCTTGGAAACGGAGTAGGCCAGCGTGGCCGGTGTGGCGACGAAGCTCGAGATCGAGGCCACGTTGATGATCGAAGGGTTTTTAGACCGCTTCAGGTGAGGCGTGCAGGCCTTGGCCGTCATCATCGGGCCGGTGAGGTTGATGCGTAGCACCTTGTCCCAGATCGCCGGGTCGAAGGTCTCCACCGTGACCGCCGCCTTATCCCCGAACATGGAGTCTATAACCCCTGCGTTGTTGTGCAGGACGTCGATCCCGCCCATGGCGGCCGCCGCCCGGGCGACTACCCGGGCGACCTGCTCGGCGTCGGAGACGTCGCAGACCTCGAACCACGCCCGGCCGCCGGCCGCCCGGATCGCTTGGGCGGTCGCCTCTCCGGCGGCGCTGTTGATGTCGGTCAGGAAAACGGGCGCGCCGCGGCGGCTGGCGAGGCGCGCTGTGGCCGCCCCCATGCCATCGGCTGCGCCGGTAATGAAGAACCGCTGCCCCTCCACGCTCATGACCGACGCTCCTCCACAAGCCCCTACGCCGCAGAACCGTGCGCTTTCGTCCACCAGACGAAACCGACAGCTCCTCAACCCACAACGACGCCCAGGCAGCCCCCTCAGGGGTAGCACCCATGATATTCGCAGCCGAGACCGCAGGTCTTTAAGGGAGATCCACGCACGAAATCTTTTGCGTCGAGAACAAAAGAGCTTGCGATGCCTCTGCCTAAATAATCTTGGCGCTAGCCGATGTACTAGCAACTGATACGGCTTAGCCTGCTCCAAGCGCAACGACAGGAAACCTCCTGGCGAACGATTGCGCCGGCATGCAAGCGGCTGCCGAGAGAAGGCTGTAAAGCCTCACGATAAGGCGGGGAGGGGCGGATGTTCTCTAGAATCTCTTTGATGTGGGCGTCTTCGGCGGCCGCCGTTATGACAGCCTCCACACCGGCTTCGGCTCAACAGTATCCGGCCGGCGCCGGCGCCACGCCTTCGACTCCGGTGGAGACCTCGCCTCCCTTTACGGCCGCCGTCGCCTCCGCCCCATCCGGCGCACCTCAGGCAGAGTCAGGCGCCACGGTCGGCGAGATCGTTGTCACCGCCAATAAGCGCAAGCAGTCGATCAACGACGTCGGCACGACCATCACGGCCCTTACATCCGACCAACTGGCCGCCAAGGGCATCTCGGACCTCTCGTCCCTCGCTCAGAACGTCCCCGCGCTGCAGTTCTCCGAGAGCGCCAACAACACGCCGATCCTGACGCTCCGTGGCGTAGGCTTCTTCGAGAGTTCGCTCGCCTCCTACCCTGCTGTCAGCGTCTCGCTGGACGAAGCGCCCCTGGCCTTCCCGTCCCTGACCTCGCTCACCGCCTTTGATCTGGAACGGGTGGAGGTGCTGAAGGGACCCCAGGGCACGCTGTTCGGCCAGAACACCACCGGCGGCGCTATCAACTACATCGCCGCAAAGCCGACCAGCTACTACACCGCCGGCGGCGATGTCAGCTACGGCCGCTTCAACACCGCCGACGTCAACGCCTACGTCAGCGGGCCGATTACCGACACCTTGAAGGCCCGCTTCTCCACGCATATCAAGCGGTCGGACGACTGGCAACAGGGCTACGCTCTGAACCAGAGCAGCGGGGCCATCCAGACCTATGCAGAGCGGCTGCTCCTTGACTGGACGCCTACCGGCAAGCTGAGCGTGAACATCAACCTGAACGCCTGGCAGGACAAGAGCGACCCCCAGGTGCCCCAGTATACGGGGATCGGCATCCCGCAGCAGGCCGGCTACGTCTACCCGCCGCTGTTGACCTTCCCGACCGCCCCGTCGGACGCGCGGGCCGCCGACTACTCGCCCGACCAAAAGCCTTTCGCCAACAACCACTTCTACCAAAGCGTCCTGCGCGTGGACTACCGCTTAACCCACGATCTCACACTGACTTCGCTGACCTCCTACGACGCCTATGACACGCATTCGGAGATCGAGGGCGACGGCACGCCTTTCCAGATCGGCGACAACCCGCAGAACGGGTCCATCCATGACATAAACCAGGAGGTCCGGCTGTCCAACGGCGGCGCCAGCCACTTCCGCTGGGTGGCCGGCGCCAACTACAGCCACGCCAGGGTCTACGACAACGACGACGTGCTTTTCGGCCAGCAGTCGACTGGCATCCGCTACGGGTTCTACAACACCGACATCACCTCAAACCAAGACTTGAACAACTACGCCGCTTTCGGCAACGCCGAGTACGATTTCCTGTCCAAGTTCACCATAAAGGGTGGCTTGCGCTACACGGAAGCCGACCGGACCGCCTACAGCTGCACGTCGGGTCTGGACAACGGCGCCACCTCGAACTTCCTGGCAGGCACCAGCTTGGTGCTGCGCCAGGAGGTTCTGGGCGAGACCAACGCCCAGTTCATCCCCATCGCCGACGGCCAGTGCATCGCCTTGAAGGCCGATTATACGCCGAGCCTCACGCCCACAGAAACCAAGCTGGACGAGAACAACGTCTCCTGGCGCGCGGGCCTGGACTACAAGGCCATGAAGGGCCTCCTCCTCTACGTCAACGTTTCCAAGGGTTACAAGGCCGGCAGCATTCCGCGGGTGGGCGCTACCAGCACCTCGCAGTATGTGGGCGTGAAGCAAGAGTCGGTCCTGGCCTACGAGGGCGGCGTCAAGCTCACGGCGCTCGATAACCGGCTGTCGGTGACGGGCGCGGGCTTCTACTACGACTATACCAACAAACAGCTTCGCACCCGCGAGATCGACCCGATCTTCAATCTTCTGGAGGTGCTGGCGAATATTCCCAAGTCGCGGATCATCGGCGGCGAGCTGGAAGCTGACTACCGGCCGATCACGGGCCTGACGCTCTCGCTGGCGGGCACCTACACCGACTCTGTCATCACCGACTACACGGGAGTCAGCGCGGCCGGAATCCAGGCCAATTTCGACAACACGCCTGCGCCTTTCGCGCCCAAGTACGAGGGGTCGGCCTCGGCCGACTACACCTGGACGCTGGGCAGCGTGAAGCCGTTCGTCGGGGCTGCCGGGAGCGCCCCCCGCCACACCCTCTCCGTGATCGGCGGGCCGACCGCGCGCTTTGATGGTGGGCAGGCCTTTCGGATCAGAGGCTATTCGGTCCTGGACCTCCGCGCGGGGATCAGCGCGCCCGACGACAGCTGGCGGCTGTCGGTCTATGGCAAGAACGTGCTCAACACCTATTACTGGAACGACGTGATTACGACCTTCGAGACCATAGGGCGCTACGCAGGCTATCCGGTGACCTGTGGCGCGACCTTCAGCGTCCGCTTCCGGTAACGCGTTGGGCCGAGGCGAGGAGCGGAGCGCGGGCGGAGAGCCCGGTGTTTCGGTCCCCAAGCCAAGCCGCGCCAGTCTCGCACGACCGCGGCGAACCTCAGTCGCAGGTCATCCCGCCGTCCACCGCTAGGGCGGCGCCGGTGACGAACGAGGCCGCGTCCGACAGGAGCCAGGCCGCCGCCTCGGCGATCTCCACGGGCTCTGCGACCCGACCGATTGGGTGGCCCGCCTCGACCGCCTTGCGCACCACGTCGTCGCGCAGGGCGTCCGCCAGCATGGGCGTAAGCGTTCCACCGGGCAGTATGGCGTTCACCCGGATGTTGCGGCGGCCATAGTCGAGGGCCGCCGCCCGCGTCAGCCCAACCACCCCGTGCTTGCTGGCCGTGTAGTCAGGCACTTTGGGAAAGGCGATCACGCCGGCGGCCGAGGCCGTGTTGACGATCGTTCCGCCTCCCGACGACACCATGTGGGCGAGCTCGTGCTTTAGGCAGAGGAAGACACCGGTAAGGTTGGTGTCCAGCACTCTGCGCCACGCCGAAAGCGAAGCCGTGTCGAGGGCCGCTTCGTTGCTGACGATCCCGGCGTTGTTGAACGCGCCATGCAGGCCGCCGAAGGTCCCCAGAGCGAAGCCGATCATGGCCTCGACGTCCGCCTCCCTGGACACGTCGACCGGAATGGCTGCGGCACGCCCGCCTGCGCGCTCGACC
>CALMGB010000166.1 GCA_937863535.1 uncultured Caulobacteraceae bacterium
ACGGCCACCTTTACGCGCTCAGAAATCTCGTCGAACGATGCTTCTCAAAACTCAACCACAGCCGCCGACTGGCCACTCGATACGACAAGACCGCCGACAGCTACCTCGGCTTCATCCTCGTCGCGTCAATCCGCCTATGGATCAGGCACTTCGTCAACAAGACCTAGCCGGAGAAGTAAATCATGATTGCTCGCTTGAAGATGCTGGAGTCGCGGCGCGGACAAGAGCTTGGTAGGCCGCGTGAATGTGGCTCCTCATCACCGAGGCCGCCCAGGCGCCGTCGCGCGCCTCAAAGGCGTCCACCAGCTCTCGATGGTGGCCCATGGACCGGACTAGGTCGTTGCGGGAGTAGAGCTCCAGCGTGCGCCGGGTCAACGGCAGCTCGACGACCAGGGCGGACATGGCCGACAGCCTGGCGCTCAAGGCCGAGTCCAGGATGATGCGGTGGAACTCGGAATTGGCTGCCGCAAACTCTCGGCTGAACTCTTGCGCGACCAGGCCCAGCAACCCTTCCATCTGGGTCGCCAGCTCACGGAGCTTGGCGAGCGCGGCGGCGTCGATAAGGCTCGCCGCCCGCTCCGCGGCATGCCCCTCGATCATGGCCCGCAGGGCGTAGATCTCCGCCAATTCGCCCGGCGAGGTGTCGGAGACCTGGGCTCCAGCGTTGGGCGTCACCACGACCAGGCCCTCGAGCCCCAGGCGCCGCAGGGCTTCGCGCACCGGCGTGCGCGAAACCTCGCAGAGCGTGGTCAGCTCCTCCTCCTTCAGCCGGTGGCCCGGGCTGAACTCGCCGGACAGGATGGCGCTGCGGATCAGGTCATAGGCCTTGCCGCCGGCCGTCGACACGGGCGTGTCCTTCACCGTCATGTCGGGTTCGAAGCCACGCGGGGCCTCGGATTGCAAGCCGTGTCGTCGCGCACGGCAGGTGGCCTCAATGCGGCTCCTCTCCGCCGGACACGTTCATCGACTCCGCGGTGATGTAGGCCGCCTCGTCGGAGCAGAGGAAGGCCACGGCGTCGGCGGTGTCCCCCGCCCGCCCGGCGCGGCGAAGCGGGATGCGCGCGGCCATGGCCGCCATGTAGGCCTCCACGCTGTCGTGGCCGGTGACCTTGGCGAAGTAGCTGTTCTGCCAGGCGCCCAGGCCCGTGGTGACGTGGTTCGGGCAGACGTTGTTCACGGTGATCCCGTGTGGCCCGAGCTCGATCGCTGCGGAGCGCACGAGCCCCACCAGGCCGTGCTTGGAAGCGGTATAGGCCTGGGCGTGGGGGAAGCCGGACTTGGCGGCCTGGCTGGCGATGTTGACGATGCGCCCGCCGCGGCCCTGCGGCACCATCAGGTGGGCTGCGACCTTCAAGCCGTAAAAGGCGCCGGTCAGGTTGACGTCGATCACCGCGGCCCAGTCGGCGGGCTCGACCTCCAGGAGCGGCTTCATGATGTAGCCAATCCCGGCGTTGTTCACCCAGATGTCCAGCGAGCCGTGGCGCGCCACCGCATGGCGGCCGAGCGCCTGAACCGCCTCGTAGCGGCGGACGTCGCAGGCGAAGGTGGAAACCTCGGCCCCCTGCGCCTTCAGCTCGGAGGCGAAGGCTTCCATCTCCGCCGCCTCGCCGATCATGTCCGCCGGCGTCTCCGGCCCGGCGGCGCGGCCGATGTCGGAGACCACCACCTTGGCCCCCTCGGCGGCCAGGCGCCGCACGATCGCGTCGCCCAACCCGCCGCGCCGCCCTGAGCCGGTGACGACGGCGGTCTTGCCCGCAAACCGCGGGGCGGCGGCCGCCATCAAGCCATGCCTTCTGCCGGCATAGGCCCAGTGATCAGGGGTTCGGTGATCATGAAGGTCACATCTGCCAGGTCCTGGAATTCCTGGGCGACGCGGGTCATGGTCTCGGTCGCGACGTCCCGGCCGAACTGGTCGGGGTCGGCGATGTCGATGATCTCCAGGTACTGGTAGGGCGCCGGCGCGCTCGAGCCCAGCAGACCCGTGGTGCGCAGCACCTGAAAGTCGGCGATGGACGCCAGCGCCTTTACCGTGGGCACGTCGGTGGTGCGGGCCCAGCGCTCGTAGCGGCCGCGCTCGACCCCCGGCTTCAGGTTGAACAGGGCGACGATGCGCATCGGATGACGCCTTTCCAAGTTGGGCCTTGGCGCACCTTGATGTCTTTGTATACGATCGGCAACGGTGGAATACGGGGCGCGCGGCCGCCCGGACGCGAGGAGGGCCTGGGTTATGCAGCTGTTGCGCGCCGCCACCCTGACCACGCCGGACCCGGCGGCGACGGCGGCCCTGTATACGCGCTGGCTCGACTACGAGACGGTGGAGACCGGCGAAATCGACGCCACCCTGGCGATGAGCTGGGGCGCGCCGGCCTGCGCAGGCCGCCGTTATGCGGTGTGCCGCCCGGTCTCGGGGATGGACATCCATCTGCGCTTCGTGCAGGGCTGCGCGCCTTCTGAATACCGGCCGCTGCGCACCTACGGCTGGGCGGCGATCGAGCTTTGCGTAAGCGACGTGCTGGCGGTGGATGCGCGGCTGAAGGTCTCTCCCTTCGAGATCATCGGGCCGCCCAAGCCGCTGGACGGCCTGCCGACCATCTTCCCCATGCAGGTTAAGGGGCCGGACCAGGAGATCGTGTTCCTGACCCAGGTGCTGGGCGACCTGCCCGATTACGACCTGCCGCGGGCGGCGAGCCTGGTGGACCACCTGTTCATCCTGGTGCTGGCCTGCTCGGACCTGGAGGCGTCCAGCCGCTGGCTGGAACAGGCGCTGAAGCTGCAGGGCGGCCGCGCCATCGAGCTGGCCTACGGCGTGCTGTCGGACGCCTTCGGCCTGCCGCCCGACCACAGGCACCGCATCGCCACCCTGACCCATGGGCGCGACGTCTTTCTGGAGGTGGACCAGTATCCGCAAGCTGCGACGGTGCGCCCCCAGACCCCCGGCGAGCTGCCGCCAGGGGTCGCCATGGCCACCTTGCGGCATCCGGAGTTCGACGCCTTGGAAGGCCCATGGCTCGCGCCTCCGGCGCGCCGGGACGGCGTGATCTACGGAGGCCGCCGCGCCGGCGTCATTATCGGCCCCGACGGTGTGCGGGTCGAGGTGGTCGAGGCGGCCGCGGCCTGACGGGCGCCCGACCGATC
This sequence comes from uncultured Caulobacteraceae bacterium, assembly GCA_937863535.1. Classification (GTDB taxonomy): domain Bacteria; phylum Pseudomonadota; class Alphaproteobacteria; order Caulobacterales; family Caulobacteraceae; genus CAHJWH01. Next base: position 3,136 of record CALMGB010000166.1, read on the forward strand.
TTAGGCACAGGAGACGACGTGTGACGCAGGACCTGCAGTTCGAGCCCACCATGGTGCGCGAGGCCAAGACCGCGCGCGAGCTCTACGAGGCGGTGAAGGCCAACCCGGCCCGGGCGCGCTTCGGCTTCGGCGAGCGGCTGGCGGTGGTGAACATCGACTTCCAGCAGGCCTATACCCGCCCCGACCTGTTTCCCAAGTCCGCCTACGTCACCGATCCGGATCAGATCGCTCACGTGAACCGCATCTCGGCGCTGGCCCGCGCCAAGGGGATGCCGGTGATCTGGACCCGGGTGGCCTACAAGGCGGACGGCGGCGACGCGGGCGTCTGGGGCACGCGCACCGACACGCCGGACAGTCTGCAGAACATCAAGTTCGACAGCGAGCGCCACGCCTTCGATCTACGGGTGCAGATCGACGCGGCGGTGGACCTGGTGTTCACCAAGCGCATGGCGTCGGCCTTCTTCGAGAGCCCTCTGGCGAGCTACCTAGTGTGGAAGAAGGTGGACACCGTGGTGATCACCGGCGGCTCCACCTCCGGCTGCGTGCGCGCCACGGGCGTCGAAAGCCTCATGCGCGGCTACCGCACCATCGTCCCGGAGGAATGCGTCGCCGACAAGCACGAGAGCTACCACTACGCGAACCTCACCGACCTGCAGCTGAAGTACGCCGACGTGGTGGAGGTGGCGGAGGTCGAGGCCTGGCTGGAAGGGCGGCCCGACGCGCCGGGCTGAGACCAACGGGGGGTTGAAGCTGACTCGCTGCCCCCCTCCACCAGCTTCGCTGGTCCCCCTCCCCCAAGAGGGGGAG
>CALMGB010000167.1 GCA_937863535.1 uncultured Caulobacteraceae bacterium
GTGCAGCACCTCGTGGTCGTCATAGCGGTCGCGCACCACCGCCCGCGCGACCACCGATCCCGTGCAGGCGGCCAGCGCCTGCAGCAGTCGCGTCCCGATCAGCAGGTCGACGTTGGTGGCGAGCGCGCAGAGACCGCTGGCCAGACAGAACAGTCCCGCTCCGCCCAGGATCGGCGCGCGCCGTCCGAACCGGTCCGACATCGGCCCCACCACCAGCTGGCCCACCGCCAGCCCGAGGAGGAAGACCGAGACGGTCGACTGGGCCGCGGACGACGAGGCGTGCAGCGCCCTGGCCATCGTGGGCAGCGCCGGCAGGTACATGTCCAGCGCCACCGAGCCGAACATGCTGAGGCAGGCCAGCAGGACCACCTCGCTCCACGGCGCGCGCGACTTGCCGGCCAGCCGCCCCCGGGCAGGGGCGGCCGGGAACGGCGCCGCGGTCAGCGCCGCGCCGGGGCCGGCGATGTCAGACTCCGTGGCAGGCATACGACCTTCTAGGCGGTCGTCGACGCCTTGCACATCCATAGGCGCGCCTGCCCGCATGGGTTTCCCCGGCTTTCGGGAGGCCAGGAGATTGAACGCCCCCCGCGTCCGGCACATTTCAGGGTGTCGCCAGAAGAGTTAGCGCGACTATATTGACCTATGCGGCAGGTGCGGACCGCGCATCGCCGTCGCCGAACAGGGGAACGCGTCTACGCGTAACAGCCATGAGCGACTTGACCGCGACCTCGGCCTTCCAGCCCTCTACCGCCGCCCATCCCGCGCCGACCTACAAGCCGCCGAGCACCAGGCTGGACTTCCCGCGCGCCATCCGGGCCTTCCGCAACCTGCTGCGCGACAAGGAGGACACCGCCCAGGTGTTCGAGATCATGCGGGCGCTGAACGGGCGCTCCACCATGATGGGCTACCAGCGCCTGCTGCGCTCAGCCCGCGGCGGCCGCATCGCCTATGAGCGCGAGGAGCTGATCGACCACCTCGACGACGATGACGCCATGCGCGCCTATCCGCCCGGATCGGTGGGCGGCGACTACTTCGCCTGGCGGGTGGCCGAGAACCTGTCCGCCGAGGGCCTGGCCCAGGAGAGCCGCAAGGGGCTCGATCTCTCCAAGCTGGAGACGAACCATCCCTACGCCTGGTTCGGCCGGCGCACCCGCGACGTGCACGACCTGTGGCACATCCTGAGCGGCTACGGCCGCGACAGCCTGGGCGAGTCCTGCCTGGTCGCCTTCTCCTACGCCCAGACCCGCGGCCTGGGCTGGGCGCTGATCGCGGGCGGCGCGGCGTTGAACGCCCGCAAGCTCGGCGGAGGGCCCGAGCACGTGGCGGCCATCTGGGAGGGCTACCAGCGCGGGCGCAAGGCCAAGTGGCTGCTGGCCGAGGACTACCGCACCATCCTGGCCGAACCCGTCGCCTCCGCCCGGGCGCGGCTGGGGATCACGCCTGCGGTCAAGTACGGCGCCATCTCGCCGGATCGGCGCGACGTGGGCGCTCGGGCCTGAGGGCCCGGAACCGGCCCCCGACCTGAGGCGACGCCGCTGACGGTCTGGTTCACCAGCGACACGCACTTCGCCGACCACCGGGTGCTCAACCTCTATCCGCGCCCGTTCGCCTCGGTGGGCGAGATGGATGCGGCCCTGGTGGCGCGCTGGAACGCGACGGTCGAGATGGACGACGAGGTCTGGCACCTCGGCGACTTCGCCTGTACGGCAAAGGCCGCGGTCGGGCTGATGGCGGCGCTGAACGGCCGCAAGCACCTGCTGCTCGGCAACAACGACCCTCCGGCGGTGGCGGAGCTCGGATGGGCGTCGGTCGGCGCCTATGCGGAGATCACGTGCGAGGGCGTGGCCCTGGTGCTCTGCCACTACCCCTTCCGCAGCTGGAACGGCATGCACCGCGGCGCGCTCAACCTGCACGGCCACAGCCACGGACGGCTGAAGCCGCTGCTGCGCCAGTTCGATGTGGGGGTGGACGCGCGGGACTATAGGCCGGTCGGGCTGGGCGAGCTGCTTCCTGCTTCGCGCTTGACGTAGACGGTTCCTGGGGGCGCCTCCGCCGCCCTTCCGCACGCGTCCTGCACTCGCGCCCATCCCTACCCTTCCCCTTCGAGGGGTGGCGGTTGGCACCGCCGTCAGAGGAGCGTGGAGGATGGCGCCCTACCCGGCGCCGGTCCTCGGCGCCCCCCGCCACATGGTCCCGTTCCCGTCCTCGCTGACGAGCAGGGCGCCGTCGTGGGTGACCGTCACGCCGACCGGCCGGCCCCAGACCCGCCGGGCGTCCAGCACGAAGCCGGTGAGGAAGTCCTCGTAGGCGCCGGTGGGAACGCCGTCCTGCAGCTTCAGCCGCACCACCTTGTAGCCGGTACGGAGCGCGCGGTTCCAGGAGCCGTGCAGGGCCACGAAGGCGTCGCCGCGGTACTCCGCCGGAAACGCCGCCGGGCCGCCCTGGCCCTTGGGATAGAAGGCCAGCCCGAGCGCTGCGGAATGGGGCTGCAGCGGCACGTCCGGCGTCAGCACCTGGCCCGCAAGGTCCGGCCGCTGGCCCTTCAGTCGGGGGTCCTCGTGGCCGCCCATGTACCACCAGGGCCAGCCGTAGAAGCCGCCGGGCTTCACCCGGGTGACGTAGTCCGGGACCAGGTTGTCGCCCAGCCCGTCGCGCTCGTTCACCGCGCACCAGAGCTGATCGGTGGAGGGCGCGAGCGTCAGGGCCACGCAGTTGCGGATGCCTGAGGCGTAGACCTTGCGCCCCCGCCCCTCGGGATCGAACACCAGCACGTCCGCCCGGTCCGTCTCCGGCCCCCAGGCGGCGCCCTGGCCATGAACGGCGTCGAAGGCCTTGGCGTCGGGCACGCTCTTCCGGGCCATCTCCTCGGCCACGTTGGAGGCGGAGCCCACCGAGACGTACATGCGGCGGCCATCCGGGGAGAAGCCGATGTCGCGGGTCCAGTGGCCGCCTTCCTCCGCGGTCAGCTGGGCGACCACGGTCTGGGCCGGGCCGCGGGCCTTCAGGTCGCCCTCGACATAGGCGAAGCGCACCACGGAGTTGGTGTTGGCCACGTAGACCCATTTCGGATGGTCGGCCGGGTAGAAGGCGATGCCGAACGGCTGCTCCAGGCCCTCGGCGAAGGTGGAGACCTCGGTGGCCGTGACCGCGCCGGGCGCTGCGCGCAGCACGCTGACGCGGCCCGCGTCGCCCTGGCTCAGGAAGACGTCGCCATTGGGCGCCACGCGCATCAGTCGCGCCCCGTCCAGTCCGGAGGCGAACAGCCGGGCGGAAAAGCCCGGCAAGGTCTTCGGCGCGGCGTCCTTCGGCCGGGCCGCGACGCTGGAGGTGTTGCGCGCCGAGGGCGTGGCGAAGGGCGCGGGCAGGTCCTTCACCTCGATGCGCCGCCACACGCCGGGCGCGTCGGAGCGCCAGTCGCCGAAGGCCGCGGGACCGGTGCGGACCTCCGCGGGCGCCTGGGCACGGGCGAGGATGGGGCAAGCGACGGCCACTGCCGACAGCGCCAAGGCCGGCGCCATCCGTCTGTTCGTCACCACGATCATGTCGCCTCTTGCCAACCGCTGCGGTCTGCAACACTCGATCAACGCGGATCACCGCCGGAGGATCGCATGTCATCTCGCATCTGCATGGCGGTGCTCGCCGCCCTCCTGTCGAGCGCCGCCCAGGCCGCCGTCCCCGCGCCCGGCGATCCGGTCCATGGCAAGCAGGTGTTCGCCGCGCGCTGTGGTCTCTGCCAC
>CALMGB010000168.1 GCA_937863535.1 uncultured Caulobacteraceae bacterium
CCCACAACCTGCAGCAGGCGGCCCGCATCAGCGACCACGCCGCCTTCATGTATCTCGGCCGGCTGATCGAGTTCGCCCCCACCCATCGCCTGTTCGACAACCCCAAGGCCACCCGCACCGCCGACTATATCACCGGCCGCTTCGGCTGAGGTGATCGGGCGCCGCAGGAGGCGTGCGGATCAGGCGACTTGATCATGAGGCCCAAGCCCCCTACCCTCGTCTACTCCTCGTGGGGAAGACTGGCCCCCGCAGGGAAGCGTCTATGCACGGGGGCCTCTTAGATGACTCATGAGCTTCATGACGGCGAGTGCTTGTCCCGCCACCGGTGGAGCGGCGCTTCGGCGTGGGCGGCCTGGCGTAGGCGGCTTCCAGAACTCGACTATCCCATCGCCGGAACCGCCACGAGAGCGTGCAACTAGATGACGGCCACGTCCCACGTAAGCTTCGCCATCTATGCCGAGACTCTCGGTCCTTGCTGCACGGCGACGCCGAGCGCAGTCATTGCGGTGCCGGTGAAGGACGAGGAAGCTCGCATCGAGGCCTGCCTTGGCGCGCTAGCCGGGCAGATGGACGTGGACTTCACCGATCTGGCGGTCGTGCTGCTGCTGAACAACTGCCGCGACTCCACCGTCGAGCGGATCCGCGCCGTGGCCGGCCAGCTCCCGTTCCGCATCGAGCTGCGGGAGGTGGACCTGCCGGCGCCCTACGCCAATGCCGGATGGGCGCGTCGACTGGCGATGGAGGCCGCGGCCGACGTGGTCTCGCCAAACGGGCTGATCCTGACCACCGACGCCGACACCCTGGTGGAGACCGACTGGGTGGCCGCCAACCGCCGCGAGATCGCCGCCGGTGCGGACGCCGTGGCCGGCTATGTCATGGCCGATCCCACCGAGCTGATCCTGTTGCCCCCGGAAATCCTGGAGCGCGGCTCGCTGGAGTGGGAGTTCCAGCAGCTCGGCGCTGAGATGGTCGCACGGGTTGACCCCGATCCGAACGATCCCTGGCCGTGCCACAACCAGAACTGCGGCGCCTCCGCGGCGATCACGGCCGCCGCCTATCGCCGGATCGGTGGGCTGCCGCCTCGGCCTGTGGGCGAGGATCGCGCCTTGTTCGAGATGGTGCGCCGGGTCGACGGCCGCATCCGCCACAGCCTGGACGTCCAGGTGGTCACCTCCGCCCGCACTGACGGGCGGGCGCTGGGCGGCCTGTCGGACGCCATCCGCCTGAGGGGCGAGCCGGATCACGCCTGCGACGAGATGCTGGAGCTGACCATCGTGACCTTCCGGCGCGCACTCTGGCGCCGACGGCTGCGAGCGCTGTGGACGGCCGGGGGGGCGCAGGCGATTGGCGAGTCGGACTGGGCCGAGCGGCTGCGCGTGAGCCCCCGCGAGCTACGCCGCGCCTGCGAGCCCCGCTGCTTCGGCGAAATCTGGGCCGAGATCGAGGCGATAAGCCCCCGTCTGAAGCGCCAGCTGGTCACCGGCCGCGGATTGAAACGCGAGCTGCGCCGCATGCGCCGGATGGTGGAGGCCGTACGCAGCGGCGCTCTCGACCTGGACGGCCCAGCGGCGACCAAGTCGCCCGCGGTCCAGGCCGCCTAGCGGCCCGATAGCCACTTAAGCGAGGCGTCTCCTAGAAGGCCTCCGCCTCGATCCGGCCATCCACATGCAGGGCGGCGCGTTTCATGCCCTCCGACATGAACGGCATGGCGATCCGCCCATCTGCATCGACCGCGATCATCCCGCCTTCGCCGCCAAGCGACCTGATCTCTCCCAGCACCGCCTTCATCGCCTCGCGAAGCTCTTGCCCGGCGAAGCGGAGACGCATGCCAACCTGGGCGGCGGCGACGGTGCGGATGAAATACTCTCCCTGGCCGGTGCACGACACCGCCACGGCCTGGTCCGCCCAGACACCGGCGCCCGGGATCGGCGTATCGCCGACCCGCCCGGCCAGCTTGCCGAAGACGCCGCCCGTCGAGGTTCCCGCCGCCAGCCGTCCCTCGCCGTCCCGCACTACGCAGCCCACGGTGCCATGGGCCAGCGCGCCGCCCGGCGGATGGTTGGATTCGTCCTGCCCGGCCCGGGTGAACCATGCCCCGGGATCGACGATCTCCGCCAAGCCCTGGGACCGGGCGAAACTGGCCGCGCCGGCTCCCGCCAGCATCACGTGCGGTGTCGCCTGCATGACCGCCCGGGCCACCGCGATCGGGCTTTCGAAGCCCTCGAGAGCGGCCACCGCTCCGACTTCACCGGCGCGGCCGTCCATCAGGCCGGCGTCGAGTTCGTAGCGGCCGGCGGTATTGGGCGAGGCGCCGCGACCGGCGACGTAGAGGCCGGACCCCTCGAGCGACGAGATCGTCTCGACCACCACGTCCAGCGCAAATGCGCCGCGAGCCAAGCGGTCACGGGCGGCTTCCACCAGCCCGCGCATGTGGGCGATTTCGCGCCTGTAGTCGCGATGGCGGCGGGCGCCGGCGCCCCCGTGCAAGGCGAGGGCGAACCGGTGGTCCATGCGCTCAGGCCCCGGTCAGGACTTGGGGTACTGGATCGTCCCCTGCAGGTGCTCGATGACAGAGCGGGCGTCATAGGCGTGCGGGTTGTTGGCGGGCTTTGGACCATGGTCCATGAGCACCTCGACGGAGGCCTGGTAGCGGCTCACCTGGTCGATGTCGAACGCGCCACCGCCGAAGCCGCCGCCGAACCCGTCGCCATACCCGAACCCGCCGAAGCCTCCGTACCCGCCGAAGCCGGAGCCCCATCCGAAGCCGGAGCGGTACAGGCTCCAGGACGGCCCCCCGCCCCAGCCGCCGAAGAACGGATCGGCGTCGCCGTAGTAGTCGGTCTTCCGCTCGGTATGCCGGTCCACGGCCTGGAACCAGTCGAACCCCTGGGCGAGGGAGAGTTGGGCCGAGCGGAACAGCAGGTAGCGCTCCACCGTCTGGCGGGAGGTCAAGGAGTTGCCGGAGAAGTCAACCTTCCAGCGATTGGCCTCGATCTGCTGCTCGCTGTAACCGCCTGACGACGTCGCCTTCTGCGCGGCGATAGGTTGGTAGGGGGTCGCAGTCTCGCAGGCTGACAGGGTGAGCGCCGCCGCGGCCACGGCGATCAAGGCGCGCTTCATGGGTTCGGTCTCCGACCCGAGGTGGGCCTTGACTCGATTAAATAGGAAGCGAGGAGCCTTTTCCGAGGGCGGCGGCGCGTCTTAGTTCAGCGTGCCCACCACGTCGGCGAAGCGCACCCTGGCCGGCGTGACGATCCCCACCGTGCTCAGCCGCACCGAATGGATCACCGCCTGTATCTCCTTGCGCCAATAGTCCAGGAAGCTGTGCACGCGGGGGTATTCGGGCGCCACGTCCAGCGTCTGCCACATGAAGCTCTGCAGCAGCTTGGGATGGTCGGGCATGTAGTAAAGCACTTCGGCGGTGGTCAGGCGGCCACCCTTCAGCTGGGTCTCGAACTCGTCCGTCCTCATCGGCTGAACTCCTCGCGTCATGCGCACGAGCAGGAAACGAAGCACAGCGTTAACCAACCCTTTCACGCGATCGTCACACATGCAGGCTCACGACCTTCGCGTGCCCGCGGCGGCGCTTTAGATCCTCCAGGGCGCCTAAGACGAAGGCGCCGGAGCCACGAGGCCGCCGCTCTGCTTTAGCCGTGATGCCGGCCATCGACTCAGAAGCCATCGCCCAGGCCGAGTACGAGGACGCCTCGCGAACCCTCTTCGTGCGCTTCACCAGCGGCGAATGGTACGCCTACCTCGAAGTCCCCCCGCTCACCTTCCAGCGGCTGCTCGCCGCGGAGTCGAAGGGGCGCTTCTTCCAGGAAGCCGTGCGGGATCGCTATGGTTTCGTGAAGCTCGACCGACGCTGACGCGTCAGCCGCGCCGGTCGCGCTGCGCCAGCACCCGCAGCCGCAAGGCGTTGAGCTGGATGAAGCCCGCCGCGTCGCGCTGGTCGTAGGCGACCGAGCCCTCCTCGAAGGTCACCAGCTGTTGATTGTAGAGCGAGAACGGCGACGTCCGTCCGATCACCGTGACGTTGCCCTTGTACAGCTTCACCCGCACCTGGCCGGTGACCTTCTCCTGGCTCCTGTCGATCAGGGCCTGCAGCATCTCGCGCTCTGGCGAGAACCAGAAGCCGTTGTAGATCAGGCTGGCGTAGCGCGGCATGATCTCGTCCTTCAGGTGGCCCGCGCCGCCGTCCAACGTGATCGATTCGATGCCCCGGTGGGCGGCCAGCAGGATGGTCCCGCCCGGCGTCTCGTAGACGCCGCGCGACTTCATGCCGACAAAGCGGTTCTCCACTAAATCCAGCCTGCCCACGCCGTTGTCGTGGCCGAGCTGGTTCAGCCGGGTGAGCAGGGCTGCGGGCGAGAGCGCCTCGCCATCGATGGCGACGGGATCGCCGCGTTCGAAGTCCATCGTGAACACAGTCGGCCGGTCGGGGGCGTCCTCCGGCGCGATGGTGCGCTGATGGACGAACTCGGGCGCCTCCACACTGGGGTCCTCCAGCACCTTCCCCTCGGAGGACGAGTGCAGCAGGTTGGCGTCCACCGAGAAGGGCGCGTCGCCGCGCTTGTCCTTGGCCACGGGGATCTGGTTCTTCTCGGCGAAATCGAGCAGGTGCTCGCGGCTTTTGAAGTCCCACTCCCGCCAGGGCGCGATGACGTGGATGTCCGGCTCCAGCGCATAGTAGCTGAGCTCGAAGCGGACCTGGTCGTTGCCCTTGCCGGTGGCGCCGTGACAGACGGCGTCCGCGCCGGTCCTCCTCGCGATCTCGATCTGGGTCTTGGCGATCAGGGGCCGGGCGATGGAGGTGCCGAGCAGGTACTGGCCCTCGTAG
>CALMGB010000169.1 GCA_937863535.1 uncultured Caulobacteraceae bacterium
CCACGCCCACGCTGCACTAACACTTCACCCGGATCACCCCATGGGGGCAGGCCAATTGAGGCACCCCCAACACGGGGAACGCGAGTGCAGACGCTGCTAGTCCGGCGCCCACGTACCGACGAAGCGATCGGGGTCACCGCTCGCGGACGGACAGACCGTCCGCGCCAGAGATTGCGGCAACCGCGCCAGATCGCCCGTACGAGGTCAAAACTTGGCTCCGACGGTGAGTCCGAACGTACGCGGAGCGGCCAAGGCATAGTTGAACTGGAACGCGGAGGACGCAAGCTGCACCGTATAGCGTGCATCCGACAGGTTCTTCGTCCAGAGCCGGACGAAGTATGCGTCATTCGTCGGGCTCCAGCGGACGGAGGCGTTCACCACGTTGTACGGCGCCTGCCGAAGGTTGTTGTCAGGCTCCGCATAATACCCGCCGTTGATGGAGTCGTTGATGTCGAAGTCAGCGTTACCGCTGAAGACGGGCAAGGTATAATCCACGGTGACGCTGGCGGTGAACGTCGGCGTATCCGGGAGTTCGTTTCCGGAGGCGGAGCGCTGATAGGGAAGTGAAGGAGCGGCCGAGCTGGAACAGGCCGCACTGCTCGTGTTCGCGCCTCCCACATAATATAGAGCGCAGGGGAAGGAGACGAAGAAGTCGCGCACGACCTCCAGCCCTCCGCTGATCGTCAGTTGGCGGGTGACCGCCGCATCGACGTCCAGATCAAGGCCATAGATCTCCGCGCTGGCGCCGTTGTAGACGTCCGAAACACCCGCGTCATACCTTACGACTTGGATGTTCTTGTAGTTATAGTAAAATCCGGATGCGTTGAGGCGGAGCCTGCGATCCAGCAGCTGAGTCTTCAGGCCGACTTCATAGGCATCGAGTTCTTCGGTTTGATAAGGCGCCGCATCAAGAATTTCGAGGTTGAAGCCGCCGCTCTTGAAGCCGCGATTATACGATACGTAACCAAGTATGTTGTCAGTGAAAGCCTGATCAATGGATGCTCGCCAGGTCGGCTTGGTCACGCTGAAGCTGGCCGTCTTGTCGCCGAACGGCATGAAGGAGGTGTTGCCAAACGCATTGATCACCCCGCTCGCGCTGGCGTCCTCAGACTTATCTTCGTAGTTCAAGCGCGCGCCCAACGTAAGGTTCGTCTTGGGGAGGATCGGGTAGGTCGCTTGACCATAACCTGCTATGGAGTCGGTGTCTTGCACACCGGCGTTATCCGTGTGCGTAAGGAAGACGCCCGGCGCGAACTCCGCCCTGGCGACGCCGCCGTAATCGATCCCGATATCCGTCAACCGGTCTGACGCATGGAAATAGAACAAGCCAAGCGTCCACTGAAGCTTGCTACGACGCTGCGACTGAAGTTGCAGCTCTTCACTCACCTGCTTGTCGGACTGATCGCTGGCCACGTTGAGGTCGGGAAGCGGACCCAGGTCCGGGTCTAGTTTGAAGTAAAAGCGTTCCTGGCGATAGGCAGCCGTATCGACCAGCTGCGCAACTCCCAGATCCTGGGTGACGCGAACACTCGCCCCACCACCTTGTTCCCGCTGAATGGTTCCGTTATTCTCGTTTGCGTCATAGGCGGGCTGCGTAGTCACGGCGGGAGTGCTGGAATAGAAGACGTTTGCGGCGGCCGTTCCCGGGATCTGCACCAGCGCGCCTTGCGAAGAGCGGCTGCTTTCGTAGTCCATGCTGACGGCGACCGTCGTCTTGCTAAGGGGCTTCCAGAGTAGTTTGGAACGAAGAGAGATATTGGAGTCCGCTTTATAGATGTCCTTGCCGTTGCCAAAATTATAACCCCACCCCTCACCCTGGTGATCCAGTTGCACGGCAAGATCGGCCCCTAAGCGGCTGGTCAACCCTCCCGTGACATAGCCTTCCACGGAACTCGTGTCATAGTTCGCATAGCCTGCGCTGACGTCCCCATGGAAGTTCTGCGAGGGTTCCCTTGTCGATATCTGGATAAGACCGCCTGTGGAGTTGCGGCCGAACAGTGTTCCCTGAGGTCCCTTGAGGACCTCGATCTGAGCCACGTTGTTAAGCGAAAGAATGGAGCCTGCGGGGGTCGCATAATAGATGCCGTCCACATAAAGGGCGACGGGGTTCTCGAAGCCGATGGCGATCACCGAACTGCCCACGCCTCGCAGGTGCGGCTGCGCCGTTCCCTGCGTCGACGGGAATGTCAGCCCCGGCACCACAGACGCGAGGTCCTGGGTGTTCGCCACCCCGCCCGCAGCCAGCTTCGCACCGGTCACGGCGTTCACCGTGATAGGGACCTTCTGAAGGTTCTCGCTACGGCGCTGCGCGGTCACGACCACTTCCTGGAGGGTGTTCGCCTCCGATTTTGGCGCCGCGCCTTGGCCCGGAGCGCCTGGAGCGACAGGAGCTCCCCCAGCGGTTGTCTGAGCCGCAGCCCCCGAGCTGGCCAGAACCGATAAGGCTACAACCGGCACAACGAACCTCGACGAGGCCATATTTCCCCTTCCTATGTTACAGCCTTATAGTTGGCCTTATTTTTATCTACTCGGCGACTAGACGATACTCGCGTGACCGTGTCTCGAAAGCAAACTTCAGCGACTTTCCATTGATCCTAGATCTTACCTCACGAACGAGCGGACCCATCTCCTCGATGAGGACTAGGCTAGCAGGCTGATGGCGAAGATATAGGTCGCCTAATAAGGCACCTGCATGATAGTCAACACCTGAAATAACAGCACTATATCTTATGCGGTTGCTCCCATGAACTCAGGTTATGGCCGCCCTGATATGGCAAGAGGGGTTTTCGCGGGCGGCCTGGAGCGTTACGGGGTGAGCCCGTCCTGCGCCCTGCGCCGGCGGGACGGTCTCCATCGCCTGGCGGCCTGATCGAGCTGGGGTCAGGCGGGTCGCCTTGTGAGCCAGCCGGACAAGTCCGGGCGCAAGGTGACGAGCACCTGACCTGCCGATCCACTAACCTCAACCGGATTGACTGTGATCCGTGGGGAAATGCGGCATTATGCTCTTGGCGAAAGTCTCGAGTTGGTACCGCTGGATCTCCGCCCAATCGTTCGACGCCACAGCCTGGAACCAGTATTCCCATATTAGCCAGTCGAGCTGGCCATCGCCGTACACCGACGCCAATCCCTTCATCTGGTCTTGGACCTGGTCCACCGTACCGCAGAGAAGCTGTCCGGCTTCAAACATGCGGCGGGTCAAGGCGCGCGCGTCGCCCAGATCCAGCGGCCGCTGAGGCGGATCGGTAGGACGCCGGTAGCCTTCGTTGAAGTAGAAGTTCCGGAAGATGTTCTGGTACCAAAATCCTCCGCTTTCGACCGCAAGGTCGAACGCCTCGTCAAAGGTTTCGCCGAGCACCACCTTGGCGACCGCGCCCACCTTTTGACCTAGCCGCAGATCCTTCCCCGCCTCGCGGGCCGCCGCCTGATATTTCCCGGCGATCTGACGGATCCTCTCGTGGCCAGCTGCGGCTATCATCAACGTCCGCCCGTGCCGGGCGGCGTCGACGATGGTCTGTTCCGCAACGCTGAAGGGAACGAAGATCTCCGGCCGTATGAACGGCTTCGGGACGATGCCGATCTTGTGGATCGTCCCTTCGTCATCGACGTCGCCCGGGGCGCCGAAGCGACGGGTCCAGTCCGCCAGCGGCCAGTTGCGGATGCCGGTGGCCGGATAGGGGGCCTGATAGAATTCGCCGTTGTGGTTGAACGAGTCGCAGGACCAGGCCTTCTCGATGATCTCGAGGTACTCATCATACTTGCGCCGGTTTGCGGCGTCCCCCGGACCATGGGAGGCGACATTTTCGCCCTGGCTCAAGGTCTGAAGCCAACGCGTCATGAACCCGCGCGCGAAGGAGACGCCCAAGCGCCCCGGAAACATATGAGTGAACAGCGCCAAGTCTTCGGCGATACGGATCGGGTCTTGGCTGTTCACCACGACAGAGGCGGGCACGAAGATGATCTTCTTGGTCAACGCCGCGAACTTCGCGTAAAGAAGCAGGTTGTTGGGGACGGACTCGCCGCCTTCGATCTGGAAGTGATGTTCGGTGCTACCGAAAGCATCGAATCCGAGCTCGTCGGCCCAGATCGCAAGCTGCTCATAGCCGTGAAGCGCCTTCCTGAACTCGTCATTGTTCCGGCCGACGGGTCTCAGCTTCTCGCGAACTTCCAGGCTCACCGGGATGGCTGAACTGCTCATGATCATCGTCTTCATGGTAGGTCTTGGCTCCGTTGAGGGCTCGATTAATAATGCGTTCGGCAAGGCTACAGTGATTAGCTAGAGTATTTAATGTCTACGGGAAATGAGTAGGACTTGTGCTCCTCCAGTGATGCGAAGCGGGGTTGATACAGGCAGAGCAAAGTGGGGAGATCGATCTCTTTATGGCCGGCTTCTACCGGTCTTATCCAGGCGCCGGCCCTGTCCTGGGTGTTTTCTGCTGAAACATACCGCCTCGCGCTGCTTCCAGATAGAAACGGCTGGGTGCACGAAAGCGCTCTGCTCAACTCGTGTAGAGAGCCAAGCCGACGGCGATCGCGATCAAGCCGCAAAGCACGTAGCTGATCAGCTGTTGCGGAAAGAGTCCGAGCGGCCGCGGAACGGGATCCGAAAACTCAGGGTCGGACCACAGAGTCCCCGGAAACAGCTGCGCCAGGACCATGGCGGCGAAATAGTTCCCCGCCACCGCTGCAGCCAACAGTAACAGCGGCAGGCTTAGAGGGTGGACGCCAAACAGGATGAAGAGGCTCAACGAGCCAGAGATGATCCCCATGGACATCGTCTGTCCATTGTGAAACTTCGCATGCGGCGGCCACCGTGGATTGAAGAGATGTTGCTTAGCTCCTGCCGGAACCAAGGCGTCGGCGACCAAGCCGCCGTAGTTGAAGACGGCGACGAAGGCCACGAGCCACTTGGCGGTTTCCATGTACGCCTCCTTAGAGTCGTTCTAGGAGGAACCCGTGGGTGTTCGGTATCAAGAAGTTGCGGTGTTCCGTCTGGTCGAAGCTAACCTCGCAGCTCCGCCGCCTCGCGCAGAGCGCCAGGGGTCACGCCCATCCGAGCCCGGAAGGCGCTGACGAAATGCGAAGGCGATGAAAACCCTGTTGCGTAGGCTGTCTCATTTACCCGGACGTCGTTCAGCAGCAACGTCAGCGACGTGTCGAGGCGCAGCTCCGCCATGTGCGCATGCGGCGTGCGGCCCCGGGACTGGCTGAACGCCTTTATGAAATGGTGCAGGCTCAGCCCGCACGCCTGGGCAAGCTCACCTACGCCCGGGAGCGACAGGGGCACCTGGCGCATCCGGTCCTTGATCAGGTCGTCCACGCGTTTCGCTGAGGCGGGCGGTAGGCCGCCTCGGGCTGGGTCCGGCCTCGCCGATCGCGCGAACCGGCGGGCTACGGAGCGGAGAGCCTGCTTGAGCTGGGTGTCGCCTGCAGAGTCCGGGCGGGTGAGCGCGACCAGCGCCTGCACAGCGGCCGCCTGCAGTCCAGGATCCCCGGGAGCGAACCGGGGCGACCCCGAGAGAAGTGCGCCGTCGTTGACGGACTCCACGAAACGGCGAGTCAGGATGATCTGCAGGGTGTCGGCTCCGCCGGCCACGGCTACGATCGGCGCGTCATCAGGCACAGTGACGCCGACTGAGCCGGCCCGCATGACCCCACAGGTCGCATGAGCGCCCCGGCGCAGTTCGACCCGCTGTCCCCCGGAGACGTTGAAGATGAGATGAAACGTGTCCTCACCCCGCAAGTCCACCCGTGCACCCCTATGCCGCCACCGCCCGACGGCGGCGTCCAGCCGGGAGCCGGTCATGAACTCGCGCAGGAGACAAGGCGGCCCGATGGCTTGCGAGACC
This sequence comes from uncultured Caulobacteraceae bacterium, assembly GCA_937863535.1. Lineage (GTDB taxonomy): Bacteria > Pseudomonadota > Alphaproteobacteria > Caulobacterales > Caulobacteraceae > CAHJWH01. Next base: position 5,847 of record CALMGB010000169.1, read on the forward strand.
ACATCGATTGTGTTCATGGTTGTTGCATGAAGCCTTTTGTCAGGTAAATAGCCTCATGGAGGCGCCGCAAGAAAGTTAATAAACGCCGGTCTATGACTGTTCAGAACCCCGGCGGTGATCAACGCACTTGCGGCTTCTCCTGCGATCGATGCGGGGTTATCCCGCGGATCGACGACATATCGCCGTACGAGCTGACCATTCGGCGCCATGATCGGAGCGGCCATACGCCTAGTTTTCGGTGCAAGAGTTGAATGGATCGCTTCTGAGCTGAGCCGCTCCGGCGCCTCGGTCAGGCTCGGTCGGTAGTAGAGCGTTAGCCTCTTGAGGGTCTTCAGCCGCCGTCTAAATTGTAACCTCGCCCGGTTTCAACGGTGCAAAATCCGCTCTCGGCAACCGCATAGGAGAAGGCCGTGCGTAAGGCGGTGCTGAACCGGCCGGGAGAGGAATAGACTGGACCGGCAATCAGGATGGGCTGATGATGAACTTCCAAGATCTCCACGCCTTCTTCAACGTCGCTACGGAAGGCAGCTTCGCCAAGGCGGCCGTGAGGTTGCGGATCGCCCAGTCGGCGTTGAGTCGCCGCGTCGCCCGGCTGGAACAGGCGCTGGGCGTATCGCTGCTGCAGCGTAGCGGTCGAGGGATCATGCTGACGGAGCACGGCGTGGCTCTCGTGGATCGCGCGAAAGCCCTGATGAGCGAGCTGGAGCAGATCGAGCGCGACATCCTGATCCTGGCCGAGGAACCCACGGGCGCGGTCCGCGTAGCGATGCCGCCGATGGTTTCACAAATGCTGGGACCTCAGCTCGTCATGGAAAGCCGTCAACGATTTCCACAGATCGACCTCCAACTTTGGGAAAGCTTCAGCGACACGATCCACGATTGGATTTCCGAAGGCCGCATCGACCTGGGTCTGCTCTTCAGCTCCGGCCGCGACAGCGATCTGCAGTTGACGCCGCTGCTCAACGAACCGCTGATCCTCGTCGCCTCCGCGGACTTCCGACCGGCGCACGCGGCGCTGGTCGACGGTCAGGTCGACGTGATGCAGCTCAGAGATATCCCGCTGATCCTTCCCAGGCGGCCCAACAGCCTGCGCACGATCGTCGACCGCTTCGCGGGTCAGCATGGGCTCACGCTGAACGTGGTCATGGAGGTTGACGGCGTCAGTGCGACCAAGGGCTTTGTGGCCGCCGGCGTCTGTTGCACGATCTTCAGCATCAACGGCCTGCACGACCCTTTCAACAGCGTCGTGTTCAGGGCGTTCCGCTTTCGCCAGACGCTCGATTGGGAGCTGGTCATGGCGCAGCCGGCGAGGACGCGGACACCGCGCGCCTTCATCGAGACGGAGCGCCTTATCAAGCAGGAGATCCTTACCCTCCTCCAGGACGGGCCTTGGCAGGGCGAAGGCTTGCCGGCCCTCATGGAGTAGAGATGGACAGAGCGGTGCGGCAGACGCCGTAGATGGCGACGCCTCGCCCGCCTCCGTGCGGTGAAACGCGACGGGACCTCGAGCAGGGTTCGATTGGCGGAGGAGACTGTCCCCATCCTAGGTCGCCGCCGCGGAGGACGCGATCCCGCCCGGGTCGAAGTCATACAGCCAGCCCAGGCTGTCATAGCTGTCGGCCACCGTCCGCCGGCTCAGGAAGCCGGTCGCCAGCTCCCGCGTCACGCCCTCGGCGTGGTAGAAGCCGCCGTAGATGCGCGCCATCGTTTGGCATCGGCCGGTGCGCAGGTAGCGCTCCGCCTCGTAGCGCTGGAAGGCCGCCTCCGGCGCGCCGGGCGCGTCCGCCACGCAGCGGGCGAGCACCACCGCATCCTCCAGCGCCATGCCCGCGCCCTGCGCCAGATACTGCAGCATAGGATGGGCGGCGTCGCCGAGCAGGGTGGCGCGCCCGCGGCTCCAGCGCTGTGCCGGCTCACGGTCGCACAGCACCCACATCCGCCAGGTCTCCACCTTGGAGAGCAGGGTGCGGACCACCTCGCAGTTGCCCGCGAAACGGCGGGACAGCTCCTCCGGGTCGCCTTGCCGGTCCCAGCCCTCGACGTACTTATCGGAGTGGAAGACGGCGACCAGGTTGAACAGCCGGCCGCCCCGCAGCGGGTACTGGACCAGGTGGTTGCGCGGTCCCGCCCAGAGGATCATGGCGTTGCGGCGGAACCGCGCCTCTACCTCCTCCATCGGGAGGACCGCACGATAGGCGATGTGGCCGGACACGAGCGGCGGACCGTCGCCGATGACAGCCTCGCGCGTCGCCGACCAGAGGCCGTCGGAGCCCACCAGCGCGGAGCCTTTGATGACCCCGCCGCCTGCGGTCGCCAGGCTGACGTGGTCGCCGTGGTCGACGAAGCCCTCCACGCTGACGCCGGGACGCAGGTCCACACGCGGGTCGGCGGCGCAGGCGCCGAGGAGCGCGCGGTGCAGGTCGGCCCGATGCACCACGGCGTAGGGCTGGCCGAAGCGCTCCCGGAAGGGCGCGCCCACGGGGATGGCCGTGACCTCCTCAGCGCTCACCCCGTCCATCATCACCAGCTCGTCGGGGAAGACCGCAAGCGCGTCGATGGCGTCGCGCAGGCCTAGCGCCTGCATCATCCGAAAGCCGTTCGGCCCCATCTGGATGCCCGCGCCGATCTCGGCGAACGCCGGCGCGCGCTCCACCACCGTGGAGGCTTGGCCCGCGCGCGCGAGGGCGAGCGCGGCGGCG
>CALMGB010000170.1:0-4441 GCA_937863535.1 uncultured Caulobacteraceae bacterium
ACGGGTCGGGGCGCGGGCGGCTGGGTCGGCGGGGAGACCGAGTGCAGGGCGAAATAGGTCATGCCCACAGCAGAGGCGCCGATCAACACCAGGCCGCCGATGGCGGAGCCTAAGATAAGCGGGGATTTCATCATACGCTCCGGCAAGACTGGCGACGGGGTCGCGCAGCGCACGCTGCAGCCTCGTCCCAGCGCCATGAACCGCCGCTGAACGTGTCGGCCCTACCGTCGGCCGTCCAGCCGCGCTACATGGCGGCCCAATGACCATCATCGATCCGGCCGCGCCCAAGAAGGGCTGGTTCCAGCGGCTGACCACGGGACTTACGAAGTCCTCCCGCCAGTTCACTGACCAGGTGGTGTCCACCTTCGTCAAGAAGCCGCTGGACAATGATGCGTTGGACGAACTGGAAGAACTGCTGATCCAGGCCGACCTGGGTGTCGACGCCAGCGCACGGATCGTGGAGGCTTTCTCGCAGGAGCGCTTTGGCGCCTCCCCCAGCGAAGACGAGATTCGTGAGACCCTGGCCCGGGCCATCGCCAAGGAACTCGCGCCCCATGCTGGCCGCTTCGATCCAATGTCGGGCGGCGCCAAGCCCTATGTGGTCATGCTCGTGGGCGTAAACGGCTCGGGCAAGACCACCACGCTCGGCAAGATCGCCTCGGAGCTGAAGGGGCGCGGCGCCAAGGTGCTCATCGCCGCTGGCGACACCTTCCGCGCCGCAGCCATCGAACAGCTGCAGGTCTGGGCCGACCGGGCGGGCGTGCCCATCCTGATAAAGCCGCAGGGCTCCGACGCCGCGAGCCTAGCGTTCGAGGCGGTGACCCGCGCCCGCGCCGAGCAGCTGGACGTAGTGCTGATCGACACCGCCGGGCGGTTGCAGAACAAGACGCACCTGATGGAGGAACTGGCCAAGATGGTGCGGGTGCTGAAGAAGATAGATCCCGCCTATCCGCACGAGACCTTGCTGGTGCTCGACGCCACCGTGGGAAAGAACGCCTCCAGCCAGGTCGAGGTGTTCACCAGGATCGCGGGGGTGACGGGGCTGGTGATGACCAAGCTGGACGGAACCGCCAGGGGCGGAGTGCTGGTGCCCCTGGCGGAAGCCAGCTCGGCGCCGGTGAAATTGATCGGCGTGGGCGAACAGATCGAGGACCTGCAGCCCTTCGAGCCGGAGGCCTTCGCCCGCTCCCTGGTCGGCCTCGACCGCAAGGAGCTCGCCGCGTGAGCGCCTCGGCGTCCGAGAAGCCTTCAGCCGGCTGGGTGCGGATGGTGGTCGACTATGCGGGTCTCGCCGGCCTTGCCTTAGGATACTTGCTTACCCGCAATCTGCTGACAGGCACCTTCGCCTTCGTGGCCGTGTCCCTGGCGGCGGTGCTGGTCGGCTTCGTGGTGGAGCGCAAGGTGGCGCCCCTGCCGCTGCTGTTCTCGATCATGGCGCTGGTGTTCGGGGTGGCGACCCTGGTGTTCCACGACAAGCGCATCATCCAGATGAAGACCACGGTGCTCGACGGCGCCCTGGGGCTCGGGCTGATCGGCGGCTTCGTCTTGGGCAAGAGCCCGGTAAAGCTGCTTCTGGGCGCCACGCTGCAGCTCAGCGAGGCGGCTTGGCGGCGGCTGACCCTGCGCTACGGCCTGTTCTTCCTGACGCTGGCGGTGACCAACGAGATCGTCTGGAGGACCCAGAGCGATGCGGTGTGGGTGCTCTTCCGCATGCCTGGGATGCTGGTCCTGTCGCTGCTCTTCTCCGCCACGCAGATCCCCGGCATGATGAAGGACGCCTCGGCGCTCGAGGCCGCCGTTCGGCTCAGCGAGCCGCAGGAATAGCAACGGCCGCCGTCCCGTCCGCAACATTCGCTGTCGTCAAACCGACGCTTGCTCCAGGTAACGTCCTGAGGCGGAGCATAACCGATGGCGAAGTCCAATCTTTCCTCGACGCCTGCGCTGGAGCGCTCGCCAAGCCACCTGCTGCACCGCGCCCTGCAGCTGGCGCTGGACATCTACACGGTCGAGACTGGCCCGGTCGTCATTACCCAACGTCAGTACGCGGTACTGGCCGCGGTGGCCGCCAACGAGGGCCTGAGCCAGACCGAACTGGTGCGCGCCACAGGCATCGATCGTTCCACTCTCGCCGACCTGGTGGGCCGCATGATCACCAAGGGGCACCTGGCGCGCGAACGTTCCGCCGAAGACGCTCGGGCGAACACCGTGAAGCTGGGTGAAGAGGGGCGCGCCTTGCTTGAGGCTGCGGCGCCTCGGGTGGCCGCCGCCGACGCGCGCATCCTGGACCTGCTCGGGGGCAAGAAGCGCGAGCCCTTCATCGAGGCCCTGCGCCGTCTGGCCCGGACAGGCGAAGGCGGGCTGCCGTCCGACCCGGCCGAGGCGATCGAGCCCAAGCCGAAGAAGGCCAAGAAGGGCGGCAAGAAGCGGAAGAAGCACAAGCGGCGCGATCGCGAGGCGAAGAACGTCGCCGATCCAGCGCTAGAAGGAGAGACCTCGCCCTTCTCGGACGATCCCCAGCCGACCTGAGCTGCGTCAGACCTTGATGTCGAGCAGCGAGCCGGGCCGGAGCAGGCGACTCGGCGGGTTGGCTTCGGGACGGGCCGCCTGCACCTTGACGGTGGGCGACACCGGAGGCTGGACCACCGTCACCGGCCCAACGCCGTTCAGGGCGGCCTGGAAGAAGGCACGCTGAGCTGCTTTGACGGCTTCGCTGCGTGCGGGCGTGGCGCCCGTCTGGGGTACGAGACTGGACCCGGCGATGGAAGTGCGGATGTCGGCCATGGTTACGCTCGCCTCCCTCAGCAGGTCAGAACATGGTTAAGCCGACCTTGGCGGTCAAGCTCCCGGCTTGAACGAGGCGGGGGGAGGCTGGCGGTGGGGCAAAGGATATGGCGTTCGCGGACCGCTCCGACCCATCGGCAGGACCGCGGCGAGGGGCTCTAATGGCCTTTAGGCGCGACGGATCGCTCCGCCTCGGCGGCCCTGCGCCAGCGCGCGGCCCGCAGGAGGCTGTCGATCACCAGGGCCGACAGGGTGAGGGCGGTGATCCCGTAGGCGGGCCAGATGAAGACGGCGTAACGGCCGACCTCCAGATTTGGATGGCTCATCAGGCGAGCGCTCTCGCCATGGCCCGCGCGCCGGCGCGCCGACGCCAGACCTCCGCCCGGATGCGCACCAGCCACAGCGCCCCGAACAGGGCCATGTAGCCGCCCCACATGAACAGCAACGGCGCTCCATAGGCCGGAGCCAGCTTGCCGGAGATGATGGTGTCGCCCTGGTGCAGGCTGTTCCACCAGTAGACCGAGAAGTAGATGATCGGCAGGTTCACCGACCCTACCAGGGCCAGGATGGCGGCGGCCCGGGCGGCCTTGGCCTCGTCGTCCAGAGCGGCGTGCAGGGCCATGTAACCGAGATAGAGCAGGAACAGCACCAGCATCGAGGTCAGCCGCGCGTCCCAAACCCACCACGCCCCCCACATGGGCCGGCCCCATAGCGAGCCGGTGACCAGGGCCAGGGCCGTGAAGGCGGCGCCCAGGGGAGCTGCGGCCTTGGCGGCGGCGTCGGCCAGGGCGTGGCGGAACACCAAGCCGATGAAGCTGGCCACCCCCAGGGACGCATAGACGAACATGCCGGTGGTGGCGGCCGGCACGTGTATGAACAGGATGCGGATGGTCGAGCCCTGCTGGTAGTCGTCCGGGACGCCCATCGCCATCCACAAGCCTGCGCCCAGCAGGAGGGCGGCGACCAGTCCGAGCACGGGGGCCAGCCAGCGCGACACCGCCATGAAGCGGGCTGGGTTTGCCAGGAAGGCGGCGAAGCCGGACATCATCCTGGCTGTACGGGCGCAGGCTTTGGCCCGCAAGCTGTCAGGCCGTCGCTCCGCCTGCGGAGCCGGACGACCGCTTCAGCCACGAGACGAGCGGCGCGAAGCTCAGCCCCTGCACCATCACGGCGAACACCACCACCGCATAGGTGGTCGACAGGATCGCGGCGCGCGCTGGGCCGGCGGGGGCCTGCAAGGCCAGCGCCAGCGACAAGGCGCCCCTGAGGCCGCCCCAGGCCAGGATCAGGCTGGCGCCCTGCTCGGCGTGGCGGAAGCGGTAGTAGGCGCCCCACGGCAGCACCACGGCTAATCTCGCAAGCAGCACCAGAGGGATGGCGAGGGCCCAGAGCCCAAGGTCGCGCAGGTTCAAGGGCAGCACGGCCGTCTGCAAGCCCAGCAGCAGGAAGAGCAGGGCGTTCAGAAGTTCGTCCACCAGGGTCCAGAAGCCCTGGACATAGCGGCGCGTGGTGTCGCTCATGGCGGTCTCGACCCCCCGATCTCCGACCAGCAGCCCCGCCGCCACCGCTGCGATCGGCCCGCTGAGGTGCAGGGCCTGGCCCCCCGGCAACACCCCCGCGGCCCCGGGGCGCCCGCCGCTGGGCGACCCCCCCTAAAAGG
>CALMGB010000170.1:4451-15740 GCA_937863535.1 uncultured Caulobacteraceae bacterium
GCGGCCAGGGCGGCGGGGTCGTTGCCGAGGAACGGCAGGGCCTGGCCGCCGGCATAGACCCCGGCGGCCAGGGCGAGCGACAGGGTGACCTCCACCGCATAATCGTCGATCGCCCGCATGGCGCGCACCACCATTGCGCCCGCGCCGAGGCCCAGCGCCAGACCGCCCATCGCCTGCCCCAGCACCTTCACGGCCGCGAAGGCGGGGTAAACGGCGTGTCCGCCCACGGCGAAGGTCAGGGCGGCCAGGAAGACGACGATTCCCACGCCGTCGTTGAACAGGGCCTCGCCCTGCAGCGTCGCCTGGAGCGAACTCGACAGGTCGCCGACCTTCACCGTGGTCAGGACGGCCACGGGATCGGTCGGGCTGATCAGGGCGCCGAACACCATGGCCCAGGGCAGGCTCACCGGCAGCTGCAGCGCCCGCGCGCCCAGCCACACGCCCACCCCAACGATCAGCGTGGAGGCGAGGACGCCCAGTGTGGCGAGGCTGACCACCGCCACTGTGCGCCGCCGCAGCTCGCCGAGGTCGACCTGCATGGCGCCGGCGAACAGCAGGAAGCCGAGCATGTAGCCGACCACGGTTTCGGGGAAGTTCACCCGGCCGATCAGGCGGGAGACGGCGTCGGCGGCTGGCGCCACGGAAGGCAGTCCGCGCGCGGAGATCAGGATCGCAGACCCCAGACCGCCCACCGCCAGCATGGCGACGCTCGGCGGAAGGCGCAGCCACCTAGCGTTCAGCCATCCTGCCGCCGCCACCAGGCTGATAAACACGGCGGCCACATCGAAGGCGGTCATTGCGGCGCGTTTCCGGTTCGAGCCCTAACAGCGGGCGAGCCTAGGCCGGGTTCTGCTCAGCCTCTCATGGATGCAGACTGTGACTGGCCTAGTTCCGCCGCGTCGCCGCCGGATTGTGCGTCAGCCCTGGCGCATGGACGTCTACGGTGGAGGAGAGCAGGTAGGCGCCGGCCACCAGCACGGCGCCGCCCAGGATGTTGCCGATCGTCACCCAGAGCAGGTTGTAGGCCGCGCCGCCCAGCGTACCCGCCTGGACCGGCGCCAGCAGGCCCAGGGTGAAGATGGTCATGTTGGCCACCGAGTGCTCGAATCCGCAGGCCACGAACGCCAGCAGGCACCAAGCCATCCCGATGATCTTGGCGCTGTCGCTGGACAGCCGCGCGGGCAGCCAGATGGCCAGGCAGACAAGCCAATTGCACAGCGTTGCGCGGCAGAGCAGGGCCAGCACCGTTGAGTCCTGCTTCTTGGCGATGAAGCCGTGCAGGTAGTCGGCGGGCGCTGCGAACACCGCCCCTCCGCCGCCCTTGGCGAAGAGGGCGGCCAGCAGGATCGAGCCGATCAGGTTGCCGATCCAAACCACCACCAGCACCAGCAAGGCGTCCAAGGGCTTCACCGTGCCCTTGGCCATGCCGAATGTCATGTACATGACGTGCCCGGTGAAGAGCTCAGCGCCGGCCATCACCACCAGGATCAGTCCGATCCCGAACACCGCCCCCAGCACCAGCGGACGCACCCCCGGCGGCAGCCCGGCGGCGACGGTGAGGGCCAGCACGTAGGCGATGCCGATGTAGGCGCCGCCCAGCAACGTGCCGGCGAGAAAGCCCAGCGGCGCGCGCTTCAGCCCAGCTGTCTTCTGAGCGGCGAGAGTTGCGAAGTTGTCGACAGTGTCGGTGTAGATCATCACGCCTCCGCGCCGCAGCGCGTCGCGGGCTAGGCTTGTTAACGAAGCCGATGCTGGAACGTTGCTCGGGCGGGCGTCAACCGCCGCTGGCGTGCCGGAAGCTCTCCACCAGGCTGCCGCAAACGAGCTGCCAGCCGTTCACCAGCACGAAGAAGATCAGCTTGAAGGGCAGGGACACGGTCGCCGGCGGCAGCATCATCATGCCCATGCTCATCAGCACGCTCGCCACCACCAGGTCGATGACCAGGAACGGCACGAAGAGCAGGAAGCCGATCTGGAAGGCGCGCTTCAGCTCGCTGATCATGTAGGCGGGCGTCACGACGGTGATCGGCGTGGCCTCGGCGTTGGCGGGCTTGGGGATGCGCGAGAGGCGAATGAACAGGCCGAGGTCGTCCCGGTCCACCTGGCTCAGCATGAAGGTCTTCACAGGCGCCGCACTGGCCTGGAAGGCGGCGGGCAGCTCCATGGTGTGGTTCAGGAGCGGCCGGACGCCGGCGTTGTAGGACTGGGTGAAGGTCGGCCCCATGACGATGGCGCTGAGGAAGAGCGCCAGGCTGACGATCACCGAGTTGGGGGGCGACTGCTGCAGGCCCATGGCTTGGCGGAGCAGGCTCAGCACCACCACGATGCGCACGAACGAGGTGGTCATCATCACGATGGATGGGGCGAGCGACAGCACGGTCAAAAGTGCGACGAGCTGCACCACCCGGTCGGTCAGGCCGCCCCCGGTGCCGAGGTCCAGGTTGATCGCCTGAGCCATCGCGAGGCCGGGGTGCAGGACGGTGGCGAGTGTCGCGGCGGTGGCGATCAAGGCGGCGCGGCGGAGTTCGGCGCTCTCTGGCGCGCCGAGGCCTCGCAGGGTCACGGGCAGGCGCTTCACGACTGTGGGCCTTGCGCCAGCGGACTGAGCACATGGCCCTCGCCGAGGAGCAGCAGGCGTTCCTCGCGGTCGATGCGGACCAGCACCAGCCGGCGGCTGGGATCTAGCGTCAAGCTCTCCACCACCGACATGCGCTTGGGTGCGGTCGCGTTGATCCTCATGAGGCCCAGCGGACCCCAGCGCCGGGCGGCGTACACGCCCACGCCGAACAGGCCGAGGGTGGCGGCCAGCGCGAACACCGCCTGGAGGAAGAGCAGCATCGCCGGTTCCCGCCCGCGGCCGAGACGCGCCGCACCTGCGATCCTGGAGGCCTCGCGTTAATGCGCGATTAACCCTAACGGGCAACGCGGCGTTAACCCTGCACCCGGCAGATTGCGCCCAGCCCCGGCAGATACGACCGGGCGCGGAGGGGCCATGGGCCTGGACGACATCCCGCTGTTCTCGATGCTGAAGGGCAAGCTCGGCTACGTGAACCAGCGCCAGCGCCTGCTGGCCGAAAACGTCGCCAACGCCGACACCCCCGGCTATTCGCCCCGCGACCTGAAGCCCTTCAGCTTCGAGGCGATGCTTCGGCCTCGCATCGGGCTGGCCCAGGCGGGGCTGGAGCGCACCAACCCGCTGCACATCGCCGGCAAGCCGCTCTCCAACGGCGCTTCCGACCCGTTCAAGGCGGAAGCTGCGCCAGACTCCGAGACTCGGCTGGACGGCAACCGGGTCGTACTGGAGGAGCAGATGTCCAAGATGACCGAGGCGCGCATCGACTACGAGTCGGCGTTGGACTTCTACCAGCAGTCGCTGAACCTGATCACCACCGCCGCCCGCGCCCCGGGCAAGAGCTGAGGCTAGGTCATGGCCGACGTGACCTCCGCCTCCGGCGCCACCATCGCGGTCGCCACCTCCGCCCTGAAGGCGCAGCAGGCGCGCATGCGGGTCATCGCGGAGAACATCGCCAACGCGGACAGCGGCGCCACCACCCCCGGCGGCGACCCCTACCAGCGACAGATGCCGGTGTTCGAGCCGCAGATGCAGGACGAAGGCGGCCGCGGCGTGCACCTGGCGCGCGTCCAGCCCGACTCCACCGCCTTCCACACCGAGTACAACCCCAGCGCCCCGGGCGCCGACGCCAAGGGCTTCGTCAAGATGCCCAACGTCGACCCGCTCACCGAGGCGATGGACATGAAGGAGGCGCAGCGCGCCTACGACGCCAACCTGAACATGATCGAGTCCGCCCGCGCCATGCAGATGCGCACCCTGGACCTGATCAAGAAGTGAGGGCCTGATCCCCGATGCTCTCCCCCATGATGGCGGCGCGCGCTTACGCCGCGGTGCAGAACCAGGGCTCCAAGGCCGTGGGCGGCGGCGCGCCCGCGGAGGAGGGGCCGGACTTCGGCCAGATGGTCAGCCACGCCATGAACGACTTGGTCTCCTCCTCCAAGATGGCGGAGCACCAGATGGCCGCCCACACGCAAGGCAAGGCGGAGCTTGTGGACGTGGTCACCTCCATCTCCTCCGCCCAGGCCAGCCTGGAGACCATGATGGCGGTGAGGGATCAGGTGATCTCGGCCTACCAGTCGATCCTGAACATGCCGATCTGAAGACGACGCCTGCTCAAACGCGTCCTTAACCGTACGTCTTCAGCAACCTGCAATCGTCACATGATAGGTTTTGCGTGGGAGGACACCCATGCTCGCAGCTTTATTGACATTCCGAGGCCGTATATGCCGGATCAAATTTCTGCTGAGCTGCCTGGCGCTCGGACCTGCGCTGGTCTTCGCGTTCGTGTTCCTGATGTTCATTTTCGGCTTTCATGCGGCCGACAAGTCCACCTACCTGAAATCGATCGGGCTGGCGGCGCTGGTCGTGCTGCCGGTGAACTTCTGGACCAGCCTGTCGCTGCAGTCCTGCCGCATCCGCGACATCGGCTGGAATCCGGTGGCCGTCATCCTTGGCTGGATGGGCTTCAACTTCGTGTTCCAGCTGTTCGTGACGGCGAGCGCCGCGGCCTCAGCCCACGGCCTGCCTCCGCATCCCGCGACCGGAGCGATGATGCTTCTCGGCCTGTTCAACTTCGCCATGATCGGCGTTCTGTTTTGCTGGCCCGGCGCCAGGGCCGACGACGATGCGGCAAGCCCGGGAGCCGCCTGGTCGGTGACCCCGAACGTCCCGTCGGCGCCGCGACCCATCCCGACCGCCCGCCTGTCGCCCAGCCCCGGCGGCTTCGGTCGGCGAGGTCTCTGACCCGCCGCCGATCCCATCGGCCTGAGCGTGGTCCGCGATGTCCGAGCGGGCCGCCGCGCCTCAGAGCCGAGCAACCTCGCCTTCAGTCGCGAAGGATCAGGAGATCAGCGGCCGAAGTCGCGCGCAAGGGCCAGCATGGCCGCCCGCTGGGGCTGCGAGTATTCGTCGAGGTTGCTGTCGTCGCCCTCGCGGATGGCGCGCACGAGCGCCGGCGTCAGGGCGCTGGACAGCGACCAATTCCAATAGCGCAGCACCGTCTGGGCCCGATCCACCGCCATCATGTCGAAGATGAACAGGGTGCGCTCCAGGGCCGGAGTCATGGCGCCGGTGCTGTCGGTCTCGATGCGGCGCAGCGCCCGCCACAGGGCGAGCACCGCGCTGCGCGGCAGGCCGGTGGCCTTGCACAGGATGGCGATGGGCTCGCCGTAGGGGTCGGTGAAGATCTTGGCCGCGGTGGTGGGCTTCACCCCGGCCAGGAAGGCGATCTCGCGGGCGGCGTCGCGGCTCATGCCGGACTGGGCGTCGCCGATGGCCTCGTCCAGGCTGGCGTAGGGGGAGCGGGCCAGCGCTGCGCGGTTCCGCTGGCGGCGCTCGATGAACTGCAGCGCCTTGCGCACCAGCGGGTCCTGCCAGTTCTCCTCGGCGCAAAGGGGGAAGACGTCGCCCGCCGCCTCCTGCAGCACCTCCCGGCTGACCGCAAAGCGTTGCAGGATGGAGCGGCGCTGGTCCGGCTCGGACCACCAGAACAGCACGTAGGCGTGGGCGGGGCGCAGCTCCACTCGCTTCAGAAGGGCCGGGATGAAGTCCACCACCTTCTGGGAGGCCGCCACCAGGGCATCCACCGCATCGCCGGAAAGCACCGCGCCGGTGTTGCGCAGCAGCGCCAGGACGACGGTCTCCTCGCCGGCCTCGATCAGCGCCTCGCAGACCAGCTCGCCCAGCTCGCGCCGCCGCGCGATCAGCAGGCGGTGCTCAGGGCCGGCCTGGCGAACGCAGTCGATCAGGTCCGCCTCGCTGAGCGCTGTGTCCTCCGCCAGCAGCGCGCGGGCCACCTCGATGTCGTCGCGCAGCAAGAGACGCAGCAGCCGCTTGGGCATCTCCACCAGGTTGGCGAGCCGGCGCGCCACCCGTGCGCGGTCGGACGGCGACGCCTCGCGCAGCATCTCCACCAGCAGGTCGGCGGTCATGGCGCGCTCGAACCCGTTAACCCGGCTGGACGGCAAACACACCACGTCGGCCAGCCGCTTGATCAGCGCCAGGCGCGCCCGGCCGAGCTGGGGCGTGATGGGGGTCACGTTGGCGGCGCTGTCCACGGGGGGCGTCAACTCGCGCAGGGATGCGGGAGGTCAACCTAGGCCGAGCGCCCTTAACCAGTGGTGAGCGGGGGCCTTAACCGGCTGGTGGGGTATGCCGGCTACAGCTGAGCCGACATCTTCGCCGAGGCCGCCGCTTGATTCCCCTGACACCCATCATGCGCCTCGCCTTGACGGTGTTGACGCCGCTGCTGGTGATGACGCTGGTGCGCCACACCGCCGAGCGGCTCTGGCCAGCGCACCTGAAACGCCAGCGACTGCACGGCGTGGCGCTTGCGGTCTGGGGCGCGCTGATCTTTGGCCAGGCGCTGGCGGCCCCCGCGCTTGGCGGCGTGGCGACGCTCGTCGTCAATTCGCTTGGCGGCGGCCTGGTCCGACTGCCTGAGCACGGGATCGGCTGGTGGGCGGGTCTGGCGGCCTACTTTCTGGCCATGGACTTGGCTGAGTACCTGTTCCACCGGGCTCAGCATCGAATTCCCCTTCTGTGGGCCATGCACTCGCTGCACCACAGCGACCGCGCCTTTGATTCCACGACTGCAGCCCGCCACTTCTGGCTGGAGCCGGGCATTAAGACGGTGACGATCTGGCTGGCGGTGGGCGTGCTGCTGAAGGCGCCGGTGAGCGTGGTCGGCGTCTATGTCGCTGTCAGCTACTACCACTACATCGTACATTCCAACACGCAGCTGGACTTTGGGCGCTGGTCCTGGGTGCTGAACGGGCCGGGCTACCACCGCCTGCACCACTCCTCGGCCGAAGAGCATTTCAACGTGAACTTCGCCTCTCTTTTCCCGATCTTCGACGTGCTGAGCGGGGCCTACCGTCCACTCCGGCCGGGCGAGCGGGTGCAGACCGGGCTGGACACAGGCGAGGAGCCGCATACGGCCGGGGAGGCGCTGGCCTGGCCGTTCCGCGGCGTGCTGCAGCGGACCGCGCGGCGGACCCGCGCCCTCGCATCGACCTGACCCCGCTCGCCACGAAAGCCGATCCGCTGTATGCACCCGCCCGCCTGTTGCGCGGGCCGGCGGAGGTTGAGCATGGCCGAGGTGATCGAAGGCGCGACGGGCGTCCTGGTGCTGGCCGACGGTACGGTGTTCAGCGGTATCGGCGTTGGATACGTGGGCGAGGCGGTGGGCGAGGTCTGCTTCAACACCGCCATGACCGGGTACCAGGAAATCCTGACCGATCCGTCCTACATGGCCCAGATCGTCACCTTCACCTTCCCCCACATCGGCAACACCGGCGTAAACCTGCAGGACGTGGAGCAGTTCGGGCGCGAGGGTGGCCCCGTGGGACTAGGCGGCGGCGCGCGCACCACCGCCCGCGGCGCGGTCTTCCGCGATGTTCCCACACAGGCGGCCAACTGGCGGGCGGGCTCAGGCACGACGGGCGAACTCGGCGCCTGGATGAAGGCGCGGGGCGTGGTCGGGCTTGCGGGCCTGGACACCCGCCGGCTGACCAAGCGCATCCGCGAGCAGGGCATGCCCCACGCCGTGATCGCCCATGCGTCGGACGGCCGCTTCGACCTCGACGCGTTGATCGCCCAGGCCCGCGCCTGGAGCGGGCTGGTTGGCCTCGACCTCGCGAGCGAGGCCACCACGCTCCAGAGCTTCACCTTCGACGAGGGGCTGTGGTCCTGGCCTGAGGGCTATGCCAAGCCGCGGCCGGAGCCGCGCTTCGAGGTGGCGGTGCTGGACTACGGTATAAAGCGCAATATCCTGCGCGCCCTGACCTCTATCGGTGCGCGAGCCACCGTGCTGCCGGCGTCGACGACGGCCGAGGAGGTGCTGGCGCGCAACCCTGATGGGGTGCTGCTGTCCAACGGACCCGGCGATCCTTCCGCCACCGGCGACTACGCCGTGCCGGAGATCCGCAAGTTGGTGGACTCGGGCAAGCCGGTGTTCGGTATCTGCCTTGGCCACCAGATGCTCTCGCTGGCGTTGGGGGCCAAAACCATCAAGATGGATCAGGGCCACCATGGGGCGAACCATCCGGTGAAGGACCTGGACACCGGCAAGGTCGAGATCGTCTCCATGAACCACGGCTTCACCGTGGACCGGGACGGCCTGCCGGACGCGGTGCAGGAGACCCACGTCTCCCTCTTCGACGGCACTAACGCCGGTATCCGGCTGAAAGGCCGTCCGGTGTTCAGCGTGCAGCACCATCCAGAGGCCAGTCCGGGACCAACCGACTCGCTCTATCTGTTCGACCGCTTCGGCGCGCTGATGGCCGGCTGAACGACCTCGGCCTTCCACGAGGCTGCGCGAGCGGTCGGGAAGGCCGAGGCGTTCGTCAAGCCGACCCCGCGCAGCGGCGGGGCCGGCCCTGCGCATGGCTGATTACGCGCCGGTGAAGCGCACGGGCACGCGGATGGTGCCGGTCTTGGCGCCGATGGGCAGAAATCCCGCTACGCAGACCGCCGCCTTGTCGAAGCCCTTGCCAGGCGCGCTGTTGTCCACGACCTTGCAGGCGCCGAGCTTGCCGCCATCCGCATTGCATTCCAGCATTACGTTGGCCGAGGCGCCGGACGAAGCGAACTTGTCCACGCAATCATTATAGTGCTCCTGGAAGCTGCCGTCGGCCAATGCGCCGGTGGCGATCATCAAGCTGCCGGCGAAAGCCGCGGCCAGAACGATTGATTTCTTCATCACCCATGCCCCTTTGTACTAAGGATGTGATGACTCGTTTAGCATCGGACCTTTAACAATTTACCTGGAGCGGCGGCCCATCGTGAATAAGCAAAGGTGGACGTCATGCCGCATCGGCGACAAGGGTTCTCAAGCAGCAGACCTATTGGTCTCGCGTCGACATGGTGAGCAGTCGTTAAGTTTATCCATGCCATAGGACGAGGCAGGTAAACTCGGCGCGCAGCCTGGGGGACGTATGTTTCAGCTAAGGATGGCGGACCTTCCGCTGGCGGTGAAGATGGGGGTGGCGCCGGCCGTGGCCCTCGCCATGCTGGCCGCGATCGGCTTGATCGGCTTCGTCAACCAGGAGCAGTCCAGCTCAGCCCTCAAGCGCGTGGTCGAAGTGCAAATGCCCGAGCGCGCGCGCCTGAACGACATTTCCGAAGAGATCGTCGCCGCTCACGGCCAGCTCTACCAGCTACTCACCCAACAGGGCGCCAAGATTGACGTCGACAAGATCGACGGGCGCATGAAGACGCTGAGCGCTCGCTTCGACACCATATCCAGACAGCTTACAACCGAGCGAAACGCCGCCCTGCCAGCGGAGCGGCCGCTGTTTGACAAGGTCATCAAGCAGGTGGGCGAGACCCACAGCGCGGTGGACCTGATCGGCGCCATGATCGGCAGCGACTTCGCCACCGCCGCCGGCTTCGCGGCGCCCTTCGAGGACAGCTACCAGCAGATGAGCGGCGCGCTCCGCGGCCTCATAGCTAATGAGAACAAGCACATCGGCGCCGATGCCGCAGCGAGCTACGCCCATGTGCAGCGCAGCGTGCTGCTGCTCAGCCTGTTCGCCGGAGCGACCCTGCTGCTGGTCGCCGCCATCGCCGCGGTTTCGGTCACCACCACCCGGCGCGACATCAACCGCATCGCCAAGGTCACCGAGAAGTTGGCCGGCGGGAACAACGACCTGGACCTGGACGCCTTGAAGCGCCGCGACGAGCTTGGCGCCGTGGTGGAGTCCCTGTCGGTGTTCCGCGCCAACCAGCTGCACCTGGCGGAGCTGCGGGTCGAGCAGGAAACTGCCGAACTCGCCGCTGAGGCCGCCCGCGCCGCCAAGCTGGCCGAGGACGCGCGTCTGGCCGACGAGACCTGCACGGTGGTCGCAGCGCTTGGCGACGGCCTCTCCCGGCTGGCTGAGGGCGACCTGACCTTCCGCATCACCGCCGACTTCCCGGCCGCCTCGCAGCAGCTGAAGGACGACTACAACGCGACCATGGAGCAGCTGCAGGGCGCCGTCTCCGTGATCGTGGAGAACGCCGGCCGCATGCGCGCCGGCGCCGGCGAGATCACCGGCGCCGCAGACGACCTGTCCCGCCGCACCGAGCAGCAGGCGGCGACGCTGGAGGAGACCGCCGCAGCCCTCGACCAGATCACCGCCACGGTGAAGAAGACCGCGGACGGCGCCACCCAGTGCCGCAAGACCGTCGCCGCCACCAAGACCGACGCCGAGAAGAGCGGGGCCGTTGTGCAGCAGGCGGTGGGCGCCATGGGCGAGATCGAGCGCTCGGCGTCGGAGATCGGCCAGATCATCGGCGTCATCGACGAGATCGCCTTTCAGACGAACCTGCTGGCCCTGAACGCCGGTGTCGAGGCGGCCCGGGCCGGAGACGCCGGCCGGGGCTTCGCGGTGGTGGCGAGCGAAGTGCGCGCCCTGGCGCAACGCTCCGCTCAAGCCGCCAAGGAGATCAAGGTGCTGATCTCCGCCTCCTCCAAGCAGGTGAGGACCGGCGTGGACCTGGTCGGCCAGACTGGCGAGGCGCTGGGCCGCATCGTCTCGCAGGTCGGCGAGATCAACACCCTGGTGCTGGACATGGCGGCCTCGGCCGAGGAGCAGGCTGGCGGCCTTCAGCAGGTGAACACCGCGGTCAACCAGATGGACCAGGTCACCCAGCAGAACGCCGCCATGGTGGAGCAGTCCACCGCCGCCAGCCACTCGCTGGCCTCGGAAGCCGAGACCCTGACTGAGCTGGTGAGTCACTTCCGCATCGGCGGGGCGCCCGTGCGCCATCTGGCGCCGGTCGCGTCTCGTCAGCCACCGGCGGCCCGTCCCCCGCGGCCGGCCACCCGTCCCGCCGCCATCAGCCGCACCAGCGCCGCTCGCAAGCCCGCGGCGGTGGAGGACGGCTGGGAAGAGTTCTGAGCCCTAGCCCGACGCTGCAGACCTGAGCGGAACGAGCCGGCTTGCGCGGGCGCCTTCTGCGTTAACGATCCGGCCGGCGTTCCATGCTTTAAGCTTGTGGAACGCATGACGAACACGCTCCTGATTCTCGGCCTCGATCCGGGCCTGCGCCGCACCGGATGGGGCGTGGTCGCCTGCACCGGCGCGCGCCTCGCCCATGTGGCGCACGGAGTGGCGAGCGCGCCCGACACGGGAAGCCTGGCCGACCGCCTGCTCTCCCTGCTCGACCAGCTCGACGCCATTGCCGTGGCCGAGGTCGACTTTGAGGCGGTCAGGGTGGAAGACGCCGACGTA
>CALMGB010000171.1 GCA_937863535.1 uncultured Caulobacteraceae bacterium
GCGAAGAGCGCCGCAACGCCCAGCAGGGTGAAGGCGGCCTGGCTGGACATCTCCATCGTCAGGTCCGCCGTGCAGCTGGCCGCGGACGCGTTGAGCGGGACGCCGCTCTGGGCCAGCAGGCGGGCGCGCACGACGTCGCCGCCAACCTGCGCCACGGGCAGCAGGGCGTTCACGGCCTCGCGCACGAAGCGGAACCGCAGGAGCAGCGCGAAGCCCGGCTTCGAACCAAGGATCAGCGGCCGCCAGGCAAGGGCCGAAGCTGCGGTCTGGGGCAGGTGCAAGGCGATCACCAGCACGACGCCCCAGCCGGCTCCGGCGAGGGCGTCGGCGATCTGGCCGGCGTTGTTGGCGAGGATCAGGGTCAGCACGACGGTCAGGCCGAGCCCCAGCGCCAGGACGGCGGGCGTTTTCACGCTGGGACCGCAGCCGTAACGGGCGCACCCTCCGCCAGGAAGGCCTTGAACCGGCGCGCCACTTCGGCCGGCTTCACGGTGGGGCGGCCGAGCCTGTCCATGGAGCCCGGTGCGATACGCACGTGCAGCAGGGCGGGGCCGGACATGCCGGCGCAGGCCGCCAGTGCGGCCTCGAACCCCGCGAGCGTGTCGCAGGCCGCGGCGTAGGCGTAGCCGCAGGCGAGCGCGACGCCGGCGAAGTCCACCGTGGCGGAGACCGTCGCCTGGCCGCCGGTGGAGTCGTGCACGCCGTTGTCCAGCAGGATGTGGAGCAGGTTCGCCGCCGCGTAGGCGCCGATCGTGGCCAGGGCGCCCAGTTTCATCAGCGCGGCTCCGTCGCCGTCGAGCACCACCACCTTGCGCGCCGCGTTCAGGGCCACGCCCAGCGCCATGCCGCTCGCGCCCCCCATGGAGCCGACCTGGTAGATGTGCTGGGGCCGGTCGGCCAGGGTGAACAGCTCGCGCCCGCACTTGCCTGTGGTGGCGACCACCGCGGTTCGATCGTCCGTCCAGGCCAGGAAGCGCTCCAGCACGGCCGGCGCGCGCGGATTTCCCGCGGCGGCTGGTCGAGGTCGGTGTCGGCGACATCGCCCTTGCGGAGCACCCAGGCGAAGGGGCGCGAGGTCGCCGCCATCCGCTCAGCCGCGAAGTCGAAGGCCGGGCCGATCTGGTCAGGCGTGGCGGGGAAGTCGGCCTGCTCCAGCCCCATCAGGCGGATCAGCTCGTGGGTGATGGCGCCCATCACCTCGTGCTGGGGCTCGTCCGGCTCGCCAGGGCGTCCGCGCCAAGTGGTGACGAACAGGGTGGGGATGGCGAAGGGCGCATTCAGCGAGGTCAGCGGGTTCACCGCGTTGCCGAGGCCGGAGTTCTGGCACATCACCACCGTGCGCCGTCCCGCCAGCCACGCCCCTGCCGCGATGGCCACCGCCTCCCCTTCGCTCGCGGCTCCCACATAGCGGAGCGCCCGATCCGACAGGACGCCGTTGATCAGCGGTGTCAGGTAGCTGCAGGGCACCCCGGTGTAGAAGTCGAACCCTGCCCCGGTGGCGTGGGTGATGAAGTCGTCGGCCGTGATCATCGCAGCCTTTTAAGGCGGTTCGGAGCCGGGGGGAAACAAGGGACATGTCCATGCGTGCATCGGGACGCGAGCAGGCTCGCGCCTCAGCATGGTGGGCGCCGATGGCTTTCCTCCCTCGTCATCCTGAGCAGCCCAGACAGGGACGTCCGGAGGGATGCAGCAACGTGTCAGACGGCCATCGAGCGGATTCGAGCTGGTCAGGCCGGCGCGCTGCGGAACAGTTCAGGACATGTACAGCTTACCTAAGCCCATGCCGGGGTAGAGGGCTTCTCAAATGTTTATGCGTATCGACCAGCTCCAGGCTGAGTTACCGAAACCGAAGAAAGCCGATCCCAACGCCGCCGCCGCCCTGCAGGAACTTCTGGGTGGCAAGTTCGGCGAGATGTCGACGCTAAACAATTACATGTTCCAGAGCTTCAACTTCCGCAACAAGGAAAAGCTTCGCCCCTTCTACAGCTTGGTAGCCTGCATCACGGCGGAGGAGTTGGGCCACATTGAAGTGGTGACCAACGGCGTCAATCTGCTCGCCAGCGGCCCCGACCCGCAGCGCGACACCGACGTCTCCAAGGCGCCCTTCGCCGACATGAAGGACATGCGCTCGGCCGCCAACTTCCTGCACGCCGGCGGCGCCTCCACCGTCACCGACAGCAATTTCCGTCCCTGGACGGGTGAGAACGTCTTCTCCACCGGCAACCTGATCCTGGACACGTTGCACAACTTCTTCCTTGAGTGCGGTGCGCGCATGCACAAGCTGCGGGTGTACGAGACCCTGTCCGATCCCACCGGGCGCGAGGTCTGCGGCTATCTGCTGGTCCGCGGCTCCGTTCATGCCCACGCCTACGCCCTGGCCCTGGAAAAGCTGACGGGGGTGGCGATGAAGGACATGCTCCCCTGCCCCAATATCGACCTCAGCAAGATCCCCGAATGCCAGAAGTACCTCAACGAGGGCAGTCACCGTCGCCTCTACCGCTTCGGCTCCAAGGACTATTCGGAGATGGCGGCGATCTGGGGCGGCGGCGAGATGGCCCTGCCGAACGATCCTCCCGGGGAGTTGGAGATCGTGGAAGGCCTGCCGGACGGCGGCAAGATTCCCGACCTGGAAGGCGCCTCGGCCGCATTCACTCCGGACTACGCGCCCGAGGAGATCTTTGAGATCGCTTCGAAGCTAACCAAGAAGATGTGATGTGAGGGGGCCGGACACCGTCCGGCTCCATTTCAGTTCGACCTGACCCCTGATGACCCTGATTGTCTCCTTCTGAGGAACGGGAACAAGCGGAGGTGGTGGAGGGGTCGCGCTGCGATTTCAAGCCTGGCTGGTTCCCTCTCCAAAGAGGAGCATCTCGGACCTCACGTAGCGACCACAGCCATCGTCGGCGCCGGCCGGCATCAGGTAAAGTTTCGCGCCGCGGCCACGTCCGTCAGCGTGTCCACGTCCATCCAGTGGCCGGTGAAGTACTTCACCCGCACCGGATGCTTGACCGCCAGCCGTGTGAACAGCAGCGGCATGTCGGCAGTCTCCAGCAGGCCTTCGGCCTGCAGAGCGTCGAGTTCGGCGCGGAGCAGCTCAGTCCCTCTGGCGCTGAACCTCGCCAGGCCCATCCACTCGCCGGCGGCTTCCGTCCCCGCCAAGTCCGCGGCCATGCGCACCAGCTGTGCCGGGGCGCTGTCGAGGTAGTCGCCGGAGTACCAGCGGTCCGCCGCCACCAGATCGCGCACCCGGGGCTTCTCTGCGCCGGACGGCGGGCGGGCGTCCACGGCCAGGACAATGTCGGCCCTGGACCCCATCAGACTGTCCAGGATGAAGTTGCGGAACAGCACGTCGCCATAGGCGACTACCGCCTCGCCCTCCAACTGATCGCGGGCCTGGGCGAGCGAGAAGACCTCGCCGGTCTCGGCGTAGCGGTCGTTGTCCACCAAGCGCGCGCCGTGGGCCGACACGGCCTCCTTGCGGTAGCCGCGCACCACCGACACCTCGCGTACGCCGCTCTCGTTCAGCACGCCCACCAGGCGCTGGAGCAGGGTTTCGCCGCGGACGTCGATCATGCACTTCGGCCGATCCGCAGTGAGCTCGCCCAGGTCCCCTGAAGACGCCGCGAGCACCACCGCGCGGGCGCGGGCCTTGTCGGGCAGGTAGCGGCGTTCGGCGGCCTCAAGCTCGGCGTTGCCGACCAGGCGGAAGATGTCCTTGACGCTGGCCACCCTCCCCTCGACCTCCACCAGGGACTGGTCGTCGTGGATGCGCCGGGCCGTCTCGCGCATGGCGGTGATGGAGGCGCGCATCAGGTGGTTGGCCCATATGATGGTCGACACGCCCGCCTGTCGGAAGTGCTCGGTAGGCGTGGCGTAGTACATGGTCGGCACGATCACCACCGGCGCCCGGCCGCCCCAGCGCCTCGTGAACTCCAGGATCTCGGTGGCGGTGGACTGCTTGGAGTGGATCAGGATCGCATCGGCGCCGGCGGCGCGGTAGGCCTCGGCGCGGGTCAGCGCCTCCTCCATGCCGCGGCCGGAGATCAGGGCCTCGACGCGGGCGACCAGCACGAAGTCGTCGTCGAGTTGGCTGTCCTTGCCGGCCTTGATGCGCCCGCAGAACTCGTCGATGTCGGCCAGCGGCTGGGCCTCACCGATGAAGCTGTTGGTCTTGGGAAACAGCTTGTCCTCGATGCAGACGCCGGCGACCTGCCGCTCGCAGAGTTTACGCACCAGGCGACGCACGCTGTTGAAGTTGCCATAGCCAGTGTCGCCATCCACCAGGATGGGGATGTCGACCGCGTCGGTCATGTACTCGAGCACGTCGAGCACCTGGGTCCAGGAGGCCTCGTTGGAGTCGCGCAGGCCCAGGCTTGCGGAGATGGTCAGCCCTGAGGCCCACAGGCCGCTGAAGCCGGCCTCATGCGCGATCTTGGCGGAGAGACCATTGTGCGCCTCCATCAGGAAGCAGAGCGCGGGCGACAGCATCTGTTCGCGAAGGGCTGCGGAACAGGTCCGGCTATGTGAACCCCCGGCCTGCGGTTCGAGGTCGGAAGCGGCCGGCTCTGCGGACGTGCCGGAACGAAGGGGCTTGTTCAAAGGGGGCGGACTCTCGACCTGGTGGCAACGGACGCCGTTGCGATAAGCTCAGCGAGTGCGGTACGGACCGGCTGGGCCAACCCACATTCTATTGTCACCGGTATGTAATGCAAACATCCCCTTTGGCCCGCGACGTGGCCGTGATCCTGGCGGCCGGCGTCGGCCGGCGGCTGGGCGACAGCCACGACCGACCCAAGGCGCTGCTGGACTTTGCTGGCCGCAGCCTGCTGGAGCGCCACATCCGCAACCTGGAGGCTCTAGGCGTGCGCGAGGTCAGCTTCACGGTCGGCTATGAAGCCGACCAGCTTCGCGAGGCGGTCTTGGCGCTGGCGCCGTCGGCGCGCATCGGCTTCGTCGAGAACCCTCAGTACCGGCGCGGCAGCCTGGTGTCGCTCTGGGCGCAGCGGGAGCAACTTACGTCGGGCGCGAACGTCATCCTGATGGACGCCGACGTGCTCTGCGACGCTCGCATGCTTGCGCGGCTGGGAGACGGATCGGCCGAGACCACCTTGCTGGTGGACCGGGAGCTGGAGCCCGGTGACGAACCGGTGAAGCTCTGCTTTCGCCGCGACCCCGAGGGCCATGAGCGTATCGTCGATTTCCGCAAGCAGCCGGAGCACGCCCACGATTGGCATGGCGAGTCGGTGGGCTTCTTCCGCTTCTCCGCCCGCAACGCAGCCAGCCTGGCGGCGCAGTGCGACACCTATGTCTCGGCAGAACGGCTGGATGTGGAGTACGAGGAGGCGATCCGGGACCTGATCCTGGCCCATCCGGAGCGGTTCGGTGCGGTGGACGTGAGCGACCTGCCCTGGACCGAGATCGACTTCGAAGAGGACGTGGTCCGCGCCCGCACCCACGTGCTGCCCAAACTTACCGACGCGTGACGCGATGACCGACACCCTCTCCGCCTCCCCGCCCGCCCTGAGCGCGCGCTCGACCGGACCGCTGACGTCCGGCGATCTCACCCACTACGCCCGCACGGGATGGCTGGCGGCGCGGGGCCTGTTCTCGATCGAAGAGGCGGCGGACATCGCGCGCTGGACCGAGGAGGTCTGCGCCTGGCCGGAGGTGGCGGGCCGCCACATGGTCTATTACGAGACCAGCCTGCTTGATCCGGCCGCAAAGGTGGTGCAGCGGGTGGAGAACTTCTGCCCTTATCATCCGGCCTTCGACGCGCTGGTGCGCGGCGGCCGGCTGCTGGCGGCGGTGGAACAGCTGGTGGGCGGACCGGCGATGCTGTTCAAGGAGAAGGTCAACTTCAAGAAGGCCGGGGGTGCGGGCTTCGAGCCGCACCAGGACCAGCAGGCCGGCTGGTCCACCTATGCGCCGGGCTTCGTCACCGCTCTCGTCTCCATCGACCGGGCGACGGTGGAGAACGGGTGCCTGGAGATGAGCGACGCGCCCCGCTACGCTGGCCTGATCGGCCAGGAGTGGACCCCGCTGACGGCTGCCGAGATGGCCAGCTTCAGCCTGATCCCTGTGGAGACGGAGCCTGGCGACGTCCTGTTCTTCGACAGCTATGCGCCGCACGGCTCGCAGCCGAACCTGACGGACGCCCAGCGCCGCATTCTGTATCTGACCTACAACGCCGCCGAGTACGGCGATCATCGGGCGCAGTATTACACCGACAAGCGCAAGAGCTTCCCGCCCGAGATCGAGCGCGAGCCGGGCAAGGACTACCGGTTCCGTGTCTGAGGACGACTGGAGGCTAGGGCTTGGCCACGCAGTCGTAGACGGAACGGTCGCCCTCAGCGTGGCTCCATTGCGCTGAACGGCCATATCGGGCGCAGTGGAGGACTGCGAGCGGCAAGGCGTCGATCCGGCCGCCCTGGATGCTCACCCGCTCCGCGCCGCCCAGAACCTGTCCCTTGGAGACACGGTCTACCAGTGGCGGCTGGTTTGCGCACGCCGCCAGCAAAACCGCAGCGCCCACGATCAGTGCAAGTCCACGCCGCATCCGGGCCCCTCCGTTGCAGACTGAAGCATCGCCGTGCGTTGCGGTTCCGCCATCCGGGACTTGGCGCCGGGTGGCGGCGGCGAGACGCGCTACGATCGGCCGTCGGTGAGCGGAGGAGAAGACGTCTTGGCCTCTCGCGACGTCTTCATGCCCCATTGCACCCCGATCACCGCACCCTTGACGACGGGCAGGAGCAGCAAGGTCAGGATCATGATCAGAGGCAGGGTGGTGCCGAGCACCAGCCAGAGCGGCGACTTCCAGATGAACGGGAAGATCAGCAGCGGCCCGATGCAAAGATGGCCGACCAGCAGGATGGTGAAATAGGGGCCCGCGTCGTCCGCCTTATACTGAGCGTTGTCATGGCTGCAGTTCGGACAGGGCGAAAGCACCTTCACATAGCCCGCGAAGAGCGGACCCGCCGCGCAGTTCGGACACTGGCGCCGAACGCCTCGCCTCAGGCCCTGAAGGATCGGGTTGGGCACGGCCTCTGTCGTGTCGGTCATGGAGCTCAAATGCGCGGGGCGCCTCGCGGGTGCAAGCGCGACGGCCTTCCGAAAGGTCGTTCCAGGGACTAAGGGGGCGCATGACTGATATCCTAGACCTCCGGGGACAGGCTGCGCCGCAGGCCGGATCGGACCGGGCCGCCCAGGTGCTCGAAGCCGGCGGAGTGATCACCTTTCCCGACCGCCGGTTCGCGATGTCCTCCGCCGAGACGCGGATGCTGGACCCGTCGATCTCGGACGGCCGCGCCAAGAATATCAGCCTGGATCCTGCGACCGGGCGGGTCTCAGGGACCAAGCTTGACGACGCTGGCCAGGTCATCTTGGCGGAGATGATCGGCCGCTTCGCCCAGACGGCCGACGACCTTCTGGCGGAGCTTACGCCGCGCTACGCGTCGGCCCTGCAACGACGCCGCACGAGCTTCCGCCCCGGGGCGATCTCCGACCGCGCCCTCAGCCGGCGCAAGGACGATCGCCGGCTGCATGTGGACGCCTTTCCCGCCAATCCGGTCCAGGGGCGCCGCATTCTGCGCGTCTTCGCCAACGTCAATCCGACAGGCGAAGCGCGGGTTTGGAACGTGGGCGACGACACCTTTGCGGCGGTGGCTGAGCGAGTCCGGAAGCGACTGACGGCCCGAGGGCGGGGGGCGGGCCTGAAGGCGGCGTTCGGGGTCACCAGGGGGCGCCAGTCACCCTACGACCAACTCATGCTGCAGCTCCACGACGCCGCCAAGTTGGACGACGGCTACCAGGCCGACGCCCCTCGGCGACGGCTGGAGTTGCCGGCCGGCTGCATGTGGGTGGTCTACACGGACTCTGTGATGCATGCGGCGTTGAGCGGCCAGTACGCCCTGGAGCAGACCTATCTCCTACCTATCGAGGCGATGCAGGATGAGGCGGCGTCGCCGCTCCGCATTCTGGAGCGGATGACCGGACGATCCCTGGCGTGAGCGGTCAGAAAAAAGCCCCAGCGCGTGAGCGCCGGGGCCAGATGTCTTGACGATGCGCTAGATCAGGCGCCTGGCGCAGGAGCCGCCGCCGGCGCACTGGTCGTCACCTTCTTCATGTGGTGATGATGGCCTTTCATGTGGTGGTGATGGCCCTTTATGTGGCCGCCGCCCTTCATCATCTTGCCGGACTGCATGCAGCGGTCCTGGCCCTTACTGGTGCAGACGGGATAGCTGGAGGGCGGGCCGCCGTCAGGGGCGTTGGCCGTCATGGCGCCGCTCGCGTCAGGCGCGCCGGCGGCCGGAGGCGGTGCGGAACCGCTGGCGTCGGGCGCGCTGGGGGCCGCAGGAGGCGGGGCGCCGCCTTGATCGCCAGCAGCCGGAGGCGGCGCGGCGCCGCCAGACGTGGCGCCACCCTGGTCACCGCCTGAAGGCGCCGGGCCGTTATTCATCGGACCCTGCGGAGCCTGAC
Source organism: uncultured Caulobacteraceae bacterium (assembly GCA_937863535.1). Classification (GTDB taxonomy): domain Bacteria; phylum Pseudomonadota; class Alphaproteobacteria; order Caulobacterales; family Caulobacteraceae; genus CAHJWH01. Next base: position 8,476 of record CALMGB010000171.1, read on the forward strand.
CGGACTGGTCGGTGCCTTGAGGAGGCGAGGCGGTGGACCCTGGTGACATCGACCCAGACGGCGATGAGCCCTGGGCCGGAGCGGCGCTGGGGTCGCCCGTCGTGGTGGGCTGGGAGCCCTGGGCGTAGGCGGACGCGCCGCACATCAGGGTCACCGCCACCGCGGCCGTCATCAGACGCTTCATGAGCTTCATTCTCCTTTGCTCAGGACGCCAGAGCGGCGCTGGCTTCAGCAGGGGCCATTCCCTCAATCGAGCGGAGTCGAAACGCCGCACCCCCGGTTTGGTTCAGCCAAGCTTCTACGCGCCGACGCCGAAAGCACGTCGCGTGACCTACCTTTATCCAACCTGGTTCCGGGAGTAGCGGGCCTCACTTCGTTTTGGGATTTGCGCGCGGCGCGTTGCGGACCTGCGAGGCCTTGATGGGTGCGCCTGCCGACTTGCCGGTCTGAAGCACCGAGGCGCAGTCGGCGTTGTGGGCGAGTCCCGGATCAATGAAGGGCAACAGTGCGAGGGGCGGGAAGATCACCGCACCAAGCGCCGCGCCGATGCCGACCTGGATAGCAGGTCCGGTCGGATTGATGCCGAAAGCCGGGCTCGACAGGTGTCCGCCGATGGTGATCGGCGCATCGAGGTGGAAGACCCGGAACTCCTTGGAGTCGCCCTTGAACACGAGGTGCAGAGTTTCATCGTTCAGGTTGATGTTCCCGGTCCCGTTGACGATCACCACGCCCGTGTCGAACACCACACGCTGAGCCTGAAGGACGCCGTTCCGCACCCGGAAGTCGGCCACGGCGCACCGGATGTCGGTCTGGTGCTGGTCCTTGTTCAGCAGCTGGAAGATGCCCTTGGTGGCGTTGATGCCGAGCAGTTCGGCGAAGGCCTGGCGCACTACGCCGCCGGGGATCACGGCCACCACCTCTCCGTCCGAGGTCGCTGCAGCCTTGTGCACCGTGTCGCCATCGCCAGTCAGCTTGGCCCGGGCGTCCAGCACGCCTTCGATCGGCGGCGGCCCGCCGGCCGCTTTCCCCTTCTGGGCGGGGATGAAGTTCTGCATCCTCACGCCGCTGACCGACAGGTTGACGGCGTTGCGCTGCACGGCGCCTCGGGCGTCGATGGAGGCGTCGCCGGACATCCGGCCCTGCGGGAACTGGAAGGCGATGGGGTTGAGGACCAGCAGCCCGTGATCCAGGTCCACGCCCAAGGATACTGAGCGCAGCGGAAAGTTCGGGCTGGCGATGATCGACTCCGCCTTGAACGTCACATGCGCGTCCATGCTGCGTATGCGCGAGGCGTCCAGCGGCGCATCGGGCAACAGCTGATGGCTGGCTCCGGGCTTGGCGGCGGCCGTCGCCAGCCGTGGACCGGCCGGCGCGTTGTGACCCGTCGCGCCGAACAGGGAGCCCAGGTCCTTGATGTCCAGCTTGCGGGAGTTGAGCGCGGCGGTCACGTCGGGCCGGTTGCCGTGGGACATGTCGGCCTTGAGGTTCCCCTCAAGGTCGCTGCCGCCCACCCGGCCGCTGAAGCGCTGGAATTGGTAGACCATCTCGTCGCGGACGAGGTGGCCGGCGATGCGGTAGGTCGGCGTGTTCGGCAGGGTGATGCCGGTCAGGTAGTAGAGGTCGGCCAGGTCGCGGCCGCTCATGGACACGTCGGCGTAGATGGAGCCGAGGTTGAAGGGGTGGGGCACCTCGCCCTTGGCGGTCACTTCGGTGTCGCCGGCGCGCACGTCGGCGTCGAAGGGGTAGGCCACGTCGGGCTTCACGTTCAGCAGCGGGCCGCCGGTGACGTTCATCAGGAAGGGCTTGCCGTTCAGCTTGCCCGTGCCGCCCAGCTTGAAGCCCTCCTTGCCGCCCCCCGTCTCGCGCTCATGGGCGTTGACGGTGCCGGAGAAGCTGAGCTTGCGCTGCAGGCTGGTGATGGCGAGCTTGCCGTCGTTGATGACGAAGTTCTGGATCGCCGGCAGCTTGGCCGGCTTACCGGGCTTCTTGCCGTCGCTGAAATCCCAGTTCGAGCGGCCGTCCTTGGCCTGGAACATGGCGATCTGCGGGTGGTCCAGCTCCACCAGCGGCAGCACCACGTGCCCGGTCAGCAGCGGCAGCAGCTTCATCTTGACGGTGATGGTGTCGAAGTCGGCCAAGTCGGTCTTCGGAGCCCAGGCTGGCTCGCCGATCTGCAGGCCGCCAAGCTGGACCGTGGGCGTCCAGGTGAACAGGTGCACCTTCAGGTGGCCGACGATGCGCACCGGCCGGTGCAGCTTGCCCGACAGCATCTTGGCCAGCGGCGGCCGGAACCAGTCCCAATTGAACAGCATCAGGAAGATGATGATCGCCAGGATCAGGGCGGCGATCACCCCGCCGATCCAGCCCCACAGCCCGGACCTGCGCCTGGGGGGCTTGCCGTGTCCGTGAGCCGTCCCTTCCGCCGCGGTCGTGGCGGCCGTGTCGGTATAGGTCATGCTTAAGCTCCGCTCGGCGGTTGAACGCACGAAACCATCAAAAGCGTTCCCCCGGCTCCAACCCCTTGGCCTCGGCCACGCGAACACGCCTAGTGTATGCGGATCCTGAGGATCGTTGTTGGGGAAACGATCAGGGTTGGGGCCAGCTCCGTGGCGTTTGAACAGGCCGCTCCAGAACGCGGGACCTTCGCAATCCCGCCGCCCGTCTGGGCAGTGGCCGCCGGCCTTTTCGCGGGCCTCGCCGCCCTGATCTGTGTGCTGACCGCCCGGCTCAGCCACGATGAGGAGCAGTACGTCGCCGCCGCCGTGCTGGCCGCGCACCTTCGGCCGATCGTGGACTTCGCCTACCTTCAGACGCCGCTGCAGCCGTTGTTGCTCGCGCCGGTGATGGTCCTGGCTGGATCAAAGGCCTTTCTCGCTTGCCGCCTGGTCTCGGGAGCGCTCGGCGCGGTCGCCTGCATCCTGGCCTATCCGATCGTTCGCGGCTTGGGAGGCGGCCGCGGCCTGGCCGCCCTCGGCGTCGTCTGGCTGGCGAGCTCGACGGCGGTCCAGGAGGCGATGGGGTCCGCCCGTAACGACGCCCTCCCCCTCGCGCTCACTCTTGCAGGAGTAGCCCTGATCCTCCGGGAGACGAGCAGCGCTGCAGATCACCGCCTTCCCCTATGGAAGCCCGGACTGGCTGGCGTGCTGCTCGGCGCGGCGCTGTGTGCGAAGCTGACCTATGTCTTCGCGCCGCTTGGCGGTTTGATCTACCTCCTGGCGACGATCCGGCGGCCGAGGGGCGCCGTGGCGGCGATGATCTTCGCGGGTGGCGTGGTCGTCGGCCTCCTGCCGCTCCTCTACGACGTTGTCCGTGCTCCTCATGCCGTGCTGTTCGACGTGGTCGAGTTCCACCGCCGGGTCACACCCGACTGGTACGTGCGCAACGCGGCCCAAAACCAGCGGGCGGTCGGAGCGCGTCTGAAGTTCTGGCTCGCGGCCCCGCTGCACGATCCGGTGCTGCTCGCCGCTCTTGGGATCGCTGCCTGGAGCCTCTGGGCGAAACAGCTGGCGCTCGCCAAGTGCGTATGGGCGATGGCGTTGCTGCTCGTCCTGGCGGCGACCGCGGCGTTTGCAGTCAATCCACCGACGCTCGCCTACTTGGCCGCACCGGCAGCCCTGCTCATCCTGACGGCGGCGGTCGGCTGGGGCCAGGCTGCGCCCGAGAGCCGGCGATCGGGCTACGCCATCGCCGCGTTGGTCCTGCTGGCCTGCGGCCTGGGTGATCTCGGACTGGCGCGACATGGCTTATGGCTGGCCAGGCCGGCCAAGTGGATTCCCGTGCAGCTGGAGGCGCAATCACTCACCCTGGCGCAACTGATGGCTGAAGCGCCTGCCGGTCCGATTGCGACCGTCTCGCCGATTCGGATCCTGGGCGCCGGGCGGCCCATCTATCCCGAGTTCTCCGCCGGTCCGTTCGTCTTCCGGAGCGGGAGCGCCATCGACCCTGCAGAGGCCGCCGTCATCAAGGCGGCGACACCGGTCAACCTTGAGGCCCTGCTCGCCCGCAGACCGCCGGCCGCGATCCTGACCGGCCTCGAAACCTCATGGCCGATCCTGGCCGATGCGGCGCTGACGGCGTATGCCCGCCAGCACGGATTTTGCTCCGTCGCCGCTCCTCAAGGCGCTCGGCTGTTCATCCGTCCGGACCGAGCCGGCGGGACGGCATCAAAGCTGACGCCAGGATGAACAGCGGCTTACAGGTGGGTTCAGTCGGCCTCTCCTAGAACGGCATCGTCCACATCACGCCAAGCCCATCTCGGGCCCCAGGCGATGAACGGGCCTGAAGGAGATCGTCATGAAGAAGGTCCTCACGGGCGCCCTCGCCGCCCTCACCCTGGCCGGCGCGACCGCGGCCACGGTCACCCCCGCCGCCGCCCAGCCGTTCCGCGGCTATCATGGCGGATGGGGCGGATACCACGGCGGCTATCGCGGCTGGGGTCCCGGCGTCGCCGTCGGCGCGGGCCTTGTGGGCCTGGCGGTCGGCGCCACCCTGGCGGCCGATCATCCGCATTACGGCTACGGCTACGGCCCCGCGCCCTACTACGGCCCGGGCTACTACGGCTGCGGCGTGCGCCTGCGCTGGAACCCCTACTGGGGCGGCTACCAGCGGGTGCGGGCCTGCTACTGAGCCGCAGGTCCTAGCCTGACGACCTTGCCGTTTGGGCCGGACGTTCGTCCTCCTGATCCGTCCCAGACGTAAGCGAGAGCCCCGCGGAGTCCCTCCGCGGGGTTTCTTCGTTCAGGCCGCCTCGTCCACCTGCTGCAGGTTGCGGGCGCGCAGGCGTGCGCCCGCCTCATCGTAGAGGAAGGGTGTCAGCGCATAGCGCACCCCGGTCGTCACCGGCGTCGCCTCGTGCAGCAGGCTGCAGCCGAACACGACCGCCCCGCCCGTCGACGGCTTGTAGAGCCGGCGCCCGAACTCCGGAAAGCGCAGGGCGCCGCCCTCGTAGTCTTCGGCGTTGAGGTTCACGGTGACTGCGAAGCGGCGGTGTGCCGTCCCCGCGGTGGCGTCGTCGCGGTGGGCGCTGAAAAAGCCCTGGTCGGCGCTGTCGTAGCAGGTGACGATGTCGCGCTCGATTTCGGTAGCGCGCCAACCCCAGGCGCGTTCGATCATCGGGAACAGCCGCGCGACGAGCTTGGAACGCACCTCGTCGCGAAGCGCCTCGTCGGCGATCCAGACGTCGCGCCGTCGCTTCAGACCCGGGTGAACCCGCTGGACCGTGCGCCCGTCCACCTCCATGGCGAATCCCGACGGCTCGCCGCCGACTTGGCGGTAGTGGGCGATCAGCCGCGCGCACACCTCCGGCTCGAGCACCCGTGGAACGCTCATCACCGGCGCAAAGCCGGGCTCCGTTCCAGCCTCCTCCGCCAGGGCGGCTTCGAGCCGGTCGAGCACCTTGCCCGTCGCCTCGATCGGCTCGGCCGCCATGACCCTCAGCATCGGATCGAGCAGGAAGACCGCAGGCCGCAGGTGATCGCCCTGCAGCAGTCCATAGAGCCGGCTCACCGCCAGGTCGTAGTCCTGGAAGTAGCGCAAGCCGGGCGCGTGGTTGCGCACGCCGCGCAGCGTGTGGTCGGCCGCGTCGACGCTGACGCCGAAGAACAGCGCCTGGCGATCGTCGAAGAGGGCCCGGCGCGCCAGCACATTCCGATGAGCTTCTGCGCAAGCCTCCATGCCCAGGCTGCCGAAGATCATCAGCAGCACGAACCGGCCTGCGACCACGCCGATGTTGTAAGCTTCGACCTCGTCGGTGCGGGCGACGAACAGGGGTGCAGGATCGCCGAAATCAGGGATGCGGGAGACCATGGTGTGACCGTGCAGCCACTATGGTGAACGCGACGCTAACTGCACGCCATGTGCGGCGACGCTCAGCTTCCGTTCAGCTTTGCTCGCTAATATGTGTTCATTGTGTAGCGTGGAGCGCCCAGAATGGGTCAGCAAGAGTCCTTCCACAGCGCCTGCCTGATGGGCGCCTGGATCATCGACATGACCGATCTGGACGCCGCGCACGCCGCGATCGCGCTGTGCAGGGCGAAGACGGCCGCCAGCCTGGAGGTACGCCACACGCTTTGGGGCGTTCAGGTTCGCACCGACAGCGCCGCCGCCGCCGGCCTCCTGGCCGACCACTACGCCCCCGCCGGAGTCAGGCTCGCCGCCTGATATCGGGGTGATCGGGCGCAGGTCGGCCGAACCCTCCACGTTCTTGCACTGCGGCCTCGCCGCCCCAGATTTGAAACTCGGCGAATTCGACAGCGCGGAGCGACGGCGTGACTTCTCCTTTCAGCGGTTTCGAGGTGGACGAGGCGGACCGGCCAAAGGTGGGGGGGGCCGCCTTCGACCTGGACCGCACGCTATCTTCCGTGCTCGCCCTTGAGGCCGAAGTTCCTAAGGACGCTTTCACCGCATCGGTCCTGGGCACCGAGCGCGTCGGCAACGGCGTGGTCCTGCGCGAGGACGGGGTGGTGCTCACCATCGGCTATCTCATCACCGAAGCGGAACAGGTCACCCTCACCACCGTCGATGGCCGCCGCGTGCCAGCCCATGTGCTGGGCGTGGATCCGGTCAGCGGCTTCGGCCTCGTGCATGCGCTGGAGCCGCTCGACCTGCCCGCCCTTCCCATGGGCGACTCGCGGAGCCTGTCCAATGACAGCGCCCTCCTGATCGCCGGAGGCGGCGGACGGGCGCATGCCGCCCAGGGCGTCCTGGTGACCCGGGAGCCCTTCGCCGGATATTGGGAATACCTGCTGGACGAGGCCCTGTTCACCGCGCCGGCGCATCCACACTGGAGCGGCGCCGCTGTGATCGGACCCAAGGGCGACCTCGTCGGCCTGGGCTCCCTGCGGGTCGAGCAGCAGGGTCTGAAGGGACGCGCTACGGCGCTGAACATGAGCGTGCCGGCCGAACAGCTCACCCCGGTGTTCGAAGACCTGCTGCGCGGCCGCACCGGCGGGCCGCCAAGGGCTTGGCTGGGCCTCTACGTCCAGGCGCTGGACGACAAGCTCGTCGTGCTGGGCGTCGCCCCCGGCGGCCCCGCGGCCAAGGCCGAGCTTCGCCGCGGCGACATCATCGTGGCGCTGGGCGACAGCCCCATGAACGATCTCGCCACCTTCTACCGCGCCCTGTGGGCGCTCGGCCCCGCGGGGGTCGAGGCTCCACTGACCCTGGCCCGTGAAGGCGATGTGTTCGAAGTCCGCCTGCGGTCCGCGGACCGGAACAGCCTGTTGAAGAAACGCCGGCTGAACTGAGGCTCAGGCCTTCACCCGATCCACCGTCTCCACCGAGGGGCAGGCTCGCAACGCCGCGGCGATGTTGGTCAGGTGCTTGGCGCCGGTGACGTCGATATCCAGGTCCACGTCGAAGAAGTCGGACTGGCGGTGGTGCATGCGCATGTTGACGATGTTGCCACGCGCCTCACCGATCAGGGTGCAGACCTGGCCCAGCACACCCGGCGCATTGCGGATCGTGGCCAGTAGCCGGGCCCGCGAGACGGTGTTCTCCTCAGCCTGGGGCGTCCAATGCAGGTCTCGCCAGACATCGTCCTGGTCCTCGTAGTCGGCCAGGCGCGGGCAGTCGATGGTGTGGACGGCCAGCCCCTCGCCTGATGGCTGCAGGATGCCCACAATGCGGTCGCCGGGCACGGGGCTGCAGCAATCGGCGAAGTGCAGGGAGACGCCGGGCGTCAGGCCGCCGCCGCGTACATAGAGCCGCGCAAATTGGCCGTCCTCGATCCGGGTGCGGGCGGCCGCGGCGGACCGCTCGCTCGGCTTCAGGCCCGGGAAGACGCTCTCCAGCACGTCCGTAGCGGAGACGCGGCCACGACCCACCTGTTCGTAGAGCTCATCCTCGGTGGGCTGGGCGAAACGGTCCAGCGCCGGGCGCAGGGACACGCCGGCGCGGTCGCGGTCCGCCCTGAGGAAGACCTGGTCCACTGCGGCCCGGCCCAGCCGCCCGAACTCCTCCCGTTCCGTGAGGCGGATGTGGCGGCGGATGGCGGACCGCGCCCGGCCGGTGACGGTGAGGGACCGCCAATTGGGCGGCGCCGAAGGCTTGTGACCCCGCACCACCTCCACCACGTCGCCGTTGACCAGAACGGTACGAAGCGGCCGCAGCTCGCCGTTGATCTTCACCCCCATGGCGGTGTCGCCCACATCGGTGTGCACGGCGTAGGCGAAGTCCAGCGGCATGGCGCCCCGCGGCAAGCTGATCAGCTGGCCCTTCGGCGTGAAGACGAACACCTGGTCCAGATACATTTCCAGCTTGGCATGCTCGACCATCTCCTCGGCGTCGCCGCCGTGCTCCATCAGCTGGACCAGCTGACGCAGGTTGATCAGCGGATCGCGCCCGCCGTCGGCGCCCGCCGCCTGGGCGTCGAAGCCGTAGGTCTGGCCCTTGTAGCGCCAGTGGGCGGCCACCCCCTCCTCCGCCACCCGGTCCATGGCCTCGGTGCGGATCTGCAGCTCGATCCGCATGCCGCGGGGCCCCACGACGGTGGTGTGCAGCGAACGGTAGTTGTTGCGCTTTGGCGTGGAGATATAGTCCTTGAACCGGTCGGGCACGCAAGGCCATGTCTTGTGGATGACGCCCAGCGCCCGGTAGCAGTCCTCTTCCTCGTCCACGATGACGCGGAAGCCGTAGATGTCGGACAGCTGCGAGAAGGCGACCGATTTCCTCTGCAGCTTGCGCCAGATGGAGTAGGCCGACTTCTGGCGGCCATGCACTCGGGCGGCGATCCCCGCGGCTTCCAGCCGTGCGGTGACCTCGCCTGAGGCGGCGGCGACCGCTGCGCCCTGCTCGGCGCGGATGCTCTCCAGCCGGCGCAGGATGGCGTCGCGGGCGGTGGGGTTGAGGTGCTTGAAGGACAGCTCCTCCAGCTCCTGGCAGATGCGATGCACGCCGATGGCGCGGGCGAGCGGCGCGTAGATGTCGAGCGTCTCGCGCGCGATGCGCTCGCGCTTCTCGGGTTTGGCGATGTAGTGCAGCGTGCGCATGTTGTGCAGGCGGTCGGCCAGCTTGACCATCAGCACCCGCACGTCCTTGGAAATGGCCAGGATGAAGCGGCGCAGGTTTTCCGCCTGGCGCGCATGCTCGCCGCCCATTTCCAGGCGGGAGAGCTTGGTGACCCCCTCCACCAGTTCGGCCACCTCGTCGCCGAACTTACCGGCGATGTCGGCGCGGGTGGCGACGGTGTCCTCGATTACGTCGTGAAGTAGAGCGGTGACGATGGCGGCGGTGTCGAGGCGATAGTCGGTGAGGATGCCCGCCACCTCGATAGGGTGGGCGAAGTAAGGATCACCGGAAGCCCGCAACTGGCCGCCATGCATACGCATCGCGTAGACATAGGCCCGGTTAAGGAGCGCCTCGTCGGCGTTGGGGTCGTAGCTCCTGACCCGCTCGATCAGCTCGTACTGGCGCAGGAAGCGCTGATGGCGCGGCGGATCCGCCACGGCGGCAGGCGACGTTGGCGAAGCGGGCGGGATGGGCTCCCGGACCGCTTCCTGGGTGGCGAGACTGACCCCGCGGTGGGTCAGTAACGATCCTCCTGGCCGCCGTCCCGGTCGCTTTGCAGCGCGCGAACAAGTTCCTGCTCACTCATGTGCATGTGCTGCGGGTCAGCCAGTAGGGCCAGGGTCTCGGCCTCCTCCTCCGCTTCGGTGCGCTCGTCGACGCGCTGGAGGGTGGTGATCAGCGCCTCTCGCAAGCCGTTCGGTTCGACGCCATCGTCGGCGATCTCGCGAAGCGCCACGACAGGGTTCTTGTCGTTGTCGCGGTCGACGGTCAGCTCGGAGCCGGTGGAGATCGCCCGGGCGCGGTGCGCCGCCAGCAGCACGAGGCTGAAGCGGTTGGGAACCTTGTCGACGCAATCTTCGACCGTGACGCGGGCCATATGGAATCCTAGACGTGCGATGCGGAATGGATCAGATAAGCGAACCGCGGCGCCTTTGCAAACGTCACGGTTCGTCGGGCAGCGGCGTCGCATCGCGTCCGACGCTGGCGCGGCCGGCGAGATCGGCGGCCCGTTCGTCGGTCACAGGGTGGCGCCAGTCGGGCGCGAGCTCCGCCAGCGGTCCCATGACGAACAACCGCTCCGCTGCGCGGGGGTGCGGCAGGACCAGGGGTCCGGCGCAGACCCGTCGGCCATAGGCGATCAGGTCGAGATCGAGGGTGCGAGCGGCGTTTACCCCGCCTCGCTCGCGTCCGAACAGCGACTCGATCCGATGCAGGGCCGCCATCGCCTGCATAGGGTCGAGCGAGGTCCGCACCAGCGCGACCGCATTCAGGAACGGGGGTTCGGATGCGTCCGGCCATGCGGCCGAGCGCCAGAACCGAGACCGCTGGACCACCTCCAGGCCATGCTCGGGAAAGGCCTCTAGAGCCGTCATCAGGCTTTGGCGCAGACCTGTCACACCGGCTGCGAGATTGCCGCCCAGCGCCACGATGATAGACTCAGCCACCGTCCGACGTTCCGCCACCATTCTTCTGGAAGCCATAACCTTTCGATGACCTTCTGTCCCACCGACCGCACCGCCTTGTTCATCGACGGCGCCAACCTGTATTCAGCCGCCCGCGCACTCAGCATAGATATCGACTACAAGAAATTGCTGGATGAGTTCCGCAAGCGCGGCGTGCTGTTGCGCGCCTATTACTACACCGCCATCGTGGAGGAGCAGGAGTATTCGCCCATTCGCCCCCTGGTGGACTGGCTGGATTACAACGGCTTCACCATGGTGACCAAGCCGGCGCGCCGCTACATCGATTCGGCGACGGGCCAGTCGCGCACCAAGGGCAACATGGACATGGAGATCGCGGTAGACATGCTGGAGATGGCCGCCCACCTCGACCACGCGGTCCTGTTTTCAGGTGACGGCGACTTCCGCCGCTTGGTGGAGGCCGTCCAGCGCAAGGGCGTGCGGGTGACCGTCGTCTCCACGGTCAGGTCGCAGCCGCCCATGGCCGCCGACGACCTGCGCCGCCAGGCCGATGTCTTCGTGGACCTTGCGGACCTGATCGCGATCATCGGCCGCCCGCGCCTGCAGACCCCGCCCCGCTTCCTTCAGGAGCCTGGGGACCGTGACCGGATCCAAGCGGGCGGAGACGAAGACTGAGCCGTGACCTCGCCCCTTACCTTAGAGCCGGCTGATCCAACGCCTTCCAGCGCGGAGCCCGCTCGCGACTGCCCGCTCTGCCCGCGTCTCGTGGACTACCGGATGGAAAACCGTACGGATCATCCCGAGTGGTTCAACGGCCCGGCGCCATCCTTCGGCGACCCGGACGCACGGCTGCTGGTGGTGGGGCTGGCGCCCGGGCGCCAGGGCGCCAACCGCACGGGCCGTCCGTTCACCGGCGACTACGCCGGCGTGCTCCTCTACGAGACGCTGGCCCGGTTCGGCTTCGCGCGGGGAAGCTACCAGGCGCGACCGGACGACGGCTTCGAGCTGGTGGATGCGATGGTCACCAACGCCGTGCGTTGCGCGCCCCCGCAGAACAAGCCGCTGCCCGCGGAGGAGACGACCTGCCGCGCCTTCCTCACCGCCCGCGTGGCCGCCCTGCCCAAGCTGCGGACGATCGTGGCCCTGGGCGACGTCTCCCGCCGAAACGTCTTCCGCGCCCTGGGTCTGAAGCCGCCGGCCGGCGCCGCCGGCCACGGCGCGCGCTACGATCTGGGGCGCTACACGCTTTTCTCGAGCTATCACTGCTCCAGGTTGAACACCAACACCGGCCGTCTGACGCCGCAGATGTTCAGGGAGGTGTTCGCCGCCGCGCGCGACAGCCTGGGCCGAGATGACGCTTAGGAAAATGGAGACCCTGAAGGGTAACCTGCCGACGATGCGATCTGTACGCCTTCCGCACCCTCCGGCCGGTCCTCGGCTCCGGTCTCCGGCCGGGCGCCTGCGATGAGCGAGGTCAGGACGCCGCCGTCAGGCCGCGCGGCGCTCACCTTCATCTTCATCACCGTGCTGCTCGACATCATGGCGCTCGGCATGGTGTCGCCTGTGCTGCCGCACCTGGTGACCGAGCTGCTGGCCCGCTCCCACACCCACTCGCACCTGCTGGAGCACGCCGCCCATCGGCTTTCCGGGCGCACGGTGTCCATGGCGGCGGTGATCTACGGGCTGTTCAACACCGTGTTCGCGCTGATGCAGTTCTTCTTTTCGCCGGTGATCGGCTCCCTGTCGGACCGGTTCGGGCGCCGGCCGCTGATCCTGGCCTCCAACATCGGCCTGGGGCTGAACTACGCGTTGATGGCCTGGGCGCCGACCCTGCAGTGGCTGTTCATCGGGCGGCTGATCTCGGGCATTACCGGCGCCAGCTTCGGCACGGCCAGCGCCTACATCGCCGACACGACCATACCCGAGAAGCGACCCCAGGCGTTCGGCATCCTGGCCGCCGCCTTTGGAGCCGGCCTGGTGCTGGGCCCGGCGCTCGGCGGCGTGCTCGGCGAATACGGCGCGCGCCTCCCGTTCATCGTGGCCGCGGCGCTCAGCCTGACCAACGCGGCCTACGGATTCCTAGTGCTGCCCGAGTCGCTGCCCAAGACCTTGCGCAGCAACTTCAGCTGGAAGCGGGCCAATCCCGTCGGCTCCCTGATGCTCCTGCGCCGACACCCCGAACTCACCGGTCTGGCGGGCGTCGCCTTCCTGTCCAACCTGGCCCAGGTGGTGATCCCGTCGGTGGTGGTGCTCTACGCCATGCACCGCTACGGCTGGACCACGGGCCGGGTCGGCCTGACGCTTGCAGCGGCGGGCGTCGCGCTGATCCTGGTGCAGGTGCTGCTGGTAGGGCGGACCGTCGCGGCCATAGGTAACCGCTGGACACTGATGATCGGCCTGGTGTTCGGCGCGTTCGGGATGGCGATCGCGGGCCTCGCGCCCAACGAGTTCGTGTTCTGGGCCGGCGTCCCCGTGATCGCGCTCTGGGGCATGTCGGGGGCGGCGACCCAGACCCTGATGACCCGCCATGTGGAGGCCGCCGAGCAAGGCCAGCTGCAGGGCGCCAACGCCAGCCTCACCGGAATATCAGAGCTGGTCGGCCCGTCGATCTTCACCCTGGTGTTCGCCTATTTCGTCACCCCGCCCCATCCGATCGCGGAGGCGGGCGCGCCCTTCCTGCTCTCCAGCCTGATCCTGGTCTTCGGCGTCGGATGTGCCTGGATCGCGACGCGCGAAGAACGCGAGCCCGACGAGGACGCCGGCGCGCCGGACCAACCGACCCTCGACGCCGAC